>JALOBP010000002.1 GCA_023228295.1 Methanoregula sp.
TAAAGTCAAAAGTCCATAAAGTTTGTAAAGTTAGAGAGTTGATTAGTTAAATGGTTAAATTGTTCCATTGCTTATTTTTTTGTCATTCCGAGGAGGAGTCAGCCAGCTGGCGGAGCGACGACGAGGAATCTAAGATTTAACGGAAATTAAACAATAATTAAACAATAATTTTTTAAGTTTTAGATAGAAGATCAACTTTAAGTGATTTTATTAATAATTTTGAGATGCCCAGCCATAAATGGCCGGGCAAGAAGCTAAACCCGCTTAAGCGGGTTTGTAAAAACTAGCCCCGCGATTTATCGCCGGGGCTTGGTGGTCATTGCGAGGAGTTTGCGACGAAGCAATCCCGTGAAAATTTTAAATAAAAACTCAGCAATAATTAAAAATTATTACATATGAGCGAAATAAAAATTTTAATTGCCGGGTACGCGCGGCCGGTAAAAGGCGGATATTTGGCGTCGCCAAGCACTGTTTTAATTAAAGATTCGGGCAAATTTATTTTAGTTGACCCGGGAGCAAACGCAAAACTGCTTTTACAAGCGCTAAAGAAAGAAAAATTAAAACCGGCGGATATTCATATTATTTTTTTAACCCATTATCATCCCGACCATATTTTAAATATCCGTTTGTTTCCCAAAGCAGATATTTACGATGGCAATACTATTTACCGCGGCGATAAAGAAATTTTTTACAACGGTAAAAATATTCCCGGCACAACGGTTAAAATTATCGCGACGCCAGGACACGCGCATGAACACGCGTCGCTCATTGTAAAAACCAAAGAGGGGATAGGCGCTATTGCCGGCGATGTGTTTTGGTGGGATGATGGGCAGGAACCGAAAATGGACAAAAAGTCTCTGTTAGATTTAAAAGATGAGTTTGTCAAAGATAAAAAAGCATTACGCCAAAGCAGACTAAAATTGTTAAAAATGGCAGATTATATAATTCCGGGACATGGCAACAAGTTTCAAATAACAAGTAACAAGTAACAAGCCAAAATACCATTAAATTTATTATTCGTATATTCGTCCCGAGTACTCGGGATTCGTAATTCGTAGGAGCATGGAAAACCTTTTAAAAAATTTAAACGACTTGCGCGAACGGGTGGGCAAAACAGCCGAACTTTTGCGCTTGGACGGAATGCGCTCGGAACTGCAGGGTTTGGAAAAAATAATGCAGACACCGCAGTTCTGGCAGGACCAAAACAAAGCGAAACAGGTGAGCCAGGAGGCGGCGGAACTGCGCGAAGAAATAAAAAAATGGGACGAGCTTACAAAAAAAATAAGGGATTTGGAAGAACTAGTGGCGGTAGCGCAAAAAGAAGAAAAAGCGGGAACCAAACTTGATACGACGCTTGCGGCGGAACTGGAAGAACGATTTAATGAGTTAGAAACAGAATTCAACAAACTTGAATTTCTTGTTTTATTTGGTGAAAAATACGATGTTAATAATGTCATTTTGACTATTCACGCGGGTACCGGCGGAACGGACGCGCAAGATTGGGCGCAAATATTGGAGCGGATGTATTTGCGTTTTGCCGAAAGCAAAAAATGGGCGGTGGAAATATTGGAGCGCAGTATGGGAGGTGAAGCGGGCATCAAAAGCGCGATGCTAAAAATTTCCGGCCGCTGGGCGTACGGTTATTTGAAATCAGAAGCGGGCGTACACCGTTTGGTGCGCATCTCACCCTTTGACGCGGAAAAAATGCGGCACACTTCGTTCGCGCTTGTAGAAATAATTCCGGAACTGCCGGACACGGAGGAAGTGGCGATAAAAGACGAGGATTTGCGCATTGACGTTTTCCGTTCCTCCGGCGCCGGCGGACAAAGCGTTAATACGACCGATAGCGCCGTGCGCGTCGTGCATCTGCCGACAAATATTACCGTCACTTGCCAAAACGAACGCTCGCAATCGCAAAACAAAGAAACCGCCATGAAGATTTTGCAAGCCAAATTATTTCAACTGGAAGAACAAAAGCGCACCGAGGAAGAGGCAAAATTAAGAGGAGAAACTTTATCGCCCGAATGGGGCAGCCAAATCCGCTCTTACGTGATGCAGCCGTATAAAATGGTAAAAGACCACCGTACGGAACATGAGACGCAAGATGTGGAAAGCGTATTGGACGGAAAACTGGAAGAATTTATGGAAAGTTATTTGCGCTGGCGCGCAAGTCAAAAGTCAAAGGTCAAAAGTCAAAAGTAGAGACGCGCCGTGGCGCGTCTTTTTTTAAAATTTTTTTATTTTCACCGATTATTTATTTTCGGTATCACGTTCGTTTTATTTTTGTTAGCTAGATTTTTTGCTATAGCCAAATAAAATATGTTATTATAAGTATAAGCATTACACTTAAAAGAAAGGGGGTGAGTGGAATGTCAAAAATAAACGCGTGGGATTGGATTGCCATTGTTTTGGTTATTATCGGCGGATTAAACTGGGGATTAGTCGGTTTATTCAATTTTGATTTAGTGGCGGCAATTTTCGGCCAAATGTCATTTTTGTCAAAATTGGTTTACGATTTAGTCGGTTTAGCGGCGCTTTATATGATTTACGCGGCGGTTAAAATGAGCAAATAACCTGGCTGAAAAAAAATTTAAAACTCAAAAACTTTGACATCGTGATGTTAAGGTTTTTGATTATATCTTAAATGCCATTTAATTTTTCACGGGCGAAATTATTTTTATATTCCAATTTGGTTTTTATCGGCGGTATCGCCCTTGCCTCATTTTTACCAAACCGATTTTTGCTTCCTGATTTATGGTTTTTTGGCGCGGCAGTCGGGTGTGCGGTAATTATAATTTTGTTTTTTCTTTGGAAGGCGGACAAGTCCGCCTTCATTTTGTTTTTTATTTTATTTTTTTTCCTCGGCGTTTGGCGATATAGCGTTAGTTTGCCCGTAACCGGCCCGGATAAAATTTGGTTTTATAACGGGCAGGAAATAGAATTTACCGGCGCGGTCAACCGCGAGCCGGATACGCGGGAAGATAAAATCAAATTAACGGTTGAAGCATTATGTCTTGAAGGCGATATTTTAAAATGCCATTTGCCGGTCAGAGGCAATGTTTTAATTACCACCCAGCTATATCCGAGTTATAATTATGGCGATACGCTGAAAATTAAATGCAAACTGCAAGCGCCGGAACAAATTGACGATTTTTATTATGACCGCTATTTGGCGATGCAAAATATTTATTCCACTTGTTATAATCCGCAAATTGTATTTGCAGAAATGAATGGACCAAGTGTCTTGTCTCTACCGAACAGAATTTATTCCGCCATTTTAAAATTAAAATCAATCTTTGCGGACGCGATGGGAATCGGTTTGCCAGAGCCGGAAAATTCGCTTTTGCAGGGAATGATTTTAAACAACCGAGGGGAATTGCCGCAAGAACTGAAAAATTCCTTTGCCCAGGCCGGCATTACGCATATTATTGCGATTTCCGGCATGAATATTTCCATTATTTCGGTAATCGTTATTAATTGCTTAATCGCCGCCGGACTATCGCGCCGCCGGGCATTAATATTTTCCGCCGCTATTTTAATTTTGTATTTAATCCTAATCGGCCTGCCGGCATCGGCCGTGCGCGCGGGCGTAATGGCTTTTGCCGCCATGACGGCCGTCTTTTTTGGTCGGCTGAACAAATTAACCAACGCGCTCGTTTTTGCCGCGGTTTTGATGCTGTTATTTAACCCCAAATCTTTGCGCGATGACATTGGTTTTCAATTGTCGTTTTTGGCGCTTTTGAGCATCATTTATGTTTATCCGATTTTTAAAGAATGGATAGATTCCCAGTTTCACCCAAACGACAGCAAAAAAATATCCGCCAAAATTTTATGGGGAACCATTGATATTATTATTCTCACTTTGGCGGCGCAAGTTTTGACTTTGCCAGTAATTATTTTAAATTTTCATCAGGTATCTTTAATCGCGCCGTTCGTCAATGTGTTGGTTTTATTTTTATTGCCGTTTATCATGGTCGCCGGCTTAATCGCGCCTCTTATCGGAATTTTTATTCCCGCTTTGTCCTGGCTATGGTTTGCGCCGGTATATTTTCCGCTCAAATACATGATTTTTGTCGCGGATAATTTTGTTAAATTGCCGTTCGCTTATATTGAAATTGAGTATGTTTGGATTGGGTGGGTAGCATTATATTATTTTTTAGCAATTTTATTAATTTGGCGGTATAATAAAGACAACAAATTTGCTTTGCAAAAATAAGGAGGTGATTAGTGTGTTAAACGCGAAAAGTTTAGGCCTCGCTCTCGGCGCCGTTGCCGCCGCCTGCATGCTTATTTGCGCTTGGATTGCGGCCTTAACCGGCTGGGGAGTGGATATGATAAAAATAGCCGCTACCTGTTATTTGGGTTATTCGGCCAGTTTTCTTGGCGGTATTATCGGCGCGCTTTGGGGATTTGCAAAAGGGTTTATTTTGGGCTGGCTGATTGCCTGGGCGTACAATAAGTTTAATAAATAATTTTCGCATAGCGCAAAACAAATAAGACATAACACAAAAATATGTGGAGTGTTTTTGTTATAAGTTACGCCTTAAGCGATAAGCCATGATTTTTGATAAAAAAGTCGTTATTATATTTTTAATAATTGCCGTTGTTGTCAGCCTCGGGCTGACTGTTTTTTTATATTATTTTAACTCTCAAAAACAATTAGAACTTAATTTTTTGGATGTTGGGCAAGGCGATGCGATTTTAATCAAAACGCCATACGGGCAAAATATTCTGATTGATGGCGGGGACGGCAAAAAAATTTTGCCGGAATTGTCGCGCGTCCTGCCTTTTTACGACCGCACGCTTGACCTAATGATTTTAACTCATCCGCACGATGACCATGCCGGAGGATTGGTAAAAGTTTTAAAACGCTACCGCACACAAAAAATTTTGTACACCGGCGTAGTTCATACTTCGCCAGTTTATTTGGAATGGCTTAATATTATCAAACGCAAAAATATTCCCTTAACTATTATTGACCGGCCGCAAACTATCACGCTGGGAGCGGATTTGCGGCTCCAGATTTTATATCCGGTTGAAAGTTTATTAAATCAAGAAATGGAAAATTTAAATAATAGTTCCATAATCATAAAATTAATTTATCAAAATGAAAAATTTTTGTTAGTTGGCGACGCGGAAACCGAAGTTGAAAATGACCTCGCCCCCGACCCCTCTCCTTATAAAGGAGAGGGGAGCTATTTTAACTTGCAGTCGAATGTTTTAAAAATTGGCCATCATGGGAGCGACACTTCCAGTTCGGAAAATTTTTTAGCGGCGGTAAAACCAAAAATTGCCATAATTCAAGTGGGCAAAGACAATGATTTTGGGCATCCGTCTTTGCGCGTGATTAACCGGCTGGAACGGCTCGGGGCAAAGATTTATCGCACTGATTTAAACGGCTGGATAGATGTTGTTAGCGACGGCAAAACGATTGATATCCACAGTAGCCGGTAATTTGACTTTCATATCTTTTTATGGTAGCGTTATTTAATATATTGCTCCTTGCAAAAACAAAATAATAAAGCTTTACGAGCGCGTGCGCTCATACTTTCCTTTGCCTTTTAGACAAAGGATATAGGAGAATAGCGATGGGAAAGAGAAGCCATAAAAGTTTTCGCGGTAGCCGGATTCCCCACAACTCACCACAGGCGGCAAAAAAAGACGAAAAATACGCCAGTTGCCGCTTCTGCGACAGCCGGCAAGTTGTGTTACAGGACACAATAATTGGGCGCGTGTGCAAGAAAGACGCGTGCCTTGATAAAGCGTTGGAATTATTAAAGCAACGCTTTCCCGTTCTTCATCTACCCCTGTTAAGAAGCGGGGATTTGAAATCGCAAGCGTCGGCAAAAAATTTGCAGTCGTTGCGGGAACAGCTGATAAGGCTGGTCCAAAACAATGAACCGGTTGGGGATGAGTATATTAAAAAATTATCAGCGATGATTGATTACATCCTGATTTTTGCCCAGCGTACTCGGCACAACTTCCAAATGAGTGCCGTTGCAATTTGTCGGCAAGCCGCGATTACGTCGGAAAAACGAGCTACAATCATTCAACAGCTTGGCGCTTTGCCTAAAGCCGCCTAATCTAAAATTTTATAAAAGAGAGGGGTGATGTGCAGTTTGGAAAAAAAATAAAAAAAGGGATTTTGGGACCCGGAAAAAGGGGAATGAGGGTGTTTTCCGGCAAGCGTAAGCAGAAAAAAAGCAAGAACAATCGGGAGAAACGTTATGAGTAAAGTAAAGCAATCTTCAAGGGTTGAGGTTAAGACAAAGCTGGCACCATATATTAATTTACCGGTACCGGCAGCAAGTGAACAGCCAGCAGATTTTTTGACTCGATTTGGTTTGTTCTCTTTGAATGGAATGCAATCGACATTTGTAAGGGAATGTATTTTGGTGCGTATTCGCAACCATAAAAAATCTCTTACTCCAGTTGATGTTAGCCGTTTTAGCGCCTTTGTCCAGTCAAACGGCTCAACATTAACATGGGGTAATGTATTTTCCGCATTAAAAAGCGCCGAGCAAACGCTAAGTTTTATTGAAGAACTTAGCGATAGTAAGAAAAGGTCGCATAGCACATCATCGCAAAAACGAATATTCGCCATCGCTAATTAATTCTTTTTGAGTAAACCGGTTTTTTCAAAAAATTTTTTCTCGGAGCAGTTTAAGTTTTAACTGCTCCTTTTATTTTTGCGTAATATATTTTACCAGTTCTCCCACATTCCCAATTTTTATCAATTCCAGTTTGCTTTCCGCATTCACCGCCGGAATCAGCGCTTTGGTAAAGCCAAGTTTTGCCGCTTCCATAAGACGCTGTTCCAGTTTATAAACCGCGCGCGTTTCGCCGCCCAAACCGACCTCGCCCAAAATAATGGTTTTACTGTCAATAATTTGATTTAATAAACTAGAAACAATCGCCGCGCAGACTGCCAAATCCAGCGCTGTTTCCGTAATTTTTAACCCGCCGACAATATTAATATGCACGTCTTGCGCCATTAAGTTGATGCCCGCGCGTTTGGTCAAAACAGCGATTAAAATTTGCAAACGGTTCAAATCAAAACCGGCGGACTTTCTTTGCGGATAGCCGAACACGGTTTTGGTCGCGAGCGCCTGCACCTCTACCAAAAACGGCCTAGTTCCTTCCATAATACAGGAAACAACATTGCCGGTTTGCGCGCTCGTTTGTTTATCCAAAAATACGCTGGACGGGTTAGTAATTTCTTTAAAGCCCGCGCCGGTCATTTCAAACAGGCCGATTTCATCCGTATTGCCAAAGCGGTTTTTAGCCGTGCGCAAGATTCTAAAATCTTTGTTTTTTTGTTGCTCTAAATAAATCACCGTGTCTACCAAATGTTCCAGCGTTTTTGGCCCGGCCAGAAGGCCGTCTTTAGTAATATGGCCGGTGATAAAAATCGCAATATTTTTTTCTTTGGCGGTTTGCAGAAGTTTCGCGGTGCAAGCGCGGATTTGGTTGACACTGCCGGTTTCGGCCGGTACCTCGGATGAATAAACGGTTTGAATGGAGTCAATAATAACAAAGCGGAAGCGAGATTTATTTTGAGGCAATTTTTTTTCCGCTTGAAGGCGACATTCCGGAATGTCGCCTTCGTCATGAAATGCAAGGTCGTTTTCATGAGTTATGGCGCTGATTATTTTTTCCACGTTTGTCTCGGAAGAAAATTTGACATCGCCAGAGATTTGCAGGCGGGCTAATCTTGATTTTATCTGTGTGGCTGATTCTTCGCCGCTTACATACAACGCGTTGCCAGTTTGCGCGGCGATTTGCAGCATCAATGTTGATTTGCCGATTCCGGGTTCGCCGCCGATTAATACCAAACTCCCCGGCACAATACCGCCGCCCAAAACGCGGTCAAATTCGGCAATGCCGGAAGGCAGGCGCTGTAATGTTTCCCAAGCGATTGAGTTTAAATCAGTAATTTTTGCCGGTGAAATTTGCAAAGTATTTTTTGAGCCGCTTTTGCCGGAATCAATCGTTTCTTCTTGTATTGTTCCCCAGGCGCCACAGCTTAAACAGCGCCCGGACCATTTTGGACTTTGGGCGCCGCATTTTTGACAGGCGTAAATCATGGTTAATTTATTAGACATATTAAGGCGTTGGTAATATCCCTGATTCCATTATTTGCGCGTTGGTGTCAGCACGTTTTCCCACTTGGGTGTTATATTGGCTGTCTTTGATTTCCGCCGCGGCGTTTGCCCAGTCATTATTTTTTATAGCTGTCCACATTTTGTTAAAATTTCCTAAACCAGTTCCCATATTAAATCTCATATCAGTTAATACGCCTTGGCGGGCAGGCGACAGAGCATTAAATTGAACATCTTTTGAAGACGCTAAGTTGCGGGCATTATTTTGCGCGATTGCGTAGTCGGATAAGAATAACGCGTTTGCCTCGTCCTGGGTTATTTGCGGCCCTAATTCTAATTTGCTGTTTAGTTTATGCCCATAACCAATAGTCCAATTGCCCCTTGAATCAAGATAAGGAACCAGACTTAATCCTTCGTAAGCTTTAGTTAAACTGGCGGCATCGTTTATGTCCGTTAAATCAATCGCCGCGCCGCTTCTTGCCAAGCTGTTGTAGCTAACGGAACTTGACCCGTTGATTTTTATATTTTCAATGCTTAAAGAAGAAAACGATATTAAATCCGGGTTGATAGTATACAGAATTAAATATGACGACAAAGCAATCAAGAGACCGGTCAAAGATGACTTTATCCATTCTTTCGCTTCGCTAACCTGTCCGGTATTTCCGCCAGCCGTAAGCCACATCACGCCGCCCCACATCAAAACAATAGCGGCGGCAATGCCGACAATGCCAACGGCGTATTTATAAATGCCGCTGATATATTCTCCCAGCCATAAACTTTTATCCGCGCCCAGACTCACCGTCGGAATGTTAACTTGCAAAGCCGGTTTGGCTAAACCGGTTTCTTCCGCCGCCAAAGCAAAACTAGCCGCAGAAAAAAACAGAGCGGATGTAAATATTAATAATAGAGCAGTTTTATAAAAATTAGACATAAATTTAATAGTTCTAATTGTCATTGCGAGGAGGAGTCCGCGACGACGAAGCAATCCCGCATTCAACGCGCTAATAACGGGATTGCCGCGCTTCACTCCACTATCGTTCCGTTTCGCTCGCAATGACAGAAATTGAAAATTGAAAATTGTTTTTCAGCTCCTCATAGCTTATTTCTCCCATCATCTCCTGCTCGTTGATATAAACCGTCGGCACGCCCGAAATGCGCAAAGCGTTCGCTTCTTTGATATTGTCATTAATTAAATCAGCAGTTGTTTTGGCATCTAAACATTGCTTAAATTGCGCGCCGTTCAATTTTAACTCTTTTGCAAGAGAAGTAAATAAAGTTTGGCTCAAATTATTGTAATTTTGATAAAGCCGCTCGCTCATTTCCCAAAATTTTCCCTGCGCCTGCGCGCACCGTCCGGCAATGGCCGCCTGGTAAGATTTGAAAGTTTTGTCCGCGCTCGGAAAATCTTTATGAATCAGCCGTATTTTGTCGGGAAAATTTTTTTGCAGTTTTAACGCGTTGGCAACCGTTTCTCCGCAGTAGCGGCAAGTAAAATCGGTATAAATAGTAATATTAACCGCGGCAGTTTGCGGGCCGAGAATCGGGTCAATATCGGTAATAATCGGGCCGGTAATTATTTTATCCAAATTTGGCACCGTAGTAAGCAGGGGATCGTTTTCGCTGTAGTTTTTATTTAAATAAAAAGTATCGCTTGTTGCCGCGCCGGAATTTTTTTTATTACCGCCAAAAACAAGCGGGCAGACGGCGAAGAGCAAGATGACAAACAGTAAAAGCGAAGCGAGGGAAAGAAGGATGAATTTTAGCGGGAAGTTATCTTTGGTTTTGGGCATACTTTTTTTCTGTATTCAAAATTTTATTTCAGTTTTATCTTATAAATTTCTCCGCTTGCGCCATTGGTAAAATAAAGATTGGCGCCGTCGGCGGAAACGTTGATGTTTTGTATATTGTACGATTCGTCCGGTACGGCGATTAAGGAATGTGAACCGGTAGTTAAATTGACCTGATAGATATTATCAGCGCTTTCGGATGCGAGTTCCGGAAAAAGGCCGGAACCTTCCGGCAAACTTACCGGCACGGCGCAATAAGCTATTTCTTCGCTTGCGACTGTGCATTTACTTGCCCAAGTTTGTAAGTTTAGTTGTTGCCTGTTGGCGCCAATAGCGTCTCCTTTGGCGTTCACTATCCATAAATTGGGATTAAGGTTGGTATTGTCGCTATAAACGCTGTAAATCAGTTTGTCTCCGGACGGCGTCCACGCAAATTCCGGACTGCGGCCTTCAACCACCATTGATTTGAAATTTTCTTTGTTTTGGCCGATAAAATAAATGGTTTGGCGATTAAAATCCAAACTTTCCGCATATAGCGCGATTGACAAATTATTCGGCGACCAAGAAGGATAAACCGCGGCGGCGTTTTTGCCGATTTCTTCAATCGCCCGCGCCTGCGACCCGTCATCGTTGGCAATAACGAGCCAGCGGTTTTCAGTATCCAACCCGATGCTTTTTGCAACCAGTTGATCTGACTGGGGGGAAAAATCAAAATCTTCCCAGTGTTTTGGCAGGGTATATTGCTGTTGCGTTTGGAAATTATAAACGATTTTTGCGCCGTCGGGATATTCAATCACCGCTTTTTCTTTGTTCGGCGCCCAAGTTACTTTTTGCACATCGTAAAAATTTTTGGCGCTTAAAGCGGTTTTTTGGCCGTTTTTGTCCAGCCGGTAAAATTTGTTGTCGGTTTGGTCGTAGAAATACAAGTTGTTGCCATCACTGGAAAGAGTGGCGGCAAAACTTTGAGAATCAGATAAAGTAGAAACTTTTGTTATTCCGCCCATAGCGGTTTCGTTAGGCGCGGTTGCGATTGGGGATTTGGTTGTTTCTCCTGTCGCGCCTTGGCCGGTTGGCAATTGCCCGCCGGCGCCTATGGCCTGGCCGCCGCCCGAACCGGTTTGCGCGCTTGGCAATTGTCTCGTGCCTTGAGTTGTATCTGTAGCAACGGGAGGGGAAACAGCCGCGGGTTTAAAAAATAAATAATAAATCGCGTAGCCGATTAAAACGCAGAGCAACAGAAAACCGGCGATGAGCGATATTTTTTTATAATTTAATTCCATAATTATATTTTGTTATTTTTTAATTTTATGTTAAAATAAAAAGCAATAGCCGTGTTGATAACCCCAAAATTTGAATGGTATTTTTATTATAGAACAGATACCGCTTCTTGGCAAAAAATATTATTTGCCAAAAGCATAAATTTTTAATTTTTATCTTTATTTTCGCTTTTGGCGGAAATTTAGCTTATGTTTAAAGGAATTTTTTCTCAAACCCAAAGCTGTTTAGGCGTGGACATTGGAAAAACCAGCATTAAAATAGCGGAAATTAAAAGAATAAAAGGCCAGCCGACTTTGGTTAATTATGGTTATAGCGAGGAGGCCGTTGATTTTTCAAGCAATAAAAATTTGCAAATTGATATTGGCAAATCCGCCCGTTTAATTAAGGAAATTTGCGCTCGCGCCGGCATTAAAAACAACAACGCGGTGGCAGCTTTGCCCAGTTTTTCCGTTTTTTCTTCCTTGTTAAATCTGCCGGCAACCAATACAAAAAATTTGGCCGATGCCGTGATGTGGGAAGCCAAAAAAGTAATGCCTTTGGACTTGGAAGAAATGATATTGGACTGGAAAGCTTTGGAAGAAAATGGGACGGAGACGGTAGAAAAAGACGGCACAATTAAAACCGGTGATGATAAAACGGGCAATCCCGCGGTTAACGGCAATGTCAAAATATTATTGACCGGCGCGCCCAAAACGCTTGTAAAAAAATATGTGGCTATTTTTAAAGAGGCGAAAATGAATCTGTTAAGTTTGGAAACGGAGATATTTTCTCTCACCCGATCTTTAATCGGAGCGGACAAGTCGGTAGTGGCATTGATTGATTTAGGCGCGGTGAATACCGATATCGCCATTATTGCCAATGGCTTGCCGATGTTCGGGCGCAGTTTGGATTCCGGCGGAATTATGCTTACCAAAGCCGTAAGCGATGGTTTAAAAGTTGATTTTAAGCGGGCGGAGCAGTTCAAATTGGATTTGGGTTCTTCTTCAAGCGGCGCTGGCGTTTTACCGGAGGCGATTATTAACGCCATTTCTCCGATAGTGAACGAAATAAAATACTCGCTTAATTTATTCCAGCAGGAAAATAACAAACAAATTGAAAAATTAATACTCTCCGGCGGCGGGGCAAACCTGCCCGGCATTGATAATTATTTAAGCGGCGCTTTGAATAAAAAAGTAATTATCGGCGACCCGTGGGCGCGCTTGTCGTATCCTTTGGATTTAAAACCCGCTTTGGACGAAATGGGGGCAAAAATGGCGATCGCCGTCGGGTTAGCTTTGAGGGAAACCACGTAAGTCCGTAAAGTCCATAAAGTCAAAAGTCCATAAAGTCCACGACTTTACAGACTTTAAGGACTTTCAACTTTTAACTAATTTTTTCCATGCCTACTGACATTAATTTTTTACCTGCAGAAGATAGGCCCAAAAGAAAGCCGATGGTTCCGTTAGAACCGAAACCGGTGGAATTTTTTAATCCGGCGGCGGAAAAAAAGGAAAAAATAACCGGTCAAAGCGGTTCCGGCGCCAAAATTAAAAAAGCGTTCAGCCAATTTTTTAAAAAAAAATCGGGTGAACCCGGAGCGGATAACATAGCGGCAAAAGATCAATCTTCTTTAACGCCGTCCGCCAGCGGATTTAATGTCAAAGAAGCGAGAGATGATTTGTTGCGGCAGATAAAAAATAAAAAATTTGGCGAGGAGAAAGCGGCCGTAGAAATGGCTCCGGCAAAACAGCAAGCAGAAATAAAAAAAGTCCCGGATAAGGCAATCGGAGTTAATTTTTCCGGAAAAGATTTGAAACAAAAATTGCCTGATAAAAATAAACGCCCTTGGTTTGGTTTTTTCAAAATTTGGTTAAAAATGCTCGCTCAAAGGCGCGAAAAAAATAAAATTAAACAGCAAGCCGCTAAGTTAGAACGGACTGATATTAAAGCGATAAAAATAAAAACAGAAGCTATTCCGCCGATTGCGCCGTCGGAAATTAAAATAGAATCTAAACCGGTTTTACCGAAGACGATAAAAAGCGGACCGGAATTTTTGGACGAAAAACCAAAAGTAACGGAAGGGCAAACCAGTATTGCGGGGCCGGCTTTGGCTGTCGGGCAAGATATTTTAAAAACCAATTTGATTAGTGGTCAGGAATGGTCCTTTTTTGATTGGAGTAAAATAATAAAAATAAACATCACGGCGATAATTTTAGCCGTATTATTTGTTGCCGGCGCTTGGGGATTGTTTTCGTGGCTGGGCGCGCAGGAAGCGCCGTTATCGGACATTGAAACTAAGATTATAACGCAAAGACAAGAAAAGGATAATTTAACGGCGGCGGTGGAGAGAATTTCTTCATTGCGGGCGCGAGTCGTAGTCGTTAAGGAACTTTTGCGCAGCCATGTTTATTGGACGAAGTTTTTCGCTTATTTGGAGAATAACACTTTGCCCGGCGTGTATTACAAAGAATTTGAAGGAGATTTGTCGGGAGAGTATGTTTTGCCCGTTCAAACATCCGATTATAAAACATTCGGCGCGCAAATGAAAACTTGGGAAGAGGAAAAAAACTACCTTGTTTCCGCTTCGGCCGTAGCCGCGGAGATGAAAAAGGAAAAACAAAGCGCGGAATCGGGCGCCGGCGAAAAGGAAACGGTTTCTTTTGAAATAAATTTAAAAGTTAATCCGAATATTTTTAAACAAAATTAACCGGCCCCCCGCAATTTTTTAAATATGGAAAACGAGAAGCCCAAATATTCTCCGCTTAATCCTTTGGAGAGCGGAGAAGAAAAACCCAATTTTATTTTAACCCTGTGGCGGCGTTATTTTTACTATTTTATTATTTTGGAAGTAGCGCTGGTTTTGGGTTTTGGATATTGGTTTTTGTTAAAACCAAAAATTAAAATAATCTACCAAAGTCAAGGGGAAAAAAACGCCGCGTACCAAAAAAACGAGCAAGAGCTTGCCGCGCTTGATAAGCAAATAGGCGAGCTTAGCAAAATAAAACAAAATTACGATAGCCTTGGCTCGGAAAACGAAGCGAAAGTAAACGAGATGTTGCCGCAAACAAGCGGACAGCGGGATTTGGCGATGCAGATTAATAAGATGGCGGCGGCTAACGGTTTGTTGCTGAAATCTATTGATTTTGGAGAAAAAGAAACCGCCGGACAAGAAATTGCGCCGGCGCAAACTTTAGCGAAAGAGGTAGAAATAAATTTTGAAGTTATGGGCGTAACCTACCCGGCTTTAAAAAGTTTGCTTAACAGTTTGGAAAATAATTTGCGCTTGATTGATGTAAGCGCTGTCAAGTATTCACCCAAAGGCGAGACGGCGGAATTAACCGTTAAATCTTATTATTTAAGCGATGATATTAATGCGGACCAAGCTGGAGCTAAGACAACTGAAGCGGCCGCGCCGGATGAGCTTGATTTTTTTGCCGCCGGCAAATTTACTAATTTACGCAGTAACGCTGAAATAATTGAGATAAAAGAAGTGGGTAATAAAAATCCGTTTGCAAACGGAAATTAGCGGTTTTTTTCGGCTTTTTTGCTACAAAGAAATTTGTTTAAAGAGATAGCATATGGAAAACAATAAACAGGATATTTTAACCGTGCTGTTGGAGCGTAAAATTATCAACGAAAATCAGCTTTTGGAATTAAGAAACTCCGTTTTAGCAAGCGGCGCAAAAGCCGAAGATTTGCTTATCAGCCGCAAAGTGATTGACGCGGAAAAACTGGCGGAAATAAAAGCTAAAGTTTGGGGGATTGGGTACGTGAATTTATTAGAAAAAACCATTACTAAAGATGTTTTGAATATTATTTCTTTCGAAGTCGCGGAAAACTATAAAGTGATTTGTTTTAATAAAGATGATAATTTGATTGAAGTCGGCATTTTAGATTACGGCAACTTAAAAGCGATTGAGGCGGTTAATTTTTTGGCGGCGGAAAATAACTTGCAAGTTAAATATTATTTAATCTCGCAAGAGAGTTTTAACAAAGCGCTTGATTTATACCAAACCCTTTCCGAAGAAGTGGAAGTCGCGTTAAAGGCGCGCGCCGAAGAGGCGGAAGCGGTTAAGGAAAAGATAGGAACCAAAGAAGAGAGAACAGATGAAATAACCAAAGCCGCGCCTATTTCCAAAATAGTTTCTGTTATCTTAAAGCACGCGGTGGAGGGAAAGGCGTCTGATATCCATATTGAGCCGTATAAAAACGAAAGCCGGGTCCGCTACCGCATTGACGGCATTTTGCACACTTCTTTGATTTTGCCCTTAAGCGCGCATAATTCCATTGTCGCCCGCGTTAAAGTGCTGGCTAATTTAAAATTGGACGAAACCAGGGTCCCGCAGGACGGTAGAATAAGGTTGGCGTTTGACCAAAAAAGAATTGATTTCCGTGTTTCTATTTTGCCTTTGATAGAGGCGGAAAAAGTGGTAATGAGAATTTTGGATGTAAGCAAAGGAGCGCCAAAACTGGAAGATTTGGGTTATGAGGGCAGAAATTTGGCGGTAATCAATAAAAATATTCAGAGGAGCGATGGCATGTTTTTAATTACCGGTCCGACCGGCAGCGGCAAATCAACCACTTTGTTCGCCGCCATGACTATTTTAAATGAAGAAGGAGTTAATATTTCTACGCTGGAAGACCCGGTAGAATATTTTTTGGAAGGGGCGAACCAGTCGCAAATCAGGGAAGAAGTAGGTTTTACTTTTGCTACCGGGCTAAGGGCGCTATTGCGCCAAGACCCAGACATTATTATGGTGGGGGAAATCCGTGACGGCGAAACGGCGGAACTGGCAATTCACGCCGCTTTAACCGGCCATATGGTGCTGTCCACTTTGCATACTAATGACGCCATCGGAACTATTCCCCGTTTGATTGATATGCATGTTGAGCCGTTTTTATTGGCCTCCACCTTAAACGGCATTTTAGCCCAGCGGCTGGTGCGGCGCGTGTGTAATTTTTGCAAAATTGAAGAAGAAATCAGCCAAGACGTCCATGATGACATCGCGGAAGAGATAAAAAAAATATACGATATCGTTGACGATAAAATAAAAAAATTATTTGACGAAACTATTTTAAGCGAAGGGCCGAAAAGCAAAAAATTATACAAAGGCAAAGGATGCACTCGTTGCGGCAATACTGGTTATAAAGGGCGACTGTCGATTGCCGAAGTGCTGGACGTGGACGATGAATTAAAAAGCATAATCGCAAATGGCAAAGAGCTAAATTATAAATCGGAAGTTTTAAAAAAACAAAAATTTATTACCCTCAAACAAGACGGCATCATCCGCGCTTTGCAGGGCGTTACCAGCATTGAGGAAGTTTTGCGCGTCATAAGCGACTAGTCTTTACAAATTACAAATATAGTACAAATATACCAATATTGTCATTCCCGCGAAAGCGGGAATCTAAAGATAGAGTAGATTCCCGCTTTCGCGGGAATGACAGTAGCTTAAACATATGAACAAAGTTTTGAAAATTCTATTGGTGGAGGATGATAATTTTTTATTGGGAATGTACGCCGACAAATTTCGCGCGGAAGGTTTTGAAGCGCATATCGCCGACAACGGCGCGAAAGGGTTAAGGCTCGCGAAAGAGAAATCGCCGGATGTGATTTTATTGGATGTGATGCTTCCTAAAATGGACGGCTTTGAAATGTTAAGGGAATTGCAAAAGGACGCGGCTACCAAAAATATTCCCGTTATTTTGTTGACTAATTTAAGCCAAAAAGACGAAGTTAAAAAAGGGCTGATGCTGGGCGCAAAAGATTTTTTAATCAAAGCGCATTTTATGCCACAGGAGGTGGTGGAGAAAGTAAAAACAGTATTGAGTTTATAAAGTTAGAAAGTTCATAAAGTCTTTTTGATACTGTCATTCCCGCGAAGGCGGGAATCTAAAATTTATTTAACATTTTTTCTTTTATCTTAGATTCCCGCCTTCGCGGGAATGACAAATGACTTTATAGACTTTAAGAACTTTATAGACTTTAAGGACTAATTTTATGGAAATTTATAATATTTTATTTAACCGTTTATTATCCGAGACTGCCAAACAACAGGCATCGGAACTGCACTTGTCGGTCGGCAGTCTGCCGGTAATCCGCAAAGACGGGCGGTTGTTAAAATTGGAAGGGGAAAAAATAATTGAACAGGAATTATTAGCGAACGTTACCAACTCTTTCTTAGAAGAAGAGGAACAAAAAATTTTAACGGAAAAAAGGGAACTGACGGTCGTAAAAATTTTAGGCGGGCATTTCCGCTTCAAAATAAATATTTATTATCAAAAAAATTTATTAGCCGTTTCTTTTCGGCTGATTCCGGAAGCGGTCCGCAATTTAAAATCTATTGATTTGCCAAGAATCATAGGGAATTTTGCGGAATTGACTTCCGGTTTGGTAGTGATAGCCGGCCCTTACGGCGGCGGCAAGACCACCACTATTGGAGCAATGCTGGAGATATCAACCAACGGATGCATAAGCGTATTTTGACTTTGGAAAATCCAATTGAAATGCTTTTAGTCAGTAAAGAAAGCATTATTGAACAGCGGCTGATAGGCCGCGATGTTCCGTCGCTAATCGGCGGCTTGCGCGCAACTCAACAGGAAGATATTGATATTTTGGCGGTAGCCGACATCAAGGATGATTTTGCCGAGGCCATCCCTTTGATTTTGGACATCGCTTCCACTAATTGCCTGGTGTTTTTAGAAATGACGGCGGACACGGCGGTTCGAGTGATAGAAAAAATATTAAATTGTTATTCATCAGCAAAAATTGATTCAGCGCGAATGCTCTGCGCGGATGTCTTGGAAGGCGTAGTCATACAGAAACTTTTGCCCAAAAATGGCGGAGGGATGGCGTTAGCGATGGAGATTTTAGCCGGCACCTCGGCGGTCAAATCAGTTATTCGCGAAGGCAAATTAAAGCAAATAGAAACCATTATTCAGACATCGGGCGGCGAGGGTATGGTGAGTATGACGCAATCTTTGGTAAATTTAACGCGCGCCGGAACCGTGAGCCGCGAGGACGCGCTTGCGGGAGCGCCGCGCAAAGAGGATTTTCAGATAATGATAAAATAGTTAAAGAAAGATTGTATATAATGTCATTCCCGCGAAAGCGGGGATCTCAAACTTATTTTAACATTGTTTTTCTACATCTTAGATTCCCGCTTTCGCGGGAATGACAAAAAATTTTCTTTTACCCCCTAGTTTGTATATTTTGATTAATAAATTATTACAAAAATAAATTAACCAACAAAATGCCAATTTTTAAATACAAAGCAAAAACCAGCGAAGGAAACATTAAAAGCGGCATGGTTGAAGCCTCGAATCAGCAATTGGCCATAAGCACGCTGTCCGACCAAGGATTAAAAATTATTGAAATTAAACAAGGCCAGCGCTCTCTTTTGCGCTTTAATCCGCTCAATAGAGTAAAGCCGAAAGATGTGGTGATATTTTCGCGCCAATTTTCCGTAATGATTTCCGCGAGCATTCCGGTTGTGCAGGCGTTAAAAGTTCTGATTGATCAAACGGCCAATCCGTCTTTAAAAACAATAGTCGCGGAAATAGCTGATGAAGTCAACGGCGGCTCAAAACTGTCTGACACCCTTGGAGCGCGTCCGAAAATATTCAGCGAGTTTTATGTGAACGTGGTACGGGCGGGAGAAACCAGCGGCAAATTGGATGAAGTGCTTAATTATTTGGCGGATGAAATGGAAAAAGATTACGATATGATGCATAAAATCCGCGGAGCAATGATTTATCCAGTGTTTGTTTTGGTTGGTTTAGGCGGGGTGGGCGGCGTAATGGTGGTGTGGGTCGTGCCGAAATTAACCGCAGTCATTGCGGAATCGGGCGGAGAATTGCCTTTAGCCACGAGAATCTTAATGGTGGTTTCGGATATCGCCGCCAATTATTGGTGGGCGGTAATAATCGCGGTCGCCGGTTTTATCACGGCTTTTAAGTATTACGGGCGCACCAAAACCGGCCGTTTTCAGATTGATTTTTTAAAGATAAAAATGCCGATTTTTGGCAATTTATTCCAAAAAATAGCACTAGTGCGTTTTACCCGTTCAATGCAGACTTTGATCGCCGGCGGCGTGGCAATAGCAAGCAGTTTAAAAATCGCCGCCGATGTGGTTGGCAACAGCGTTTACAAAGATTTAATTTTGCGCACTAAAGATGCGGTTGAGAGCGGCAGTTCCATTTCCAGTGTTTTTGGCGAAAGCAATCATATTCCCAAAATGGTATCACAGATGCTTTCAGTGGGAGAGAAAACCGGAAAAATAGATGTTATTTTGGAACGGGTGACTGATTTTTATTCGCGGGAAATAAATAACTTGGTCGCTAATTTGGTTACTTTAATGGAGCCGTTAATTATGGTTTTGATGGGAGTCGGTGTCGGCATTATGGTCGCGGCGATTATTATGCCGATGTATAACATGGCGAATCAGTTTTAGTTATAAAGCCTGCTTGTCGGCAGACAGGTTAAAAGTTATAAAGTTTGAAAGTTAAATTATTTAACCAATCAACTAATTAACCATTTAACAAAAAATACAAGGAGGTAAATTATGAAAGTTTTTATTAATAATACTGCTAAGGGCTTTACTTTGATAGAATTGTTAGTAGTCGTCAGTATTATCGGCATATTAGCGTCAATGACAGTGGTTTCTTTAAACGATGCCCGGGGCAAAGCGCGTGACGCTAGACGCTTAAACGACGTGCGGCAGATGGCTAATGTTTTGGCGATGGCCGCTACCGAAGGGACAAAGCCGGAAACTTTAATAGGATGCAACGCCGGGAGTGAAGAAAAAAATACCCGCTCCTGCACGGGTCCGGAAACAACGGCTAATATTTTGAAGCGCTTTAACGACCCCAGCATTTCCGACCCTGACAACAATAATTTTATTTGCCGCGCCGGGTCAGCCGCTCCCTGCCAGTATTCCTTAAGAATTGGCAGTACTAATGTGGAAAACGCCAAAATTTACTTTTTTTTGGAAACCAATGTCGCCGGGATGGAAGCCAGATTGCATTACATTGATATTGAAGGCATAGTTTATTAAATTTAAAATGGCGCTGAACCGGCGAATATGATATAATGTGGATAAGATTTAGAGTTGAGTTTTTTGGAAGGTTAAAATAATTTATAATTAATTAACTTTGCGGGCGATAGTAAAATTATCCCCGCTTAAGTTAGGAGGTGAAATATGAGGACCAAAGAAAAGGGTTTTACCCTAATAGAACTTTTGGTTGTCATTGCCATTATCGGTTTGTTGTCCACGATGGCGGTTGTTTCTTTAAACAGCGCCCGGGGCAAAGCGCGTGACGCGAAGCGCGTATCTGACGTTAAACAGTTAAGTAACGTCATTGAAATGGAGGCGGCAAACACCGCGAGCGGCGCTTACACGAATATTTTGCCGGCTGCTTGCCGGGCGGTAGGGACATTAACAACCGCTTGCGCCACATTCGGCGGGGTTGATTGGACAACTATTACTGATGCGAGCGGCGGCACGACCCCCTGCGTGGCTGGCGCGGCCGGGGCGGGGAATATATGCGCTTATACCATGCGCATTAATAATGCCATTACCGATGATTACGAAATTTGTTTTTATCTGGAAGAAGGCGCCGGAGGATTGGCAAAAGGCAATAACAAGGTAACCAAAGGAGGAGTTATTTCAGGCGGATGCGATTAAAATAACAGAAAGTTGAATTATAAAATCTCTTTTGTTTTAAAGACAAAGGAGATTTTTTTATTATTTTAAATATGATATAATAATGTTATAAAAACACTAGAACATAAGAGCATTAAAACACTAAAGCATTTTTACTTTGTTTTAATGTTTTTATGTTTTAATGTTTTTATGCTTTAATGTTTAAATATATCAATATGAATTACCAGCCAAATCAACAAAAAAAACGAAATTTTCAAGCAGGTTTTACCTTGATTGAATTGTTAGTGGTGATTTTTATCATCGGCATTTTAATTACTTTGGCGGTTGCTTCTTTGGCCGATTCGCGCGCCAAAGCGCGCGACATCACTCGCGTGTCCGATGTGCGGCAAATGCAAAGTGCGCTGGAACTTTATTTTTATAATAAAAACAGCTTTCCAGTAGCGAATAACATTACCTTAGGCAGTGAAAATTACAATGTATTTTGCGATACGGAAGCTGGTTTCCAGGGAACGGAAGACGGCTGTTCCGCAATATACTTTAAAAAATTACCCCTCGCGCTGACTCCGCCGGCCGATAACTCCTATATTTACAATTCCAGCGACGGCAAAAATTACACTATCGTTTTTACCTTGGAGAAAGAAACGGGAACTTTGAGCGCAGGAGAACATACGGCGACACCGGAAGGAATTCAATAGAAATACATAGAAATATGCGGCTCGCAAAGCCTCGCCGCGAAATTAATAGAAATTGGATATTTAGTATAATTTCTACTGTATTTCGCGACCGAAGGGAGCGTATTTCTACTGTATTTCCATGCATTTCATTTTAAATTTCGAGTAATTTAGTTTTATGCACATATTTCTGATATTCATCTTTGGTTTATGTTTTGGCAGTTTTTTAAATTGTTTTATTTACCGCTTGCATGAAAAAAAAACGATTTTGGGCCGTTCTTTTTGCCCGAGTTGCCATAAGCAAATCGCCTGGTATGACAATATTCCCTTAGTAAGTTTTATTTTATTAAAAGGGAAATGTCGGCACTGCAAGCGTAAAATATCTTGGCAGTATCCAGCGGTGGAGTTAGCAACGGCGGTTTTGTTTGTTTTGATATATATAAATGCCCAATTTTCAATAACCAATGCCCAATCAATATCCAATATCCAATATCCAATATCCAATATCATATTGTTTGCGAGAAATTTAATTTTTATTTGCGCTTTAATTATCATTTTCATCTACGACCTGCGCTGGCAATTAATTCTGGACAAGATTACTTTGCCGGCGATGGCTGTCGCTTTGGGCTTAAACTTGTGTCTGGGGATGGGCTGGCTGAATCTGTTAATAGCGGCGGGAGTGGGCGGCGGATTTTTTTTGGCGCAATATTTGATTTCCCGCGGGCGCTGGATTGGCGGCGGCGATATTAGTTTAGGAATTTTGATGGGAATAATACTTGGCTGGCCGCAGATTTTAACCGCTTTATTTTTGGCTTATGTGAGCGGAGCTATTATCGGCGCCGGTCTGCTCGCCGCGCGCAAAAAACAATGGTCATCACAGATTCCTTTCGGTACTTTTTTGAGCGCGGCCACGATAGTTACATTATTATGGGGGAATAAAATATTGGAATGGTATTTAAATTTAATATTTTAGAGAAATTTTTAATTTTATAATTTTAAAATAAATTCTAATTTTTAAATTATTAACACAAAATTATAATATAGAGAAAAAATAGCATCATAAACATTTTTTTAAAAATTAAAAATTAACTTTATGTCTTTTTTTAAAAAACTCGGTTTTATCTTATCTTTTTGCCTGCTGGCAATCATTGCCGCAAGTTTTATTTTTGTCGCCGACCAAGCCCCAACGAAACAAGTAAACGCTTCTATTGCCGATAACGTTTCCGGCTGGGCGTGGAACAGCAATATCGGCTGGGTCAGTTTTAACTGCACTAATAAAGCCTGCCGCAATATTGGGTATCAAGGAAATTTTTGTACAACTGATGCCGATTGCGGCGGAGCGGCTTCAAGTTGCATGAGCGATTGCTCTTTGGGCACAAATTATGGTGTGACAATTGATTTAGCAACTGGCAATCTTTCCGGTTATGCTTACAGTTCAAATTCCGGCTGGGTAAGTTTTCAAGAAACACCGCCGGAAACGACTTTCCGTGCTTCTTGTCAAACGCCGTCCGCTTGCACTGGCGCGTGTTCCGCTTGCTATAACAGCAGTAATGGCAAGGTTTTTGGCTGGGCGAAAATAATCAATATGGGAGACAATGGCTGGACAAAATTAAGCGATGACACCGATTCCGATTGGGTTAACAAAGGAGTACAGATAAATTCCAGCGGCGCTTTTACCGGTTGGGCGTGGAACGCAAATAGCGACGGCACGGGAATTGGCTGGATTAGTTTTAATTGCGCCGATGCCAATGCGGGCGGTTGTAGCGGACACGATTATCATGTACAGGCAAATATTATCAGCCAGCCGCAAAATGTAGCAGTAACGCAAGCCGTAGGTTCAAAATGTTCCGGCTTAAAAGTGCAATGGGATGTGCCGGTAACCGGCGCGGCCGGTTTTAAAATATTTCGCGATGGGACGCAGATTATCGCCGATTCCGGCACTTGCGATGAATGGCCGTTAACGGGTGGAGTTTGCACTAATTTAGGTTTAACCGCCAATACGACTTATGCGTACAAAGTAAGAGCTTGCGGCGACGAGGTTTGCGCAATGTATAATGATTCCGCTTCCGTTTCCGGAAAAACTAATGCCGTTTGCGAAGTGACTTTTGGCTCTGCGCCCGCCACCGGCATTTGCCCAAATCAGATAAATTTATCTTGGTTAGCGGCAGTCGGTAGTCCCACCTCTTATCATATTTATCGTTGTGATATTACCGGACAAGCGGCCGGTTTCTGTGATAATGAGGCTAATTACGCGCAAGCGGGCGGGAATTGCTGGGACACAACAAGTACTTCCTGTACTGATGAAGTACTCCCGTTAACCAGCAAGAGCCATCAGATGTACTATAAAATCGCCGGTTATAACAATACTGTTCCCGAAGAAGGCGAATGGTCGGATAAAATCGGCCCTTATGTCGCTTGCCCAAAAAAACCTATTTGGGAAGAAGTAAAACCATAAAAACATTAAAACACTAGAACACGATAACATGAAAGCATAAAAACATTAAAGCACATAAGATATGTCGGAAGATTACAAGGATAAATTAAAAAGACTAATGGACGAATATGTTAATTTTGTGTATAAAGCAACGAAAAGTTTTCCCAAAGAAGAGCTGTATGGCAGTACATCACAATGGCGGCGAGCGACGCTATCCATCATTCTAAATTACATTGAAGGATACGCCAGAAGAAAATCATTAGTACAGTTAAACTTTTTTGAAATATCATACGGCTCGCTTAAAGAATCAAAGTATCTTCTTTATTTTTCTAACAAACAAAAATTCTTCAATGACAGCGATTATGCCTATGTTTTGAAATTAGCTGAAGAAATAGGGGCGATGCTTTGGACGGAAATTAGTGCTTTAGAAAAAAGTTTAAAATAATAAATTGTTTTTATGCTTTTATGTTTTAATGATAGAGGTTTTACTCTTGTTGAATTGATGGTTTCAGTCGCCATCATTGTTTTTGTTGCGACAATTGGCGTGGTGAATTATCGCAATACCGGCAAAAGTTCGGCAATGCAACTGGAAGCGTACAAAGTAGCGGGTGATTTGCAAAAAGCGCGGAGTATGGCGCTGGGAGCATTAGAATTCAATGGCGCTGTTCCTTACGCTTGGGGAGCATATTTTAATATCGCTAGCCCGGGCCAATATTTGCTTTTTGCGGACATAAATAATGATAAAATTTACAATACCGGCGACGGCGTACTGGCTACGATTGCCTTACAAAATAATATTACTTTAAATATTTCAGGCGTTATTAATATTGCTTTTGTTCCGCCGGACCCCGCAACTTATTTGAACGGCGTTAATAGCGGAACCGCGAGCATCAATTTAAAAGACGAGACGGGAAAAACCAAAATTATTTTAGTCAACTATTTAGGCTTGATTGATGTGTCAGATTAACGCCGTTTTAAGTTTTAAATTTTAAGTTTTAAGAATTTTATCTTACAACTTAAAACTTATGACTTATGACTTAAAAGAAAAAGGATTCGGCATTCTGGAAGTGGTAATTGCGACCGGCATTATCATAGTCGGCTTAGTGGCGGTAATTTCTTTTATTATCCAAAGTTATTCCGTTTCACAGGTGAATAGAAATAAGTTTGCCGCCACCATGCTCGCGCAGGAAGGAATAGAATTAGTACGCAATATGCGCGATAGCAATTGGGTCAGCGGCGCCGTTTGGAATCAAAATATCGCAGGTGACGGCACTTATCGGATAGAAATTGACGCTTCCGGCAACGTTAATATCGTTAATGTGAGCAGTATTGATGATATTTTATCCAAATTAAAAATAAATAGCGGGTTGTATCAGCATACTTTGGGCGTTGACACTATTTTTTACCGGATGATTACTGCCAGTAACACCGCTTCTTGCCTCGCGGCCAATTGCCTGCAAATTACCTCAACTGTTAAGTGGAGCGAGCGGGGATTGGCGCGCAATTACGCGATTACCGTAGAACTTTATAATTGGAAATAACATGGACAAGAAAGCAAAAAAACAAGAAAGCAAAAAAAACAAAAAGGTAAATGTTTTTTTTGTTTTTTTGTTTTCTGGTTGTTCTGAAAAAGGATTTACACTGCTGGAACTGATAGTCGCTGTCGGAGTTTTTGCAATCATCGCTTTGAGCGCGACCTCTATTTTTCAAAAAGTGGTGGAGGGGCAAAGGCGGGCGATAGCCGCGCAAAACACGCAGGAGAGCGTGCGCTATGTTTTGGAAACGATTTCCAAGGAAATTCGCAATGCCAAAGTAAATGACGACAGCTTGCCTTCCTGTAGCGGCATTGATGCCGGCAAAATTTTTAAATTGGTTTCCGCGAGCGAATTAAAGTTTAAGAATCAATACGGCAGTTGTGTTATTTATAAAATAGATAGCAGCGCTTTTAAAATTTCCCGCGACAACGGAACGTCTTTTATGCCGATAACTCCCGACAATGTTCAAATTTCCAATTTAAATTTTATTTTGAAAAACGGCGGGCAAAACGCAGTCGCGGTTGTTATGAAAATTGAAAATAATACCACTGACATCCGCTTTAAACTGCCGCTGGAATTGCAGACGACAATTTCCAGCCGGTATTATACGGAATAAAATTGTTAAATTGCTATATTGTTACATTGCCACGCGATAATTTAAATTTAGATAACAATTTAGCAATAAAACAATTTAACAATTATTTTAATTTAATTTTTTTGGTTTATAGATAAATATGTTTAAGGCAAAATTTATAAAAAATAACCATGGCAGCGCTTTAATGATTACTATTTTAATATTGGCTAGTATTCTAGTCGTGGTACTCGGAGTAAGCGAGATATTGACGCGCGGTTTGCAAAATTCTAAAATTTCAGGATTATCCGGTATGGCTTACTTAGCGGCGGAAAGCGGCGCAGAAAAAACACTCTACCTAATGCGTAAAACCGGTTTTAGCCCAAGTGAAAGTTTGGCCGCATGCAGTAACGAAGGGTATATAAAAATAGATGTTAGTTCGCCGGTTTGCAATAATCCAATAACTGCCGTTTATCAGCATACCTTGGGCGCAAGCGAAATGAAATACAGTGTTAAATATAAATATGACGAAACCGTTACTCCCAAAAAAGACATTTTTACCGTCGTTGGTTATTATCAAAATGGCCAGCGCAGCATAAAAATCGGCTATGAAGAGTCGGAATAAATCCCCACACCTTTGTAACTTATTGAATAATATAGTAAGGACGCTTTTTAAGTTCGTTCACTTCTTTAATAAGTCGTAGTTAACTTTAAGAAGGTGTGGGGATAAAATTGATTTACTATGGATAAAACACAAATAAAAAAGAGAGTAGAAAAATTAAGAAAGCAAATCAACGAGATGCGCTACCAGTATCATGTTTTGGACAAGCCGGATATGGACGATGCGGTGTACGATTCATTAACGCGCGAACTGCGCGGACTGGAAAACAAATTTCCCGAATTAAAAAGCAAAGTTTCGCCGACCGAACGTATCGGTGGAATCGCTTTAAAAAAATTTGCCAAAATTAAACATCAAGTCCGGCAGTGGTCATTACAGGACGCTTTTGATTTTACGGAAGTGAAAGACTGGGAGGAAAAAATAAAGCGCATTTTAAATAAAGAAAAAATTACGGACAAATCCACCTCCGCTAAAGCTACGGCGGATAAATTAGATTATTCTTGCGAAATAAAAATTGACGGGCTGAAAATAATTTTAACGTACGTTAATGGCGAACTGACGCAGGCGGCGACGCGCGGCGACGGTGTAATCGGCGAGAACGTAACGGCGCAGATAAAAACAATCCAAAGTGTTCCTTTGCAATTGACCTCCCTCCCAACATCCCTCCTTAGCAAGGAGGGAGGAGCTAAAAAAATAGACGCTACAGTTATTGGTGAGGCGTGGCTGAATAAAGAGCATTTGGCAAAAATAAACATTGAACGGAAAAAATCCGGAGAACCGGAATTTGCCAACTCGCGCAACGCGGCCGCCGGTTCCATTCGCCAGCTTGACCCCAAAATAACCGCTGAACGCAGGTTGGATTCTTTCGTCTACGATTTGGACGCAATCAATGGTAAATTTCCTCCTACGCAAATTGCCGAATTGAAACTTTTGGAAAATTTGGGTTTTAAAATAAATAAAGAATATCAATATTGTAAGAATTTGGACGAAGTGCAAGCAATGTATAATGAATGGAAAGACAAAAGAAACAAACAAAATTACGGCATTGACGGCCTTGTTATAAAAGTGAACAGCAAAAAAATACAGGATATTTTGGGTTACACCGGCAAAGCGCCGCGCTGGGCGTTGGCTTACAAATTCGCGCCGGAAAAAGCGATTACGGTTGTGGAAGACATTACGGTGCAAGTCGGGCGCACCGGCGCTTTGACTCCCGTTGCCCATCTGCGGCCGGTGTCGGTTGCCGGCACAACCGTCAGCCGCGCCACACTCCACAACGAAGACGAAATCGCGCGTTTGGGCATAAAAATCGGCGACACGGTGGTAATTCATAAAGCGGGCGACATTATTCCGGAAGTGGTGGAGGTTTTAAAAAAAATGCGCACGGGCAAAGAAAGAAAATTTAATATGCCCGGCAAATGCCCAATTTGCGGAAGCACGGTTGAACGCCGCGCGGGAGAGGCGGCAACTTATTGCACCAACAAAAAATGTTTCGCGCAGGAACTGGAACGCATCATTCATTTTGTTTCCAAAAAAGGAATGAATATTGAGGGCTTGGGCGATAAAATCGTGGAGCAATTGTTAAATGAAGGTTTAATCAAAGACGCGGCGGATATTTATTATTTGACGGCGGGGGATTTGGAACCGCTGGAACGGTTTGCCGAGAAAAAAACAAATAATATTTTGGTATCCATTGAACACAGCCGAAACGCGGAACTCGCAAAATTACTTTATGCTTTGGGGATAAGGCATGTGGGGGAAGAAACAGCCATTTTAATTAGTCAAAAGTCCATAAAGTCAAAAGTCCATAAAGTCAGCGACCTTATTTTTGAGATGCAAAAAGTTAATTTAGAGGAATTACAGGGAATAGAAGGAATTGGGGAGATTGTGGGGCAGAGCATTTATGAATGGTTTCGGGATAAAAATAATATTGAATTTTTGAAGAGACTAGAAGATGGTGGCATCATAATCGCAAAACACATAACGCATAACGCGGAACGCAAGTTAAGTAACAAAGTTTTTGTGCTAACTGGCACATTATCTAAGTTGACAAGAGACGAGGCAAAAGATAAAATACGGGAACTGGGCGGAGATGTTTCCTCATCCGTCAGTAAAAATACGGATTATGTGGTCGCGGGCGAGGAGCCGGGGAGCAAGTATGATAAGGCGAAGGAATTGGGAGTGAAAATTATAGGGGAGGAGGAGTTTGTAAAATTATTAAAGTAGTTTTGTGTCATTCTGAACGAATGTAGCGAAGCGGAATAAGTGAAGGTCTAATATTAGATTCTTCGTCGTCCCGAGCGGCTCGTGACTCCTCAGAATGACAAAAAATTAATATGCAACTATCCAAACAAGAAATCCAACATATCGCCGACCTCGCCCGATTAGAACTTACGGACGAGGAACTGGAAAAATACGGCAGCCAACTGTCGGGTATTTTAGATTACATTGATGAATTAAAAGAAGTGGATACGGCTAATGTTAATCCAACCGCGCAAGTTACGGGACTTCAAAATGTTATGCGCGCGGACGAAGTTTCTGCCTGGCCGCAGGACGAAACGGAAGCGGCTTTGGGGCAGGCGCCGGAGCGGGAAGGAAGACACATAAAAGTTAAAAGGATATTATAAATATTTTTGAAAATGAAAAACCCTGCCGCGACAAATGAGTTTTTTAACTCAAATGTGGGCAGGGTTTTGTGTTGTCGCCGCTAGGTCCCTGATGGACGCTGGGCGGCGAAAAGATCGATTCGGGGCAGCGGAGGTGGAGAACCCGAGACTAAAGTCTCGCAATGGTTCTCACTTTCTGAACCTCCGCCTATCCCAATTAGCAGGACGCTTGCCGCGGGGTGAGCCGGCAAATCTTCTTTTTGCGCGCGCATTATTATGCCGGACCCCAATGGCCGCTGCGCCTGCTTTTTTCCGCCCATTCGTCGGTTGTTTTGAGGGCGGGTAAAACAGTAATTAATTTTATTACTCGGCAAGTTATGCTAATATTTCAGATCGTCGGATGCATAACTCACCGTTTTTTATAAAGCGAAACGCCACTATTGCATAGATGCAATAGCATTCTTTAGCATAATCCATATCTCAGGTATTATGCAGGGCGTTCCGCTTAAGTATGGACAAAACCAGTTGGGTACCCTCGCATAGTACTCACTCCTTTCAAATTGATGAGAGGATTATTTTTATAATCCTCAACTTTTATTTTGCTCTTGGTTTCCTAATTTGCGAGTCAGACCGGTCGATTTTTTGGTTGGAAACCAAGACCTGCTCCTTTCCGCGCGCTTTCGCCCGGTTGCGGAAGGGAGGTAAAACAATCAATTTTTGCGGCTAACCATGGTCCAGAACCGTGTGCCGCACGATGTATTCATCACAACTATTCTCCTTTCTCCTTTCGGCCGCATTAAAAATATAGTATCCCCAGTTTTTGTTACTAATGTCGTCGCGCCGGGGACTTACGCGACTAATAATTTAATTGTAAACAAATTGTAAAGGCAGTATAGCATAGTAATTAAAAATTGTCAATAGCTGTGTTTTTATTTTATTAAATTTTGGCTAATATTAAATAAAAATAATCAAACAACATATAGCGCATAACACATAACATTTATTATTCTTTTTATATCAAGCAATAATTATATATTCTTTATTTTTGTTTCAAAAAACAAACAGGAAACAGGAAAAAACAAGAAGTTTTGTCATATAATTTTAAAATATTTGCAATAAAGCAAAAAAATTGGCACAATGCTTATATAGATTTATATTTAAAAATTAAAGACCCCCTGACAAATAATTTATCAGGGGGTGCCGCGCAGCGCAAAAGCCTTGTTTTCAGAAGCGTACTAGCCTCAATTGCCAAAAAAACAATGTGGGGATGACAAACAAAGCGATGATACGCGAAGGACAAAAAACCAAATTAATGCCTGCAGAGCATTAAATAGAGTTTTATCCTAAAGCCATTCATCTGTCGGTGTCTATTATCCGATATTTGTTTTTATTGCCAATATTTTGACTTTCCAGCTTTTTACTGACAAACGCTTTTGCCTATGTCGAAGCCTATCAGGCTTTGAAAGGTCAGTATTATTTATAACAAAACAATATATTATAATATCTTATTTGTCAAGAGTCCTATTTATTTTTATGAATTTAAATTGTCTGACAATCAAACAAGCGCATGAGGGTTTGCAAAAAGGTGAATTTACCAGCGTAGAATTAACCGAAGCGTGCTTGGCGGAAATAAAAAAACGCAATAGCGAACTGAACGCTGTTTTGACCGTGTGCGAAGAAGAAGCGCTCGCGGAAGCGGGCATCGCGGATAAAAGAATTAAATCCGGGACCGCAACGGAATTAACCGGCATACCTTATTTGGCCAAAGACAATTATTTAACGCGTGGCGTGCGCGCGACTGCCGCGTCAAAAATTTTGGAAAATTATATCGCGCCGTTTGACGCGACGGTAATAAAAAAATTGCGGGAAGCGGGCGCGGTACTTTTGGGAAAAACCAATTTGGACGAATTCGCGCACGGCTCTTCTACCGAAAATTCCGCTTTTGGCCCGACCAAAAATCCAAATGATTTAACGCGCGTGCCGGGCGGTTCTTCCGGCGGCAGTGCGGCGGCCGTCGCGGCCAACTTTTGTTTGTTCTCCTTGGGTTCCGATACCGGCGGTTCTATTCGCCACCCAGCCGCTTTTTGCGGCGTGGTCGGTTTAAAACCAACTTACGGGCGCGCTTCGCGTTTTGGCATCGTAGCAATGACTTCGTCTACCGATGTGCCTGGCCCGATTACTAAAACCGTGGAAGACGCGGCTATCGTGCAAAAAATAATTTCCGGCCAAGACCAAAATGATTTTACGACCGCAGATATTTTGGTTCCGGATTATCAAGCAGAAATAAAAGATAATATCAAAGGTTTAAAAATCGGCGTGCCGCATGAATTTTTTAGGGAAGGAATGAATAAAGAGGTAGAAAAAAAAGTAAAAGAAGCGATTGAATTTTTAAAAAAACAAGGCGCGGAAATAGTTGACATTAGTTTGCCGCATACCAAATACGCTTTGCCGGTTTATTATATTATTACGCCGTCGGAAGTAAGTTCAAACTTGGGCCGGTTTGACGGCATTCGTTATCCCCTCACCCCCAACCCCTCTCCCGCCGGAGCGGGCGAGGGGAGCTTGATTGATTTGTACAAAAAGAACAGAGGGAAAGGATTTGGCGCGGAAGCAAAACGACGCATCATGCTTGGCACTTACGCGCTGTCCGCCGGTTATTACGACGCGTATTATTTGCAGGCGCAAAAAGTGCGTACGATTATTATTGACGAGTTTGAAGCCGCGTTTAAGGAAGTGGACGCGATTATTACGCCGACGACGCCGGACATCGCTTTTAAATTTGGCGAAAATAAAGACCCTTTAAAAATGTATCTGGAAGATATTTTTACGCTGTCGCCGTCGCTTGCCGGTCTGCCCGCGATTTCGGTTCCTTGCGGTACGGTTGACAAAATGCCGGTTGGCTGTCAAATTATCGGCAGGAAGTTTGCCGAAGGAATGGTCATGAAAATAGCAGATAAAATTTTATAATTTTCAATTTCTAAACAATTAATTAATTTTAAAATTTTTAAATTGTTTGAAAATTGAAAATTAGAAATTGAAAATTGTTATTCGGAGGGTTCGCATAGTGGTCGAGTGCGCACGCTTGGAAAGCGTGTATATCGAAAGGTATCGAGGGTTCGAATCCCTCACCCTCCGCCTATGAAAGTAAAAGTAAAATTACAAGTGCCGTATTACAAACAAAAAAACTGGGTTAATTGCGGACCGGCCGTTTTGCAAATGGTTTTTGGTTACTTCCAGCACGATTTGTCCCAAAGAAAAATAGCCAAGCAGGCAAAAACCAGCGCCGAGCACGGTACGGAAAACCACGATATGATCCGCGTGGCGCTGGAGCATGGTTTTCATGTCTACGTGAACGACAACTCCACTTTTTTTGAAATCCGCCATTTTTTGGAAAAAGGATTGCCGGTAATTGTCAGTTTTATTGAGCCGACCGACAACGAAGGCCATTTCGCGGTCGTGTCCGGCATTACTTTACATAAAATTATTTTAAACGACCCGTGGAACGGCCGGAACTTTAAAATGTTGCACCGCGATTTTTTGACTCGCTGGCATAATGAAAGCAATACTCACAAAGAATGGATAATGGTAATAGCAAAAAGCGATTTTAATTTGGGCAAACAATATCTGCCGCATCCCAAAAAAAGCGCAAAATAATTATGAGACTTGCCACCCGCAAAGCGGAAAAAAATTCCTTAATTCCGGTGGATTTGCATATTACGCCGGAAAAATACGACGCGCTTGTGGCTACGCGCGCGCGTCTGAAAAAAAATCGCCCGAAACTCGCGGAAGAGGTAAAGCGGCTCGCGGAGATGGGGGATTTTTCCGAAAACGCGGCGTATCAAATCGCCAAAGGCCGTTTGCGCGGACTTAACAGCCGCTTGGATGAAACTGAATATTTAATCAATCACGCCGTCATTATTAAGCATTCCGGCGGTAGTACAGTGGAACTTGGGCACAGAGTTACGGTAGAAACTAACGGTAAGCAGAAAATTTATCAGATTTTGGGGTCAACCGAAACCGACCCGGAACGCGGCGTTATTTCGCATAATTCGCCTTTGGGCGCGGCTTTACTTGGCAAACGGGCGGGGGAATTGGTGCGCGTGCGTTTGAATGATAAAATAGTTGAATATGGAATTGTTAAAATAGAATGATTTTTTGGTTGCAATAAATAGAAATATAAGTATAATATAAAAGATTAGAGACCTGCCTGTTGACAGGCGGGGTTGCTGGAGTCCCCGTCATCCGACGGGGCAAGGGTCAACAGGGCACCCTACTAAGGTGTTGGTTCGCGGGGCATTCGCCCCGCGCCCGGCGCATGCCGGGCGAATCCTCAACATAAATTAATATAAAAATATTATTTATGTATTATGTGTACATCCTTCTAAGCTTAAAAGATAAAAAATTTTATGTTGGTTATACGGCGGATTTGAAGAGAAGGTTTTACGAACATAGCGATGGTAAAGTAGGTTCAACTAAAAATAGAAGGCCATTAAAGTTGATTTGTTATGAAGCTTATTTACATAAACAGGAAGCAGAAAGAAGGGAGCTATTTTTAAAAAGTAGCGACGGCAGGAAAGATTTAAGAAAAAGATTAATAAATACTTTACAGAATTATATATAAATTAGGGAGAGGTGCCGGAGTGGTCGAACGGGGCACCCTGCTAAGGTGTTAACCGTGAAAGCGGTTCGAGGGTTCGAATCCCTCCCTCTCCGCATTGAGATTTAAACAGGGCTGTTGTCCTGTTTTTGTTTTATCTTAGTTTAAATTATACCCTGATGGTGTTTAATTTGAACTGGTATTTTTTCTCGCATTTCGTAGCTTGTGACCACGGAGTGACCAAAATATTGCAAATCTCTCGGTTTATCCAAAACATTTATCGCCTCTCTTAAAGTAGCCGGCATAAGGTGAGCGTACCTCATAGTCATCTTCATGTCAGAGTGGCCAAGCAATTCCTGAATCGTTTTAAGCGACACTCCCTTACAAGCCAGATGAGAGGCGAATGTGTGTCTTAACATATGCCAGCCGACTTTGCGAAGCCCGATGGCTTTACACTGCCGGTGTAGCACCCGCCGTGCCCGTTCATGTCTAAGCGGCTCGCCATTATAATCGCAAAAAACAAAACCTTTCTTTTTCTTTCTCCGGCTTAAAACATCACACAATCCGTAAGTCATTGGCACATACCTCGCCTTGTTGTTTTTGGGCGACTCCATAAAGCCATTAACTAACGAGCGTCTAACACAGAGTGTACGACTTTCCAAATTTACATCCTCCCAGTCTAAAGCGATTAATTCGCCGAATCGCAAGCCAGTTTTTAAAGCGGTAAAAATTAAATCACACCACAATTCATCTTCAAAGCTATTTACCAATCTCTCGCTTTCTTCTTCCGATAAAAAATCAAACTTATACGGCGGGACTTTTAGCGGCTTAATTTTGGGTATTTTTTCCAACCCTGTCCACTCTTGAGCAATGTTAAGGCATTTTCTTAACACCGCCAAGTGATTATTAATGGTTTTAGCCGCCAGCCCGTCTTGTTTGCGTTTTGCCTTAAAATCCTCTACCAACATCGGATTAATTTTGTCTAACTCATACCAGCCAAAAAAAGGAATTAAACTTGCTTTCATAATCAGCTGTTTCTGCCGTATTTCTGATGGCTTGTTATTATTCTTGGCGTAAGTCTCTACAAATTTAACCGCAAAGTCGGCAAAGGTCATGACTGGCTCGTCATCTTCCTCCACGCCGAAGGGGTCTTCGCCATTGGCTAACCGGCGGCGGACTAAGGCCTCAAACGCCTCAGCTCCCGCTTTGGTATTGTCTGGGCTTTTCTTGCGATAACGCTTTCTATGGGTGCGAAAATCTATATACCAGTTATTTTTTCTTTTTCTTACAGCCATAAAGTTATAATTTATTAGCTGATTCTATTCGGTTGTGCTGTAAATACTCCAATACCTCGCCTTTAGCAAATCTAATCACTCCTTTTATTTTATAAAAAGGAATTATTCTTTGCTCCACTAAGCGATATACACTTGGCATGGAAATGCGTAAAAATTCCGCTAATTCCGCCGTAGTCAAAAGCTCTATTTTTTCCTTAGAATCAGCCATGTTTTGTTAAGGAGCAACATAGAGAAAATGGGCTCTATATACTCCTATTTTATCATTTTTTAGAAGAAAATTGAAGTGTATATTTTGGCTGTAAAAACAAAAACGAGACAGCCAAAAATGTAAAAATAATTAAATAATTAAGTTAATTTTTTTACATCTCTGACTGTCTCGCAGTTCGTGGATGTTTATATATTTTATAGAAAAATTGTTTATAATTATTTTTCTATTTTTGTTCGCTTAGCACGAGTAGATTATTAATCGGTCATTAGTTATCAAGTTTATTTTTTTGACTGAAATGTTTTATTAAAAATTCAAAATGTTCCTGCACGGAAAGTTTCTTGTCGCAAGGCAAACAATGCCACCAATTTTTATAAGTTTGATTCTTTTTGCAAATTGAACAAATGTTATTTTTTGTCATATTTTTCTAAAACTAAATTACAGACAATTTTTGCCATAGAAACTCCCTCTTGTTTGCTCGCCTCACGCAATAGTTCATGAACACGGACGGTAATAGCAACTCTCCTTTGAAGGTCTAACCTTTCCTCTTTGGTGTAAGTCATACATTGAAATACATTGAAACATATTGAAATATGTAGGCCTCTTGGCTCCTGCCTCTGGAAAGAAAACATCCGCATGAATCAATCCTTAACTTAAAAGAGAGAGAAAAAGGGTAAAAAGAGAGAGAAAAATTTTTTCTTTCCGTCAGCTGTCGCCAATATGGCCTTAGCAAAATAGAAAATATGTTTCTACTCTCCTAATGCCATGCCGGTATAATTTCAGAATAAAAAAGTTCATCAACTTAAGCAGGTTTTGAGGAAATAGCACCTGAATAAGTTGATGAACTTATTGTATTCCTCAAAATTACTGCTAAATAAAAAGCGACCCAGAAATGATAAGATTAATAATCCTAACATTCCTCGGCCGCTTAAGCGGCTCATTTAAGAGGAAAGTAATAAAACTATATCAACAATAATATTATATCTATTTTTAGATTATATGATACTAAAAAAATTGTCAAATTTTTATATTGTTGATAACTTTACTTTTTTTTAATTTATGATAAATTATAATTAACAATTTAGACCTAAACCTGTGTGTTCGCAGGCATGGCCATAAAAACCGTGTAAGGCACAAAGGACTCCTCGTCCACTGCCTTACACGGTTATATTCCGAAAGGAGTATAGGCGACCGCAAGGTTGCCATTGGCGAGGAGCTTTTTGTTTTTTAACTTATAAAATATGGATAATACGAATCAATCTAAGGCGGGTACTTATTTATTATTATTGATTCTTTTTTTTATATCTATTTCCATTATTAATAAAATTGCAGATATTACTCAAAAGCCGGAGTCGCCTAATAATCAGAATTCCATTGAGCAATCTAAAAAGAATGTGGAAAATATTTTGTTAGAAATGAAAAAATTTACTGATGGAGTTCGGGATGTAGAGAAAGAGGTTAGCGATGTTTTACAAATAAAAAAAACGAGAGCACGGCTTGTACCCGTATATTTAGCATTTATAAATCTTAAACAGGTGTATAATAACGCCTGCTTACGAGCGGAAAGTTTAAAGAGACAAGATTTAGAAAATGATAAGCTGAATAAGGATTTTTTTGATGGCATGGACATTCTTTCCCTTGGCTTTTGCTCAAAAGGGTCTTCCTACGAACAGTTTGCCGAATACATTAATAGTGGCAGTATAGCCAGTTTAAGCAAGGCAGAAAAAGATTTAATAGATGGCGATAAAATGGTTATTACAGGATTAGCAAAAGTGATTCTCGTCGCAAAAGAATTAGGTGTTGATGTTGAAAAAATAGATAAATAAAATTAGTAATTTTTAATAGCATAAAACTATGAAAACAGCCTCTTTAATTTTAGGCATAATCGGTGGTATAACGGGCTTGCTCGGCTCACTATTCGGCATTGTTTTTGGCGGTGTAGTATCCGCTTTCAGTGCGGATGAAAGATTAGACCAAATATTTATTTTAAGTGTTTTAGCTCTCATTTTAGGCGTGGTAGGCATAATCGGCGGAGCTATCGCAAAGAATAAACCAAAAGCCGGCGGGTCTTTAATGTTAATTGCTGGTATTGATGGACTCATGGCAATATCCGCTGGCTATATTGTCGCCGCTCCCTTGCTTATTGTCGGTGGTATTATGGCCTTACTGGAGGCCAGAAAACAGCCTGACAAAGAAAAAACAAAAGGTTGGATTTGGTTAGTTATTGGACTTATCATTTTTGCCCTCATTATTGCCGTAGGGGCGAAGAAAGAGAACAAGACTGAAAATAACCCTACTGACGCTCAAACAGAGCAAACAGAGGAAAATAAAACGCCTACCGTTAAAGTAGGCGAGGACTTGCGAATCGGCGATGTCCGCTGGAAAGTATTAACCGCCGAAAATAAAGGTAGCACTTTAAAATCCAACAACTTACTTGTAGATAACAAAACCACTGTCGGCCGATTCGTTATGGTAGTGTTCGAAGTTGAAAATTTAGGCAATGAGGCTAAAACATTGAGCGTGTTAAAACTATATGACAAGACCGGTAAGACTTTCGTGCCTATAACCAACACCGCCTTCTTTGTTCCAGAGGGGGAAAAGACATTAGTATTTGAAACTATCAATCCAAATGTGCCTAAGCAGTATGTCGCAATTTATGAAGTGCCGAATGAAATGGGAGGCTCAAAGGTAGAGAATTTAATGCTAAAAGTCGGAGACTTGGCAATGTTCACGGAAAAGGAGGGGTATATTGAATTGGGGTTATAAAATAACCCCGCCACTTTCAATACCACGCCGGATAAAAGCTTCCATTATGTGAGGCTTTTTCGGTGTAGCGTCAGGGTGTTTGGGTTTTTCTATCTCCACATATTTGATTATCACATCTTTCATTTCCGGCTTTGTCTTTTTTCGTTCCTCTTCCTCACATTTTCTTACCATGTATAGTTTTTCCGCCGCATAAATAGCATAACGCCAACTGCCGAATTTTTCTTCAAAAATTTTAGTAGATGGCCTCATTTTATTATCTCGCCAATATTTATAACTTGGCCATCTTTTGTTTCGGATATAACTCTCAATAAGATATTGCGATAGTTGTTCGTTATTTAAGTCAGTATATATTTTTTTAGGCATAAATTTGAAGTTTTTGTTTATAAAGTCATTATACCACATAGGTGTATTTTTAAGTGGGTAGGCACTTTTTTATCTCGTCAAAGCACCTTTCTCTCCGCATCATAAAATACAATCTTTTTACCCAAAAAAACATCACTTTGGCATATTTAATAACGGCAAATGCTAACCACATAGCAACAAAACAGTATAAATCTGCAGAGCGGCTTTTATATCATCTTATTGAAAATTAGCTAAAAAAGAGTTAAAATATAAAAATAAACTAAGCAAATAATAAATTATAATGATTTGTATAGGAATCGCTTAGATGTTTTTGATTAGATGATAATTTGTACCCTGATTATGTCTGCCCACCCACAGCATGGTCTAATGAATTAAATATATGAAAACATTACTTCAAAATAATTATCTTAAAATTTTAATTAATCTGCTTTGGGGAGAGCTAATATTTTATTTATCCATAAAATATATAGAAATCATAAGCTATTATTTGATTGAGTATAAAATTGAAATATTCGCCTTAATTTCTATACTTTTATTATTATACTGGCATAAATTTAACTTTATTTTTTATAGATACAAAAACAACTATAAAAATACTGAACTGCCTTTCACAATTTTAGATTCTCTAAGTTTAATAATATTCTCCTTTACCTTACTTATTTTGTTCTCTCTTTGGTTTGAAAATATAAGAGAGATTTTCTTTACAAAATTAAATTATTATATTTACCCTGCGGTTGCAATCTTTATTTGGTTCCTTGCAGCTTACTATTATAAGTTTAACAAAGAAAAACATGAATCAACCGACTATAAAGAATTGTCTGATGAGCCAATACCTGATATAGAGCATGATTTACTAAACAGGGAGAGATTTATTAAGGGCTTACATCAAGAAATTATTTCTGCAAACTACCAAGACTCTTTTGTGTTTGGACTATATGGTAAGTGGGGGGAGGGAAAAACTTCAGTATTAAACCTTTTAAAAAACTATATAGCAACGGATAGGGATAATACCTGTATTGTGGTAAATTATGACCCTTGGTATTTCAAGGATAACGAGGCTGTTTTAGCGGGGTTTTACGCCGCAATAAATATAGCTGTCAACAATATTTATTTTTTGCCAAATTTTAAAACATTAATATACAGGTACGGTAAAATACTGTCCTTAGGGGTTTCTTATGTGGGTTTAAATTTATCTCTTAACGGCGGGACAGATGTAGAAGATATAAAAAATAGCATAGAAAAATGTTTAATAAAAATTGGAAAGCGAATGATTATTTTTATTGATAATATTGACCGGCTACAAAAAGACGAGATTTTAAAAATATTTAGCTTGATAAAGTTGACAGCAAATTTTAAAAACATCACATACTTTCTAAGTTTTGATATTGCAATAGTAAAAAAAATTATTCGTTCTGAATTTGATGAAGATAATTATATTGAAAAAATTATTCAGAAACCCATACCATTGCCTGCTATCTATCAAGAGAATATAGATAAATTTTTAGATAAACATTTAGACAGAATATTTAATGAACTCCCTTTTTCTAAGGAAGAAAAAACAGAGTTTGAAAAAGAAACGAATTTGCTATATAGACAAAAAATATATAAATTATTTAAAACCTTACGGCATGTCAAAAGATTTATACATAGTTTGCAGTCAAGCCTAACGCCAGAAATAGCCAGAGAAATAAATTTACAAGACTTTTTTATCTTAGAAATCATCAAGGTTTATTATCCGGAGGTGTATAAGGACATTTGGGAAAACAAGACTTACTATTTGCCTCCATGGGGAGGATTTAATAATTTTACGATGTCCTTTTCAATTATATTGAAGCCAGAAGAAAGAGAAAAATTAACAAAAAAACATATAGAGAATCTCCTGAATAACATACACGATGAGGAACAAAAAAATATTTTGCTTGAGTTGTTAAAAACTATATTTTTTGTAGTAGTACGCAATGCGTTTTCTAATAATGGTGGTATAAATCAAGATGGCATGGCTAATCAGTATAGAGTGGCAAAAAGAATCACTCATTATGAGTGTTTTGAAAAATACTTTACTTTGCAAACAAAAAAAGATGAGCTATCTGACTTTGCATTTGAATCTAACATAAATAAATTAATTGATGAATATAAAAAGAATATTGACATAAGCGAGAATGTTGAAAAATTATTTGATGAATTAAAAGAGAAGAAAATGTTGGTTGACTTCATAGACAGAAGTACGGTAAAAATGTCAGATTTTGAAACTGATTTTGCTAAAAAATTTATTGAAGCAATACAAAAAAAATCAAAAATATTTTCTCCAGATGATGTTAGTTTGTGGAGGTCTGAAATAGGAGCGGCCGAACATTTTATGTTAAAATTATTGGACAATAAATTCGAACAAAACGAAATATTGGATATTTTAAAGAAAATATTAACAGAAAGTGAAGATGTATATTTTATAACATATCTTACCTTTACCCTAACAGCTCAAGATTTAGGTAATTATTACCCCAATATTTATCAATCAATAAAAAATGACTTGGCCATATTACGCAATTTAATGTCTGACAAATTAAAGAAATTTTTTATAACAGAAGATAAAAATATTTTTACAATATTCCCAGATGCTTATCAGTGGGCTTTCATGCTGTATCAGTGGAGCACTAACTGGCGGGAATTTTCTAACAAAAACCGTTCTATCGTTAACGACTACATTCTGCGACTATTTAAAAATGATATTACCCTGCTTGTTAAATTCCTTGACGGCGAAAAAAGAAAGGCAATAGGCATGACAGACTATGGGGAAGGAAAAAAATTTACTTTTCACATAAAAGAAATGGAGAAAGGGCATGATGTGAAAAAAATATATGAATTAGCCGAAGCACATAAAGATGACGATGTACTTTCAAAAACAGATAAAGAAATTTTAGATAGATTTATTGAAACTTACAGACAAGAAAAAGAGAGAGATAATAAAGATAATATTGTCAGAAATGACTTAGAAATAGGATAATATATGACGAAATTTAAACAAAATTACTCATTGTTTTACAAAATAACGCCCAAAGAATCTTGGGATAGTATAAATGGGCTTACTGAGTGTATATACAAAATTAATGGCACTTGGATTGATTTAGAACTTCATAATTATTTATTTCATAGATTATTTAGCAAGTTTGCTGAAGACACTGAATCAGCGGAGGGAAAAATGATTTTATATGTTTTACCATCAATCGCAAAAGATATTTATATTCATCTTGACATACTAAGAAAAATAATTGAAGATAATGTATTTAAAATATTAAAGGATAGTAACTTTAAAACACTACACAATAAAGAGAAAAATTTTTGGAAATTAATCAGAATAGCTCGTGACAACATAATCATTCACAAAGAGAAATCGTTTTACTATAAACAATCAATTTCAATAACAAGCACCGACCCTCAACATTTTATGGTTTTCCAACTTTACTTAAAACAGCCTAACCCTGAAAAATTAAAGAGTGTGGAACTTAAGCCATTAACTGATATTGCGAAGATGGAAAGTATATTAAGGAGTTACGAGAGCTATTTAGAACAAAATTATTAGCATAATAAAATGATACAATTTACAAAAGAAAATATAATAAAATACGCTTCAATGTATGACGAGAAAGTTGAAGGCAAAGCCGACCAACGCCATGAGCAAGAATTAAAAGAATGGTTTAAACATCATAGATATTTAGATAAAGATAATTTTGTGAAGTTGGGGCGTTGGAAGTCTAAAAGGCCGACAAAGCATTATCAGAGCAATAGAAATGAGTTAATTAAAGAGATTACCAAATTAAGTTTGGCCGCAAAGGATGAGGAGGTGCAGATAAAATTATTACTTGTGTTAAAAGGCGTGTCTTGGCCGGTTGCTTCGGTTATTTTACATTTTGCTTTCCCTGATAAATATCCTATTATGGATTTTCGGGTGATAGAATCTTTGGGCTGGAATAAACCTAAATCATATAATTTTGAATTTTGGCAAAAATATTGTGCCAGAATAAAAGAGATAGCTGATGAATTAGTTTTTGATATAAGGACAGTAGAGAAAGCATTATGGAAGTATTCAAAAGATGAATAACAATTAATCATCAATTAAAAAAACAAAACAGCCTTTATATAGAGGCTGTTTTAAAAATAATAATTTCTATTTTCAGTTTTTGAATGGTAACTTTATTTGGACAGCAGCACTTCTATGTTCTAACACCTTAGTAATTATGTAATCTGTTTTTATAGCCCCACCTACAATGGATTGTTTTCTTTTTAATGTAACTCGCAATAAATCATCTTTTGCGAAAAATTTTTCATTTCTCTGTATTTTATCAATAAAATCCCCGTCTGTTATTTCAGCAAAAAAAGTAGATAAACCATCAGAAAAACGCCACTTGCCATCTTCCTGAAAAGATATGTTGACTATTTGTAAGTTAGATTCTATATCTCGCTCATCAATAACTTCCTCTTCTATGACGGGTGCTAAAAAATATTCACTTTCTTTTTTGTTTATCTCGTTAATTTCTCCGTTGTGTATAAATTGTAATTTATCAATGCCATCTTTGGATAGCGGACTCCTGATGACCGATTCTATTTTTTTGCGTATACTTAGAAATCCAAATAATTTTATTTCTTTGTCGTTTGTAATTTTTGCCTCCCCGTCTTCTAATTCAATTTTATAATCGCCGGTATCTAATTTTATTACACTTTTAATTTTTCTATTTCGTAGCCACTTAATTAATAAGATAACACCACCCGTTCCACCCATGCCTAATATAGATAACAATTCTCTGGCATTAATAAAAGCATTAACCCCATCACTGTTAAATAATGATGTTGCTTGAGTTAATAAATCCTGCACAACAGAAAAATCAATAAGAATGGAACCCGGAGTTGTTGCCTTGATATTTACCGTTATCTTGACCCTATCGCCATTTAATATTAAATTCGCTTCCTCAAGCAGTTCTCCTATGGAAAGTAATGCGGGGGCTAAATCTTTAACATTCATCTCATGAGATACTAAAGCATCTCCTTCATAAGCAATTTTGAAAAATTCTTTTTCTAACATAGAAATGAAAGAAATATTTATAATTTAATAAGTATGAAAACTATTTGACAAAAATATGCAAAGTAATAATCTTAAAATAGTTTTAGTTCTTTAAAAGCTGACGGGGATATTTGAGGGGCGTTAATTTGCACTATTTATTCGCCTTTAAATCTCTCGGATAAAAACTTTATATTAAGGTTTTTATCCGCGGGAGATTTTAAAGGTCGAACTTTCGCATATTAACAAATCTTAAATTGATAAATCATATGTATCCTACATTTCAGATTTTTCAAGATAGAGCAGGCGAATACAGATGGCGATTAAAAGCCAGAAATGGTGAAATAGTCGCTACCAGTGAGGGCTATACTACACAGTATAGTGCTAAGCGGTCTGCGGAGTTAGTTAAACAATTAGCTCCTTCAGCTATAATTTCATAGTTATAGCTTGAATTTATCAGTCCCCGTTAGCTTTTAGGGAGTTATTTTTATTATAACAGAAATTTTATTTATACGCCAAATTCATCTCGGGCTTTTAATTGACTCCACCCCCGTGAAAAAACATATGCTTTTGCTTGAAAAAAATAACTGCCTCCGCTATACTGAAGGCAGTTATTTTAAACGCTTAACCAATTTTATCATCTCCTCTATATTGCTTTAGCTTGTGACCATATAGTGCCCACGAGTTGATAAAAATTGATTAAAGCTGATAAACCAAGATAACAGGAGAGTAATGGCATTTGTCGCTAATATCTGGCAATATTGCTGAATTTTTACTAATCTTGCCACATGTTCTAAAAAACGACTTTTGAGGGTTCGAATCCCTCCCTCTCCGCCAACACAATTTATTATCGGAGTCAACCCATTTGTCTATGACGAATGTGCGACCCGAGTGCATGATAAATTATAAACAAAAACGACGACCTTTGGTCGCTGTTTTTGTTTGGTCGATTTATCCACTTGACAATAATGTTATATTTTTCTAACATATAAATAGTTAGAAATAATTAACAAATAATATGACATTAAAAACATACAATAAAATAAGATTAGGAATAGTTATTGTCACGGCCTTTATATTTAGTCAATCTTTGGTTCTTCGTAATTTTTTCATCCCAATCATGGTTTTAGGGTTGTCATCTCTCACCCTCTTTTATCTAAGAAAGAAAGTGGTTCAAGTCATAGCAGACGAGAGAGATTACCAGATCGGTGGTAAATCGGCATTACTTGCTATTCAACTGACATCATGGATTGGGGTAATTATTATGTTTATTCTATATGCTCTTAGTAACGCAAATCCCTTTTATCAACCTATCGCTATGACGCTGGCTTTTTCAGTTTGTATCTTAATGCTTACTTACTCAGCCATTTTCAAATATTATAGTAAATACAGTTCCAAAGATGAAAAACGAGATTAAAAAATTCAGAACCAAACTCGGTATTACTCAGGAGGAGTTGGCAGAGAAAGCTGGGGTAAGGAGAGAGACTATTGTTTTTCTTGAGCAAGGAAAATATAATCCCTCGCTTAAGTTAGCACTTAATATTGCAAAAGAGTTAAAAACTCCAATTGATAAATTATTTTCTTTATCATAAAAGGTGTTTTTTGTTATAATGTTAATATCTTTATGATTTTTGAACATTCTTCAAAAAATAAAAAAGTGTTATTACTTGCCTCCACGGTTATTTTAATTGCAGGCGTTTTTCTATCTTTATATTCATCAATTATTTTTCAAGAAGGTAATCCTTGGCCGCAGATTAAAGGTATTGCTCAACTAACTTTTAGTGGATCGGATATGGTCAAATTGTCTGGCTCAGATAACAGATATCTAACTAAAAGCCAAGGCGGACCCATGGCGGTTGAAGCTTTTATGAAAAACCGCGGATATGAATATACAGATCAAATGGGATCGGGTTATTTTTATAAATCATCTGATAAAACTATTGTTTTAACCAGACGCCAATATAGTCGTTTCTATACAATTTGGACTATTGCTGAAAATAACAACAATTCTGACAATAATCTATGGACAACAATCACCAATGATCAAGGTGAAACTTTTCAATATCCAAAAAAACTACTGGCAAAATATGTGAGCGTTGTAGAATGGCCTCCTATTATCAAAATAGAAACTGGAACATATTTATGTAAAACCACACCACAGGAAGTAAGCAGTATGTCGGATATCACTTCGGAGAGGATGGTTGATAACAGAACTTATTGCGTAAATATAAAAAACGAGGGTGTGGCTGGCAGTGTTTATTCCTCCCATGTTTACACCACTGCCAAGAATGGCAAGCTTGTGAAAGTTAGCTTTACTCTACAATATCCTAATTGTAATAATTACGACGAGGAACAAAGAAAAGCATGCACTAACGAAAGAGAGGCTTTTGATATTGATTCCACCGTTGATCGGATAATTCAGACAATTAAATAAAATATGACTTCATACAAACATACCCAAATTGGATATCTGATGATAATAATCACATTGGCCGTGCTGATTCTTTTTGCATGGGCTCAGTATACGGTTAGATCTGAGCCGCCATCTGTCGATTCTGGCGCGAATTTTCTCGTTACAGCTATAATGGTTCTAATTCTGTTTACTCTTTCATCGGTTACGACACTAACAGTATCTATTGATGAAAAATATCTAAAAATTAAATTTGGTTATGGAATTTTTAGAAAAAAATTCTTGCTCAACGATATAGCTTCTGTAAAACAAGTAAAGAATCATTGGTATTACGGCTGGGGTATGCGATTTTGGTTTTGGCCACGTATGTGTATTTACAATGTTTCTGGTTTTGATGCGGTTGAAATAATTTTGAAGAATGGAAAAATTTATCGTATAGGGACAAATGATCAAAACGGACTTGAGACCGCGATTAAGCAATCAATAAATATTTAGCAAATTATAAATAAAAACAGTGACTTTGTGGGTCGCTGTTTTTTGTTGTTTTTATTCAGCTATCAAAGTCAGTGTTTTATCTTTATAAATTATTCTCGATCTAAGATTTGCCAATAACTCTCTTTTCTCGCCAACCGTGCCTTCTTTTAGAATATACTTCGCAAAGTTTCGTATATCAGTATCCTGATTGTTTTTGATCTTTTCTGTTGCCCCAAGCACTGATCTTTGGAATATGTTAAATCTGGCTATTTCGTCTTCCAATTTTTGTCGCATACCCAACTCATTTATATTTACTTTATCTAATATTTTAAGCAGTTCAGTTATCAAATCTTCCTCTCGTATATAGTGATTCTTGCAGTTTCTATCTCTTGCTCTGCTACATGAGTAGTAGATGTATTTGGCGTGCGTGCCATCTTTAAGTTGTTTCCATTTTTCCTCAGCTGATATTCCGCTACCGCAGTATCCGCAGGTAAATAGTTTAGTAAAAGCAAATTCTTTATTTTCTCGTTGGATATTATCTCTCTTTAATTGCGCTTGAGCTTTTTCAAATAGTTCCTGCGTAATTATCGGAACATGTTTTCCTTGATACCAATTACCACTACCTTTTGGCGATTCAAAAGTTCCGTAGTAAAAATGGTTATCTAGAATTCTGTAAATTCCACTCAGTGTTAGCGGTTTATTTCCTCGGGTATAGAAATTCAATTCATGACGGAGCCAGTTATATAATTTTCTACCTGAGTAATGTTCATATGCTACTTTTTCAAACATCTTCTTAATTGCTGGTGCACGTTGTGGATCAATAATTACCTGACACTTTTTATCCATCAGATTTTGATTGAGGTATCCCAGTGGTGCTACGCCCGGCCACAATCCCATTTCTACTCTTGTCCGAAGTCCACGCTTCACGTTTACGCCTCTGTTATCATTCTCAAGCTTCGCCTGTGATCCGAGAATCATCAACAAAAACTTCTCATTTGGATTGTTTGAAAATTTTTGCCCATAAGTTCTTATTTCTTGAAGAAGTCCTGCATCCATCAAATCCACAATCTTTCCCAAGTCGCCAGCATTTCTTGAAATACGATCGGGCGCCCATGTGAGGATGGCGTTATATTTTTTGGCTCGTATTTCTTCCACAATCTCGTTAAAGACTGGTCTTTGCCCAGTTTCTTTGGCTGAATGACTTTCTCGCTTCATGCAGACCACCTCTAAACATTCTCGCTCGGCGAGCTGAAGCATCTCTTTTATTTGGGAATCTATGGAAAGCACCTGTCTTTCCTCGGATTCCGTTGATTTACGGGCATACAGGCAATACCTGACTTTGACCGCTTGAGGCTGTATTTGGGCCACCTCATAGCCCTTTGGGGCTGTTATTTTCATATACCTAATGAATGACGCCAATCCCCAAAGGAGTCCAGAGCGTCCCAAGTAGATAACCTGTAGACAAGTAAATTACCCATATTCTACGGTTTAAGCTACTATACAGACCTATGAATACCTATGAACATTTGACTTTATATTTGGAGTCTGATAGACTTATATTAAACAATATGAGAAAAGACATACAAGAAAAACTCAAAGGAATGCCAGAGTTACTCTCTATCGGTCAGGTAGCAGAGATTTTTAGCATCCACCAAGACACATTAAGAAACTGGGAAAAGGACGGCACCCTTGTTCCTCTTAGAGTTGGCCCACGCAAAGATCGCAAATATCGTCCTCAAGATATTCAAGCTATCGTGGACAAAATGGGAAGCAAACTTACTTTGCCCCAGCTTGAAGCTTTCCTTTGGAAGAGCGCCGATATTCTCCGAGGAAAAATTGACAGTTCGGATTATAAAAAATATATCTTCGGTCTTTTGTTTTACAAAAGAATGAGCGATGTGTGGGATGAAGAGTATGAGTCGGTAATGAAAGAGTATAGCGACAAGACAATTGCTGGTGCCGATTACAACCATCGTTTTCAAGTTCCAAAAGATTGCAAATGGGCAGTTGTGACTGAACAAGCGGAAAGTATCGGCCAAAAGTTAAATGACATTTTTGAAAAACTTGCTAATGCCAACAGTCCAAAATTGGATAGAATTTTTGATGATCTTGATTTCTCAAACAGAGATCGCTTCCCGAACGAAACACTCCAAAGACTTATAAATCACTTTTCTCAATATAATTTTGGCAATACCTACATCAGCTCTGATCTCTTGGGTGATGCATACGAATATCTCATCAAACAATTCGCGGCAGACGCAGGGAAAAAAGGCGGAGAATTCTACACCCCCCGTGAAGTTGAAAAAGTTATCATTGGAATTCTTAAACCGCATCAGAAAGACCACATATATGATCCAACGGCTGGATCGGGCGGTTTCCTACTTGAAGCCTATGATTATCTAAAACAAAAGTCAGGTGAAAAGATCGCTAAGACACTTTATCTTTATGGTCAGGAATTAAATATCAGTACTTTTGCCATCGCAAAAATTAATATGTTTTTGCATGGCCTTGATAGTGCTGACATTCGCCGTGGTGATACTATTGCTAATCCTCAATTTTTGACACAAAACGGTAATCTGCAAACATTCGATATCTGTGTTGCAAATCCGCCCTACTCAATTAAGGATTGGGAGTCAGAAATTTTCAGGACAAATAAATATGGTCGTCTTGAAGGCTATGATATGCCCCCAGAAAAAAACGCCGACTATGCTTTTGTTCTGCATATCGTCAAATCAATGAATGTAAACGGACGAGCCGGCATCGTTCTTCCTCATGGTGTTCTATTCCGTGGTGGTGCTGAGGGTCGCATTCGTGAACAGATTCTTAAAAATGATCTCATTGAAGCCGTTATCGCCTTGCCATCTAAACTTTTCTACGGAACAGGTATTCCAGCGGCTATTCTTGTTCTTAACAAGAACAAGCCTGAAAATAAAAAGAATAAAGTTTTGATTATTGATGCTGAAAAAGATTTTCTTGAGGGTAAAAATCAAAATTCGCTACGATCACAGGACATAAATAAAATCGTAAAAGCATACGACGGATATTCTGATATTGAAAAATACGCTCGTGTAGTTGATATGAAAGAAATTGCAGAAAAAGATTATAACTTAAACATCAGTCAGTATATTGATTCATCTGAACAGGAAGAAGTTATTGATGTAAAGAAAGTTAGAAAAGAATTGGTAGCTCTTGAAAAAGAACGAGAAGTAATAAATAAAAAGGTTGAGGAATTCCTTTCGGAACTTGATTATTAATATGATGACAACGGAACAAAAAACAATACCAAAAGGATGGCAAGTCAAAACAATTGACGATGTTTCTTTAGTATTTAAAGGTAAGGGGTTGTCTAAGGATAAAATTGGATCTTCTGGTAAAAATAAATGTATTTTATACGGTCAACTTTTTACCACTTATAATGAGATAATAAGAGAAGTAAAAAGTAAAACTGATTTTGATGAGGGTGTTAGATCCCAAAATGGAGATGTCCTTATGCCTGGGTCTACCACAACTAAAGCCGAGGATCTTGCAATTGCATCAGCTATTCTTGAAGATAATGTTTTATTGGGTGGCGATATAAATATTTTAAGAAAAAAAGACGACGCATATGATCCTATTTTTTTGGCCTATTATTTAACTCACTATAAAAGACAGGAAGTGGGTAATTTTGGCCAAGGAATAACAATTATACATTTATATGGTCGTGATATAAGGAAGATCCAGCTTGCACTGCCACCACTTTTTGAACAAAAAAGAATAGTAGAAATTCTCTCTACTGTTGATGATGAGATCCAAAAGACTAATAAGGTTATTTCCCAGACTGAAAAATTGAAAAAGGGATTAATACAAGATCTTTTTACAAAAAATAATAAAATTAAAAAATTAAAAATTAAAGATGTTTCCGAAGTTACCTCCAGTAAAAGAGTAATGGTTTCTGATTATGTTGATGAGGGTATTCCTTTTTATCGCTCGACGGAGATCATAAAGAAATCAAAAAATATTCCACTTACCGACCTATTATATATTTCTGCAGAAAAGTTCAACTTCTTTAAAAATCGTTTTGGCGCTCCCGAAAAAGGAGACATACTTATTACTGCTGTTGGAACAATCGGGGATGTTTATATGGTGCAAAATGAGGTTTTTTATTTTAAAGATGGTAACACTATTTGGGTTAGAAAAATAAAGGACTCAGTTTTACCTGAGTACTTAAGAATGATACTGGGTTCAAACTTTTATAGAGAAAAATTAAATAATATTGCTGGTGGTTCAAGTCAAAAAGCACTAACCATTCAAAAATTAGAGAATGTGGAAGTGCCAGTGCCATCTATATCGGAACAGAAAAAACTGATCGAAGTTATTTCTTCTGTGGAAAATAAAACAAAAGTTTATATTCAGACCAAAAATAATCTTGACCAGCTTAAAAAGGGTTTAGCACAGGATTTGTTGAGTGGCAAGGTCAGAACAAAATAAATTATGGAAGATTTTTTCTTAAAATACATCGTATCAAAAATACATAGCGCTTGGTCGCTGGTTTTTGGACTGGTTGTTGGTATTTTTGCTTTCGCAACAATTGATGGATTTGTAGAAAAAGTTATACTCGATGTAAGTGTAAGATTTTCAGTTTTTGGAATACTTCTTTTGTTGTGGGTTTTGTATTGGGCTCATTATAGATTTTGTTTACCAAAAAATAAAAAGAACAAAGTTGGTTTAGTTATTGCTATATATGCCGAAAGTAATCACGAGGAAAAAAGACTCAAGACGGATTTGATTTCCCAACTACAAAAAAGTATTTATGATCAGGGTTTTGGGGAAACGATTAATGTTATTGTGGTAAAAAATCACATCTCAGAAAACATTAAAGACCTAAAGGGTATAAATAAAATTCATAAAAAAGTTAGAGGGCATTTTTATTTATATGGAAAAGTAAAAAGGAGAAACGATGGACAAAATACTTACTTCTTGGATCTTGACGGTATGGTTGTTCACCGTCCGATAGATATCCAGCTAAGCTCAGCATTAGCTCAAGACTTCGTTACCGTTCTACCAAAGCAGGTCTCATTTTTTGAGGCCGTTGAATTTAAGGGGTTTAAGTTTACGGCAGATATTGTATATCTTGCGGTTAAATATATCACTGGGGTTGCAGCGTATCTTTCTGGTGATCCATATTTAGCAATAAAACTTCATACTAATTTAAGAGATGAATTTAATAAGTTTCGTCCATTACCACCACATCTCCAAACAATAAGAGATAAATCCAACCTCCTACTTTCTGATGAGGAATTACTTATCGCTCGTAGCTATTATTTTAAAAATGATTTAACTAATACCGATTTGTGGCTAGGAAAATGTTTCCAAACAAATCCTAATAATTACGGGGGTTTTCTATTAAAGGCAATAAAGGAATTTCAAATCGATAAGAATCCGCAATTAGCATTGCAGAGTATTAAAAGTGCAAAAAAATACGCTAAGGCGACATCTGAATGGCGGTATAGCGAGGCTTTTTTAAGATTTTGGTCTGATGATTATCCGGCGGCCATAAAAGCATGCGAAAAAATCAACAATACAAGTTATCGTGGCGAAGAATATACTATGGCCGAAGTTGAAGCATTTAATTTAGATTTATTAAAGGATACAAATATTAATAAACCGCAATTATATTTCTGGCTCGGGTACATCAATTATAAGAAAAAGAATAACCTGCCAAAGTCATTGGAATATTTTGAGGAATTTGAAAAGAAAAGTACTTCAGCAATGACAATACTAAAACAAAAATCCAGTCCATATTTACGAGAAATAAGAAAAACCATGGGGATATAAAATAACAATATGAAATTTAACGAACAATATACAATTGAATATCACATCATAAAATTCATACGAGAAAAACTCGGCTATGAATATATTCCTGCGGAAGAATTTTCTAAACTCCGATCTTTTGAAACTGAATATGTTATCACTTCTCATCTTTTGGAAGCAGTAAAGAAAATCAACAATATTGACGATGCTGTAGCGCAAAGCGTTGTGAGAGAAGTTAAAAAATTAGATACAAACGAAGCGTTTCTGCTTGCGATGAGAAATGGTATCAATTTGAAAGATCCCAACACTGGCAATTTCCGCGACTATAAAATTGTTGATTTTGATAATCCAGAAAATAATCATTTTGTCGTTACCAATCAATTCTATTTTGAGGGAGTAACCGAAAACATCCGACCTGATGTATTGATTTTTCTAAACGGCTTACCGATTTGTGATATTGAAGCCAAAAGCCCCACTGCTTCCAGTAGTGTTAACTTTGAGAATGCTATTGACCAGCTAAAGCGATATGAGAAAGTCGCACCTAAGCTTTTCCTGCCTAACTGTCTTAATATCGCCACCGATGGCCTTAAAACCGTCTACGGAGCGACTTATTCCCCAAAGCAGTACTTCCTTGCGTGGCGTGAAGATCCACAAGTAGAAAAGAAAGTTTTTGAAGAAGAACTTGATTCCACTCTTTTCTTTTTGCTTGATCAAAAACAAATTCTTGACCTTATTAAAAACTTTATCGTTTTTGAAAAAAAGAAAGACGGGATTACTAAAAAAATTACCAGATATCAGCAATTTTACGCGGCTAATAAAATAGTGGCTCGTGTTCAAGATGGCGAACGAAAGAAAGGTTTAATTTGGCATACCCAAGGATCAGGTAAAACTCTTACAATGTTTTTCACAGCCTGGAAACTTCGCTATAATCCCGAATTAAAAAATCCCAAGGTATTCATTTTGATTGACCGTATTGATCTTGATGATCAGGTTTATGAGGAATTTGAAAGCTGGGGCGGACAAAATCTTGTAAGAGTTGAATCACGCAAAGACCTTGAAAAGAAAATCAAAGGAGCCGACCGAGGTATATTTATTTCAACCATTCAAAAATTCAGTGAACTGGAAGAGATAGAAAATATCGATGGAAATGTAATTGTACTTTCTGACGAAGCCCACAGAGATAATGAAGGCATCTCGGCTATTAAAATGCGCAATGCATTTAAAGATGCTTTCTTTTTCGGATTTACAGGAACACCAATTGATAAGTTAACACTCAATACTCATAGAAACTTTGGTGAAGAAGGAGAACGTTATCTCGATTACTACTCAATTCAGCAAGCTATTGATGACGGCGCCACTTTACCTGTTACCTACGAGGCCCGTCTTTCTAAATTCTTTATTGATGAGGAAAAAGTAGATCAGCAATTTAATGAACTCACTGCTGATTTGAATGATAAACAAAAAGAATTACTCACAAAAAAATACGGTAAAAAAGAAGCTCTTGTTAAGCTGGATAAAAGAATGGAAGCGGTTACTCAAGATATTATTGAGCATTACAAACTTTATGTTTTGCCAAACGGATTCAAAGCTCAGGTTGTTTGTTATGACCGAGAAGCCACAGCTAAATACAAACAACTTTTTGATAAGCTGATACCAGCCGAATGGTCTGAGGTTGTCTATTCCCCAGGCGATCCAAATAGCGAAAGCGATGATCTTAAGAAATACAATACAAACAAACAGAAGCGAGAGAAAATTATTGAGCAGTTCAAGGATCCAAATCATCCGCTTAAATTCTTACTTGTGTGCGATATGCTTTTGACTGGTTTTGATGCGCCAGTTGAACAAGTAATGTATTTGGATAAACCGCTTCGCGATCACAACCTACTTCAGGCGATTGCCCGTACAAACCGAGTATTCCCAAATAAAGGATGTGGCAAGATTATCGATTACTATGGCGTAACTAAAAACCTCTATGATGCTCTTAATTTTGATGAGAGTGTGGTTGATAGTGCCATGGTGGATATCAATCGTCTTAAAGAAGAGTTCTCAAAAGTTATTGGCGAAACAATGGAGTTATTTATCGGGGTTAATATCGAAGACCCATCAATAGATAATCTACGCCGATGCTTGAAGATTTTTATTGAAAATCAGAGCAAACAACAATATTTCAAAGACAAATATAGCCGACTTAAAATGTTGTTTGAGATTCTTTCGCCTGATCCATTCCTAATGGAATATCTACGCAAGTTTGAGTGGATTACCAGTTTTTATTTGGCGTTTGTAAAAGAATTTCAAATTGATGACGTAGACGCTTTTTCGCTTGCCGAATACGGAGAGAAAATTAAAAGTTTGATTCAGCAAAAAATTGATTACGAGGGTATTACTAAAAACTTCCGAGAATTAAACATTCACGATTTAGCTACTCTAAATAAACTCGACAAACTTCCCGAAGAAGAAAAGGCTCTTAATCTTGAAAAAATGTTGAAGCGTGAGATTTCAATTAATATTGATACTCATCCAGCATTTAAGAAATTTAGCGAACGACTTATCGCTATCCGTGTTGAATTTGAAAAGCACCAGATTGATTTGGCGGAAAGAATAAAACGCTACTATGAACTTCTAAACGATATCAAGACAAAAACAGAAGAAGCCAAGGAATTGGGCTATACTCTCCGCGAATACGGCCTATTTGTAATCTCTGATGAGTTTGTTAGCGAATCTGACAAGGACGTCGTCAAAGAGTTTGTAAAAGAAATGGCCGCACGTCTTGAAGATGTTCTCGATGAGAATTGGCAAGATTCATCTAAGAGAGAAGAATTTTTGAAAGAAGCAAAGCGAACTCTACAAGAATTAATCCTCAAAGACTACAAAGACAAAATAAAAGTCTCGGATTTCCACAAATACCTCAATAGATTGGTGGATGTTGTGATTAAGCGATTTTAATTATGAAAAGAAAAATCGAGCTACACAAAAATAAAGTTGAATACACCCTAAAGGTGAGCAAGCGAGCTCGACGAATGAGATTGGCCATTTATTGTGATGGTAATTTTGTGGTAACAGCTCCACGAAATATGAGCGAGAATATCATTGAGCAATTCATAATTAGAAAATCACAGTGGATACTTGATAAGTTGGATTATTTCAAAAGCATTTCCGGGCAGGTATTCGCAAAAGGTACAAAAAAAGATTATGCGGAATACAAAGATCAGGCGCTGGCTTTAGCTGAGAAACAGATTGAATATTTTAACAAGACATACGGTTTTAAATTCAACAAGATTAATATCAAAAATCAGAAGACTCGCTGGGGTAGCTGTTCAAGAAAAGGTAATTTGAATTTTAATTATAAAATTGCTTTACTTCCTGAGAGATTAGCCGATTATATTATCGTCCACGAGCTTTGCCACTTGAAAGAATTTAATCATTCACAAAAGTTTTGGAATTTGGTCGCCAAGATGATGCCTGATTATCTTGAGATAAGAAACGAGTTGAAGAGGAGTGGAATCAGGTATATCTAAAGCCGTCAAAAAATGATAAAATAGTAAATATGGGTAACAATTTGTCAAAAAACAAAACTGATAAGCTAAAAGCTGTTGATTTTTTCTGCTCAGGAGGCGGAATGAGTTTTGGTATGCAACAAGCTGGAATTAATGTTATTGCTGGAATAGATTTTGACCCAGAGTGTAAAGAAACTTACGAAGCAAATATAAAGGGGGCTAAATATATATTAGCAGATGTCTCCACCCTTAAAGAAGCCGATCTCTCAAAAGAAATTGATATTAAGAAGAATGACGATAATTTGATTTTAATTGGATGTAGTCCGTGCCAATATTGGACAATTATTCGTACCAGTAAAAATAAATCGGAAAAATCCAAAAATTTACTCCACGAATTTCATCGATTTGTTAAATATTATAATCCTGGATATGTTGTCGTTGAAAATGTACCTGGTATTTTAAATAAGCAAAAAGAAAGTGGCCTCAATTTGTTTGTCGATGATTTGAAAAAAAGAGGCTACGCAGTCCACTTTAAAGTCGTTCACCTTAATGAGTATGGTGTGCCAGAAACAAGAAAAAGATTCTCATTGATTGCTAACAGGGTTACTGACAAAGAAATCTTTCCAGAACCAAACAATTCTTGTCCAACTGTTGCTGATTTTATTGGAACTAAAAATGGGTTTAAGAAAATTACAGCTGGGCATGCCGATGAGACTACTTTTCTGCACACAACGGCTGGGCTTAGTGAGTCTAATATAAAGAGATTAAAACTTACTCCAAAAAATGGTGGTTCCCGGGAATCGTGGGCTAATACAGACCTCCAGCTTGAGGCTTATAAGAAAAAAGATCGTGATATTTCTTTCAATGATACTTACGGAAGAATGTCTTGGAATAAACCAGCCCCAACTATAACCACAAAATTTTTTAGTATTTCAAATGGTCGTTTCGCTCACCCAGACGAAGACCGTCCAATTTCGTTGAGGGAAGGCGCTACGCTTCAAACATTTCCTAAAACTTATAAATTTATTGGTACCAGTATTTCATCAATAGCTCGCATGATTGGAAACGCGGTTCCGCCATTATATGCAAAGAAGCTCGGGTTAACTATATTGAAAAACCATGCCTCAAAATAATAACAATCAAAAATTGAAGATGACATTTACACCCAATACGATTGAACACTTGGGCGTTAGAATGTATTCCACGTTACCACCTGTTGTCGCTGAACTCGTTGCTAATTCTCAGGATGCAGATGCTACTAAAGTAAATATTCATCTTAAAGATCAAGAAAATAAGGAGATTATCGTTTCTGATAACGGACACGGAATGTCTTTTGTGGATATTAATGAGAAATTTTTAAGGATTGGGCGCAATAGACGAAGCGACGAAGGAAGCCAAACATCCCCAGGAGGAAGAAAGGTTATCGGCAAGAAAGGATTGGGTAAATTGTCATTTTTTGGTATTGCTCATGAGATAGAGGTGAGAACAATTCAAAATTACAAAAGAAATTCTTTTTTGATGAAATGGGGTGACATATTATCAGATGGAGAAAGAGATAAGCAAAAAGATTATTCCCCAACAATCCTAGAGCACGATGTTATTTCTGAAGAGGAAAAAGGAACCACTATAATTTTGAGGGATATACAACGTATCAGTGATTTCAATGCTGAAACCTTAGCAGATAATTTATCAAGATTTTTTATCATAGATCAAGATTTTAATATTTATATAAAGCATAATGACGACGAAGAAATTTTGATAACAAACGAAAGAAAATATGCAAACCTTATCCAAGAAGTTGAATGGGATGTTCCAGACAGTATTAATCTTGAAAGTACCTATGAAAAAAAGTTAGAAGTTAAGGGTCACTTAATAGCTACCGAAAAACCTATTCCTCCAGCTACCAACATGAAAGGAATCACACTTTTTTCTCGTAGAAAACTAGTTAATATTCCCGAATATTTTTCTGATAGTACCTCAAGTCACTTTTTTACTTATTTAACAGGCTGGCTTGAAGTCGATTTTATCGATGATTTCGGCGAAGATGTTATTGGAACCAACCGTCAATCATTGAATTGGGAACATCCTGATATGGCTAAATTAAGAGAATATTTACAAAGAATGTTGAGATGGCTTGAGACGGATTGGCGTGCAAAAAGAGCAGAAATTAAACAGAAAAAGCTAGAAAATAGTACAGGAATAAAGATTGGTGAATGGCGAGAACATATCCCTAAAAATATAAATGATAATCTCGATTCAATTATTAATGCTTTAACAAAAGATGCCGAATTGGCTGACGATAAAGCTATTAGTAGTTTAAAAGGACTACAAAATATAATTAAACCATATCCATATTTTCACTGGCAGAATTTACACTCGACATTACATAATTTAGTTTTTCCTTTTTACAAAAGCGAAGATTACTACAAGGCAGTGTCTGAGGGTGTCATTAAATATATTAGAGAAATGCAAAGTCATTCATCTTCGGGCTTAACTGATTCAAAACTTATTAAACACGCTTTTATTCCTGATCAACCAGCCCCAACCAATCCACCTCAGCCACCAGTCTTGCCAGAACTATCTGTCGTAAAAAAGTATAAAAGACCAAATGGAACTGATTTTGAAACCCTAACTCTAGACAATATATCTAGAGGTCATGGCTTATTGGCTCATGCCATGTGGCTTGCTTTTAGAAATCCAATTCATCATGAACTTTCATCAGACCTGAAAGATTCTGGACTTTATACAGAACAGGATTGTTTAGATGCATTAGGACTTCTTTCCCATTTGTTTCGAAGGTTAGATAATTCAGAAACCTATTAAAAGTTAGCCACACCTAGCTGTTGGTAACTCGATTACACAAATTCTATGATTTAAGCTAAAGTACAGAGGCCTTTAAATCCTTTGGATTTTCTGGTAAAATGTACTTAACAATTTAATATTACTGGCCGGAAGGCCAGCGACCTAACCCCTTTGGTTTTTCCAAAGGATATGGTCGGGAAACCCATGGAAGATACTGAACCCCACGTTCAGCGACTCTTCCATGGGTCATATCGGGAAACTGGTATGGGACCGCAAGGTCTAGCTGGCGTGGGGTTCTGTGTATCCACATATCTCTATCGCCAGCCCCCAAAGGTTGGTTTTTTTATTTATTAATTAACATCAAGCAAAATTATGAATAGTCTATTTTTAGTTCTCTTATTACTCTCTTTCGTCGGTATCATTATTGGCCTGATCAAACCGTCAGTCGTAAAAATGAAATCACGCAAACAATCACTGTTAGTATTCGGCAGTTCAACAGTATTGTTCTTTATATTGTTCGGTATAACAGCTGATCCAGCTCCTGCTACCTCGCCTAAGCCAGAGACCAAAGTCGTACAGCAAGCCGAAAGTCTAAAAGCCAGTGAGACAGAACAACCTGCATCAAAAACGACAGAACAAACAGTACAACAACCAACTCCTCAGCCAAAAACTCTCGAAGAAAAAATAACAGATGCAATCAATACTTCTCTTGGTTCAAAAACGAATACAGATAAACAAAGAGTAGTCAGTGTTGAAATTACAAAGTACGACGCAAGTATGATTTCCGCATATAAGTATAAAAGCGGAGAGACGGTTGTTTATCCGCTGATAAAGATAAGCGCCGATGAAAATTTAACCACCAATCTTCAGAAGAGCACAATGCACGACGAAGCAGTTAAAATTGCTAAAGCAGTTTTCCCAGTAGATCAAACCATCGGAGACATAATTATCTGGTCACAACTTCCTGTTAAAGATCAATACGGCAATATCAAAGACGATACTGCTATTATTTACTCAATGTCTCGATCTCTGTTTGATAAAGTGAATTGGAGTAATTTCAGCTATCGCGATTTACCGACACTTCTAAAAACAGAACATAATATTGATGACAGGAATAATTACTCGGAGAGTATTAAATTCTAGTTATAAGAAAATCACTCGCGGTCTCGGTTTATTGGCAAAGATAATAAATTGGTTGACCACAATAGAAAAAGCGTCGGCAAGATCATCGTGTTTTTCGACACCAAAACCAATCAGCTGAGTTATGAGTTCCTCGGCTCCTTTCTTTGGGAACATTACCAGACCCTCTTTAATTGCCGATGTTGTTAATGCCAGTCGTTCTCTTTTATCGCCATGTGGCGATACCCCCTCAACATGCAATCCTCCATTTCTAAGTTGCTGGATTAGTGCCTCTTGATAAGCAACTTTCTCAATAAATATTTTTGGGTAACGATCTGTTTCTCTTTTTGATGTAGCGATTAGTTTAATTTGATTTACCTGCTCTGGGAAAGTGATTCGTTTATTAAGCGGATGCGGAGCAACATATGCCCATTTTTTATCTCCGTGACTGTAAATTTTTAACGTTACTATCGCTGTACAATCGGCTCCGCTTTTTTCCGAAATAGCCAAGTCGACCCCGATGTAGTCGATATAATAATCATCTTGAGGTCGTTCTTCCAGGTCGTAGTATTTAATCCATTCGGGATGAACGACCCGATCCGTGTCAGAAACAATTCGCAACAAATATTCTCGTTGCCAAGCAGTATCGTTTCCTGATTTTAATTTTTCTTCTTCAACCGCTTTGGTGTTCGGATATTTACCGGGCCAAGCAACAACATTGTTCTTATCAAAAAGCGGATAAGCTTTAAATATTCCATCGATTCTTTTTTCTTCTACGTCCGACTTGAGGCGCATAATGAGAGAGTCTTCATGGAGAAGATTGCCGACAATTACCAGTCTGGTATTTCTGTCTCCAGCTGGAATAACCTCGCCAGTTAGCCATTGATAGGTTTTCTGCCTGCTTTCTCGAGTTTTTACCGACGCAAGATCTTCCACATCATCGCAGATAATAACATCGGGGCGATATTGATGATGTCTTATTCCTCGAATACTCTGCTCACTGGAAGCGGCAGTAATTCTGGCATTAAGATTTGAAAATACCAGCGACGAAGATCCCCATTCATCGCTTTCTTCCTGAAACGGTCCAAGATCATTTTGCAGTAATTGGTTTCCCTCAAGCTCTCGTTTTAAATTCATCATATGCTGTTTAGCTTGAGTTCTAGTTTGGCAAAGAATTAACACAAACTTCTTTTCTTGCTCGCCGAGAATCGCCCATATCGGGTATGACATCGTGAGAATGGTCGACTTGGCAGAACCGCGAAATGCTACAACAAATAGATTTTTAACATCAATTCTCTCTGAAAGATGGAATATTTCTTTTTGAAATGGAGCGGTTTCGTATTTTACGTAGTGAGCAAAATAGCAATGGAAAAAGAACAAATGTGATCGTTTGGTGATAGCAATACGGATATTACGATCCTTGAACATCTGTTCCGCCAGAGTCGGAGATAGTAGGTTGTTCGTGGTCATAGTTATTTTCTTGAATACTTTCTTCCGTGCCCAAAGAAGCAAGACGCAACGCCTCAGCTACGACCGCTTGCTGTTCTGGCGTTAGCTCGTTTTGAGGAGATTCAATGCGCCCCGTGACTTCTACACGATCCTTGAACTTCGGACTGCGTTTCCTGAGCCAAAAAGATATTGCCTGCCAGCTTTTTTCTCTGATTAGTGAAATCAGTTGCGATTCACTCATTTCATTGATGAGTGCCTCGCCCTCGGCAAGCGCTTCCTCAAGCGCCTTATTAAATTCCTCGTCTTCATCTTTCCAGCGATAGACAGAGGAACGCGCCACCCCGACCTTTTCGCAAGCGACCTGAATAATCGGGATTTTACGGATTTGCGCTAAGAATAATTCTTTTGTTCTGTCTTTTTTCATAAGATTTTCTTTGGCTTCAATCCTGTTAATTTCGACCAGCGGTTTAAGATAACCTCAGCATAGGTTGGACATTTCTCCATCAAAAAACATCGGCGATTCATTTTTACTGAGGCAATCAGTGTCGAACCGCTTCCGCCGTAAGGTTCAAAGATGAGATCGTTTCGCTTGGTTAAGATTTTGATGTAAGGAATAAGTATCTCCAGTGGTTTAGTGCCGAATATGATTCCTTGCCCGGAAGATTTCTCATCGGCCGCAATATGCTCAATGAAATCCGTTGGGCAATATTTTTTACCCTTGCCATAACTTTCCCAATGAGGAGAGCCCGAGGTGGCGAATAGCGCCGTCTCGTATTCGGTTTGAAGCAACTCATCGAACTCAGGATCTGTGTTTAGTTCAACTTTTCCCGAGGTACCGACTATTGCAAAATCGTGCTTGTTAAAAAATTTATACTTCGCGCTAAATCCTTGGACTCGGTTTGGGATATGCCAAATTATTGTATTGCGATACTTCCAATGCTTTTCAAGCTCAGTCCAAATGGTTTTAAGATTTTTGGGGTTCTCATAAACAATAATTGAGAAATCAGGCTTTTGAATTTTAACGACATTGTTCATCCATAATTCGGTAAAATTGTCTGGCAAAGTTTCGGTATCAAGATAAACGCGATCACGCTTTAACCCAAATCCTTTTGTCACATCACCGTTCTTCTTTTTCTTTCCTTTTAGATAATCAAGAATGTATGGAGGATCTGTAAAACACATGTCTGCTTTTTCTCTGCCCATAAGCTTCAGCACATCCGCCTCAATTGTTGAATCACCGATCATTAATCTACTACCATTCAAATCGTATACTTCTCCCTTTTTTACTTTGATGTTTTCGATATCCAATTTGGCCAGTTCTTTTTTAAGATCGAACACTTCCGGCGTATCGTCTATTCTGAAAATATCGTCCATTTCCTCGCTGGAAAAACCGACATCTTTCAGGAAGACTTCGTCAAAGTCGGCAAGTAAATCCCAGTCAAATGATCCCGTATTTTTGTTTAATCTAACATTGAGATTTTTCTCTTTTTCAATATCTGGGATATCGATATAGACGACAGGGACTTCTTTGATTCCGAGTTCTTTTATTACTGCCAGCCGAAAGTGTCCGCCGATGACGATCCCTTTGCGATTCGGAGCGGAGTTAACCAATAGCGGATCGACCAATCCGTAACGATTGATGCTTTCTTTTAGATTGGCTGCTTGTTCTTTCGACCAAGTTCTGGGATTATATGACGCCGGCTTTAGTTCCGACACTGGAACGTAAACGATATTCAATTTTTGTGTTTGTGGTTTATTCATATGCTTTATTTATATCAGCCACCACCCGTCCTTCGTCCATAAAGTTGAGCAAACAAAAAAGAGGCTATTTTAAAGCCTCTTGATATGAGTTATTAACTTGAGATACGACGGACTATCAATCCTGTGTAATCGGATAGAGCGGATTTATCATATAACCACTATGGGATTTTGAAAGAATAAGATTGTTATTCGTACCAGCAGGTAGTTTCAAGGCAAGACGCGCTTTACGATTTATCGAACCAATTGCATCTCTAAATGATTCCGCGCTTGTAAGGGAAACGTCATCCATTATCTCTCTTGTTTTGCGATAAGTTGAATATCCAATCATCGCTCGCAGTATTTTGAGCCTCATTCCCTCGCCACGCATTGGGTAACAATATTGATCCCGACATAAATCACCCTCGTTTGTTAGAGTAAGCAGAATATGATTTGTTTGGTGCTGTTTATTCGTTTTGATAAATTTTTCAATTGTTCTGTCCATCATCAATTCTATCTGTCCAGCTATGTTTGTCGGGCGTTCTTTGCCCATAAACATTTTTAAGACCTCAAAAGTTTCCTGACTGATCTTTTCTTTTTTCAGTAATGCCGACAAATCTTTCTCAAACTTAATAAAGACCCCTTGTTTTTTAAGGCCTTCAAGTAACTCTTTTTGAAGTTTTTTGATTTGGCTATAAAGTATGGTCGCTTGCGCGTTTGGTCCTAAGTTTTTCATAAAATTTGTTTTACAAAGTGAGTATTGCCATGTAAACTTATGGTAAGTCATATTTTATGAAAAATCAACTGACGAAATTGAAAGAATTGCCTGATATCCTAACACTACAGCAGGCTTGCGAGGTTTTAAACTGTCATCCCAATACGCTTCGCGGATGGGACAATAGAGGCATATTAAAGGCCGTTCGTTTTGGTTCAAGAAAAGATAGGAGGTATAAAAAAGCCGATATTTTGAAATTTATCGGCGAAAAATAATTATATGGATTACTCAATCAATCTGCACGAGACTGTAAATGTCTCTGAATATATAAAAATGGAATCAGAAATCGATGCCGTGATTTATCGACAGGAATTTGAGCGCCACCGAGCCGAGTATTTGAAGACAAAAACAGAAACGGAATTAATTTTCACTTTTATTTTTCTGCAAATATACGCCGAATGCTTTTTGCATCAAAATATGCGAAGAGTCGTTATGATGGAATTTAAACCGCCACGCGATTCAGTTTATACTACGTGGCTTGCTGGTGAAAAGAGATATGTTCCAGAGAAGATAGATAATTTTGCCACTCTATTTTTTACTCCCGTGCCAGCTACAGTTCAACAAGCGATAGATATCGTTAAGGATCGCCTAAAAAAGATAAGTGATATACGCAACTTATTCGCTCATGGGCATAAAGCCTCAGCATGGTCTGATTCAACAGGTAATTCTGGATCAACTCCTGCCAAGTCAATTCTTACGGAAACGCAATTAATACAGTCAGTAACCGAAATTAATGAGCTCGGAAAATCATGGAATGATTTACTTGATGCCGTTATACCTCAATGCAAGGCTCTCAAAAGAGTGGATGATCTTAAATTTCGCAGTATTTAAATCATATGGCCGATCAAACATACGCACATCTCAAAGACGAAATTTATTATAACGAGCTTTACGACAAATTTACGATTGAAGAATGTCGGCGCTGGGAGAAAAAAGAATTTTGGGATGTGCCAAGCATAAAGGATGAAGATCCTATAAAAATGAAGATTAAGATTAGTTTTGCTGATAAGGTGGTTTTGCCGGTAGCCTTGTATGCGATTAAGGGCGAACGCTATGCAAAGAAATCAGAAACTATCCGCCAGTGGATGGCGCGCGATAAAGCGAAAGATGATTTAGTGACTAACGCCACAGAACCAAGAGGTATTCGTTGTTTAGTGTGCAGTTCGCCCATGAATTGTATTTCCAGGGATTTGCATTCTGATGACAGGGATAAAGATAGGGTTCTCTTTATGTTTGAATGTCCAAATAAGGGGCATAAACGTCGTGCTTATTGGGAGAGCGGTGAAGAGTGGGAACCGCGACCCAATCTTTGTCTTAAGTGTAAAGCTGTCACGAATCCATCGCACGCTCGTGAGGGCAATATTATTACAACCACTAATACTTGTCCGCAGTGTGGACACAAAGAAACCGATACTATTGATTTAAATTCCAAAGAAGAAAAGATTGATCCTAATTTTGAAGCCGATCGCAAAAAATACTGTTTATCAGAAAAAGAGGGCGGAGAGTATGTGTCTTGGATGGCAAATGCAAAAAATCTTCTTGGCTCATTTAAGGAACGAGAACAAAACAAAGAAGTCTATGAGGCTATTGCAAAAGTTAAAACCTTGGCAATCGTTGATCTTCAAAATCTTCTTAATCCCTTAATTGAAAAAGCTGGCTATACTAAGTTGGAATTTGGAAAGCCAGAAGTTAAGAGAGATTTGTTTGTGGAGTTTACTGTTCAGGATAATAAGCCGGGCCGGGTTGAATACGATAGCTGCCACGGCCTTGAGAAACTCATCAAAAAGAACTTAGAAGGCACTAATTGGCGATTAATGAGTGAGGGCATTTCATATAAGCTTGGTTTTCTTAATGGACGATTACGAGGCGCATCTGGCGAAGAAAACCTTAAAGAGATGATAACTGGTAAGGATACCAATCAGGAATAAGACAGTGGGGTGTCTCAATTTTTGAGACAGTCGATAATATCGTTTTTATGTCCGATTTGTCCCATTTGGGAAAACCAGACCCCGACCCACATGCCTTGAAGCGAGGCCTAAAATCATGCTAAAATACCCTTATAAACATTGAACTCGTGGGCACTTAACCCGAGTACACCGCAACGATTTTTCAGAATAGCGTTTTTATAGCTATTCTGGAAAAGCGTCTTTGTGTTGTGAGGAAGGATTCGAACGACGGAAGTGGAGAAAAATTTTAATTTTTCTTTCCACTGAGTCGCGT
>JALOBP010000152.1 GCA_023228295.1 Methanoregula sp.
TTTACCACATCCCGCGCGGCCGACAGCGTCCCGTCCCCGCCGATAACAATGAGGGCGTGAATGCCATATTTCTTCATGTTAAGCTGGACTTTCTGGAAGTCAGCCTTTTTTGTCAGGGGGTTCGTACGTGAAGTACCCAGGATTGTTCCTCCTTTTGGGAGGATCCCGGATACTGAAAAATCGGTGAGTGGTTCCACATCGCCATCGATGAGCCCAAGCCAGCCGTTCCGGATCCCGAGAGTCTCGAAATCATACATCAGTCCCGCCCGTACCACTGCCCGGATTACTGCATTGAGTCCCGGGCAGTCCCCGCCTCCTGTCAGAACACCGATGGTTTTCATGAGTTTTTTTTACTCCTGATGTGATGATATCCCGTCAAGGTATATGTTCATTATCGTGCCCGTACTGCAGGTTTTTTCCGAGATGTGTTTCCTGTCAACAACGGGTGGAAAGATGTACGGCGATGCGGCGATCGTTTCCATGAAATTCTTATGGGGCATTCCTGGTCACACGGGATTTCTGGGAGATTACCGGCATCGGGATCGCGGGATGGATCATGCCGGTTCTATTCCGGCGCATTCCACGTCCCCTTGCCGGGGATCTCCGCTGCACAGATGAGAGAGGGGATCATGCAACAACCCGGGAATACGTATCGGTGAGTCTCTGCACGATCGGACCCCACAGGAACATGCGATCTACCTTCTTGCGCCCCCGCATTCCCAGGGCACCCGCGTTCCAGGGCTCAGTAAGCAGGGTATTGATCCCCCATGCAAGCGACTCCGGTGTAGCATCCGTCTTTATGCCGTTGACGAACGAATCGATATTTTCCGAAAGTCCGCCAACATCCGATGCAACGACTCCCTTCTCCGCGCTCCATGCTTCAAGGAGTACGAGACCGAACGGTTCGTTCCGGCTGGGGATAACAACAATATCCGCGGCATTGAGGAGCCGGATATATTCGGAGTCAGGGATATACCCGACAAAATTCACCGGCAGGTCTCGTGCCCGCTCGCGGAGGTACTGCATCATACCCCCATCACCCGCTACAACGATCTTTGCATCCCACCGGTAATGGCAGACCTGCCGCACTGCCTCGATGAATAGATCCGGCCCCTTCTGGTAGACCAGCCTCCCGACAAAGAGAACCAGTGGTGCGAACGGGTGGATCCCGTATGCCTTTTTTACTTCGCCCGGGTCGATCTCGGTACGGTACTGGCGCGGAACAACCCCATTCTGGACAACGTCGCACTTTTCATCAGGTACATTGTATAACTGCATCACTTCACGCTTGAGCGTGGACGATACGGCAGTCACCCGCTTTGCTATCAGTCCGCCATACCATTCCTTGCCGGAGATCTCATTAAACTCCCACCAGTCGCCGTACTGGTTTCCGTTCCTGCCGTATTCCGTTGAATGGTAGGTGAGGATTGTGTTGCGGTCCTGCAGAATGTGGAGCGCCTGGATCGGGTGCCAGTCATGAAAGTGAAGGACATCAAACTTCAGCTGACTGTCGATGGATCTGAACTGGTCCACCATTCTCCGGCTCATATCGTCGCAATACTCAACGATATTCTTGCCTGCCGGCTGGCAATAGTGATACTGAACACCATTAACCGTCAGATCCGGGATGCTGCCTCGGGTAAAGAAATGCACATCATGGTTCTGCTTGACGAGAGTTTCTGCCAGGTTGGTGGCAGCGTTGGCCAGGCCCCCGACGCGTTCTGCATACATCGATTCCCAGCAGAAAAAGGCTATTTTAAATGAGTCCATAACTGTTCCCTCCGCAGTTTTATGATCTTCTGCAGTTCGTGCCGTTCCAGGACCCCCTCTATGCTATGCGCCAGTACTGGATCATCGAGAACGTCCGTGATCCACCGGGTAAAATCCCCTCGGTCGGTATGGTACTGGATCGAGTCGGAGGGAACCATATAGAGCAGTTCTTCGAACTGGTCCAGGTTATACGCAGTATGGCCGATAAAACCTGAGTGCCCTGCAAAATGGAATGCCTTGTCGGGTGGGAGCGTCCGGAGCGTCCGTGCAGATTTCCGGTTCTTCATCACCTTCAGGTTGCGCTCCATATAGTCCGCAAGGATGGTCATGTAGACCTTGAACGCTTCCTCCGCTTCGTGATGGCTGAAATATGAGTGAACTTCTCCACAGGTGCCGTACTTGGATGCCATGTAATAGAAATGGTCGCTCGTCTGGAGATACCGCCAGATTGGTTTGTCAATCGCGTAGGGTCGCGCTGACTGTACTGCATGAAATGCCGTCTTCTGCCGATCGTTACCCATCCATGCTGATGTATCCTTCTCAAGATCTGCCCAGGAAATTGTTTCCTGTACATCGATCTCATCCACCGGCGTATTGCGAGCGATGGCATCGGAGGGCAAAACGGTTTCAATACCGCGTTGGCGGAGTTCATCGGGAAGGGTACGCAGGAAATCAAATATACCGGTCTCCTGCCAGAAGTGTTCACCGAATGTCTCAAAGTCCAGGAAGATGTTAATGAGATCCCCGGATGATGCAGCAATCCAGCGGGCATACATATCCGCAGTCAGAGGGTACATATCCCAGGAGCGATTGGCAAAGCGGAACGCTATGTCATCGGACAATTTGGTGTTGCGGAGAAGGACCGGAAGGTTCTGGCACTGGTAGAGATAGTCAGGACTTCGCCATCCCAGGATCCGGTCGACCCCCTCGGTGAATATGCCGGTAAAATCCATATCCCGGATGGTTGTGGCAATTTCGTTATTAAACGTAAATTCGGTATTCTCGAATACCACCGGGCGAACCCGGAACTGTTCGTACATCAGATCCGAATGCATCTTCACCTGTTCGCGGAATTCGGTCTTATCGGGAAAACAGCTGGCTATGCTATGGTAATATGTCTGGCCAATCAGTTCGATGTTCTTATGCCGTGCAATGTCCTCAAAGAGCGAGAGAGTTTCGGGGCTCCATCGCCGAAGCTGCTCAATAAGGATGCCGGAGAGCGAGAACGCACAGGAGAAACCCTCGTCGAGCTTTTCCAGGACGATTCGGGTCGCAGGATTATAACATTTATCAGCAACGCGTAACAGGATCTCTTTATTGAGTCCGTCAAAATAATGATCGAACAGGTCTTTTTTTTTGACTTTTGGCACATGCGAGAACATGCGGTTCAATCGGTAAGGCTGGTGAACCTCAAATCCAAAACATATAGATGGCATAGTCGGCACTCCTGAACTGGCATCAGGGACAAGGCATCCCTGCCAGACTCACGGGGAGTGCGTGTATGGTGTATTCGATTATTACGTGCGGCTGATGAAGGAACAAAGTGAGTCCGGGCAAAGATTATCCGGAGGGATATGTCCCCTGCCCAGCACATTACATAACAGCATATCTGCAATATATATTTTTCCCGGTTTCCACGGTACCATCGCATTTCGTAATACTTTTATATGTCGTTTTTATGGATCTTGAGTCCACCATAAACCGGAATAGAAAAGACAGGTAACCATTGACGGGCAATCCGACCGGAGTGCGACAATAATCCGCGAACAGGATCTCATGGATATGACAGTTATTTACGTGGGGAACTGCGGCAACATTTCCTTCACGTTCTAATATATGAATAATCAGGACCGAGAAAAACCGGCCCTATCCGAATTCGTCTGCAACAAATGCCGTGGATGAGAGAATATCCCCAAGACCGGATGATTTTGTGATCCCCCGGGCGATCAAAGTGGGAACAACAAGGATCCAACAGGAATCCTCCTTGAATATCCCGGGGGATACCGGTGGGCCAAATGACTGTTCTGCCATCATGACAGCGGATATGCCATCAGCAGATATGCCGGTACCGGTCCCCCCGGCAGCAGTTGCAACTTCCCGGGCTGCATAGAGAAGAGCATTCCGGGATCGTCCCGCATCGACGGTATCGCCCCGAATGATGAGGATGTAATAGCCAAAGGTATGGACATGGAGACGTTTCAAGTCAAGAACACGGCAGAGTTCCAGGGCACCATGCATAACCTGCAAGGGAGTAAGGGAACCCGTTTCACTACTCTCTGAAT
>JALOBP010000003.1 GCA_023228295.1 Methanoregula sp.
CGGGATTCCTCCGGATCCTGGTCCTAAAGTTTTTTTTTTGGAAACTGAGCACGACCAAAAAGCGCCTGGGCTCACGCTCCGCCCGGTGCAGACAAGTACCGTAACCGTTGGGGAGTTACCCCGGGTATTGATGTTCAGGGAACCGGGCATTAACCTGCCCGTTACAATCGCGTGAACTGATTTTCCGTTATCCACGTACGACAAACGGCCCGGTCTTCCGCTCGCGGGACCGGCGCGGGATCTCTTCAGCCGTACCGCAGCGGCGATCCACCATAGCACCCTCCACCCCCGGATTTTTCTTCCGGTACACCAACATCCATACACCGGAAGGGATCCATGCGCTCATTTGCATCATTCAAAGATCGGGTGGAGGATATGATGCGCGAATTCCGGAGAAATCTCAATAACTGGAAGAAGAAGGTACAGTCCTCGCAGAGGATGGAACTCATTAACCATGAAACAGGGTAATCAGCTCACAGCGAACTATCCGATAATCCAAAATGGACATGATAAGCAAAGATGAGCACCGGATGAGATGAAGAAAAAAATTGCATCCTGCCGGAAATATTCATCGCGATCACCATCCCGCAGACATTTTTATCGATAGAAACGGGAATGCGATTTGAATCTGTACAGCGTTCGTTATGTTTTTTCCAAATGCGATCTGCACAAAAAAATATTATAAATTTAAATCCCGCGTGGCCCGACCCCGACCCCCCATCAAAACCGGAGGTAGACTCATCATCCCCCCTTTTGCGATCATATCGGGAGTGCCCGTGAAGATTAACAACCTGCATTCATGAATCCGGCCGGTTCAGCGAATTTGTACCTGCCATCACCTATATATCACAAGAATATGCATAACGCTCATTTGCCCGGACAATGACGATCCTCTGGAAATACCTCAAACCGCAGAAATGGCTTATCGTTGCCGCACTCGTTTTAGCAGGTATCAGCCAGATGCTGAACCTTGTCGATCCGATTATCTTCGGAAAGATCATCGATGATTATGCCTTAAATCCGGGTAACATTACGGAGAATGCACTGGTCGCGGGCGTGCTCTTCTGGCTTGGCGTGGCCGTCACCGTTGCGGTGCTTGCCCGGGTTACAAAAACATTCCAGGATTATTTCGCACGACTCTCCGTACAGATGTTCGGGATGCAGATCTACAACGACGGACTGGAACAGACGCTTCGCCTTTCCTATGACGAATTCGAGGACCAGCGGAGCGGCGAGACCTTATCGATACTGCAGAAAGTACGGTCGGATACCCAGACATTCTTCAATGCATTCATCAATGTCCTCTTCTCTGCTTTCGTGGGAATTGGTTTTCTCCTCGTCTATTCCCTCACCAAGAACTGGCTGCTGGTTCCGGTTTTTCTCATTGGCATCCTCATCCTCGGGTCACTCACCTGGCTGCTCTCGAAAAAGATCAAGACCACCCAGAAAGAGATCAACAGTGAAACGACTGAGATCGCCGGGGTGATAACCGAATCCCTCCGGAACGTCGAGCTTGTGAAGAGTCTTGGCCTGACTTTCCCCGAGATCCGGCGGTTGCGGGAACAGAACCTGAAGATCTTCAACCTGGAAATGAAAAAAATCAAAAGGATCCGCTTCCTGACATTTTTCCAGGGAACAACGCTCTCCATCCTGAAGCAGTCGATATTATTCATCCTCCTCTGGCTAATCTTCCGGAACATCCTTACCACGGGAGAACTCGTCTCGATGCAGGCCATCACCGCTATCATATTTATCCCATTGCAGGACCTTGGCACCGTGATCGTGAATTATCGCGAAGCCGAAGCTTCCATGAGTAATTTCAACGAGCTCATGCAGAAACCGATTGAAGTACGACCGGAAAACCCGATCGAGATCGAAGAGCTCACCGATATCCGTTTCGAGAATGTCGTCTTCCGTCACAAGACTACCCGGTATAATGCAATCGACGGGATATCGTTTCATGTGAAGACCGGCGAGACGATTGCGTTTGTCGGTCCTTCCGGTGCAGGCAAGTCAACGCTCATGAAGCTCCTGGCGGGATTGTACCAGCCCGACAACGGGGAGATCTATTTCAACAGCCAACCCTCATCCATCATCAGGTATAACCCTTTGCGCCGACAGATGGGCCTCGTCACACAGGACCCCCAGTTGTTCTCGGGTACGATCAGGGAGAACCTCCTGTTCGTGATGCCCGATGCGACCGACAGGCAGCTGATGGATGCATTGCACAAGGCTTCGTGTGACTGGATACTGGCTCGTTCTGCTCCCGGGATTGACACGTTTATCGGAGAAGGCGGAATGATGTTGTCAGGAGGAGAGAAGCAGCGTATCTCCATTGCCCGTGCCCTGCTGCGTCATCCTCGCCTGTTAATCTTTGATGAGGCCACTTCGGCACTCGATTCACTGACCGAGGAGGATATCACGAACACCATCCGTGATATTTCCATGAGTAAAGACCAGATCTCCATCATGATAGCACACCGCCTGTCAACCATCCTGCATGCCGACATGATCTATGTCATGGAGGCGGGAAAGATCGTTGAGACCGGTTCGCACCAGAGTCTTCTTGACCAGAAAGGCCTGTATTACGCAATGTGGCGCCAGCAGATCGGTGAACGCAGGAACCCCAAACCATGAGAAATTTTTTATGCAGCCCACCAGGTTCTTGTTTTTTTCCGATACGTTCTCAAAAAATGTTCAGCGGAGTCAAGGTAAACCCGTCAAACGGCACCCGTACCGTTTTACCGTACGGTCACCGGTCTCCTGGATGTCAGCACCTGATTTTTATTGCAGGCAAAATCAACCGGGAAAATCCCACTATCTTTTGAAGCAGAAGTGCCCGATGATAAGACTGTGCTTTGAATAAATTTCACAGGCCGGACAATAGCAATTCAGTTCTTTCTGGGACGGGGCCGATGATTCTCCGCGTGCACAGAAGAGTATATCGGGCTGATATTTTTCAAGGGAATTATGCCTGCATGTCGGGCATATACCACAGTACTTCCGGCAGATCTGTCGGTTCTCTTCTGTATTCTCAACAATACCTGCACCGGTTTTCATAATGGTGGGGTAGTATCATGAGGATAATATGCTTCTTGTTGAATTTTCCGGTCTTTGCGGAGTCGACATCCCTTTCACGGATTTTCCGATCCGGTTTTCCCCTTTATGGGAAATTATCCTTATCCCCAGTGACTAACGTGGTGCGGATGAATACTGCCGGTGTGTTCTCCGGGTGTAAATCCCTTCCATTGGATTATAGGATATGGTAGATTTCATCAGGGGTTGTGCGATTTACCGGCATGCGCCCGGGCACGGGATTTGCTGCAGGTGAATCCTCCATCAGTAAGGGAAGAGCAGAAGGCCCCTGCACAGGTAACAAGGGCGTTCTGACCCATCAGCGGAGCCACAGCTTACGGGCGGTTGGCGTACAGCCCCATGAGAAACGTGCCGGTAGTGACGGCAATAACTGGTGCAAAGACCGCGTTGCCAAACGGGATGCCGGCAACCATGTGGATGGCAGGGTTGACGATAAGGATGTAGCATATCGAGAAGAACGTGGTCAGGCTGGCAAGAATCTCGGTCCTGATAGTGCTTCCCCGGCCGGTGATCCCAAAAAGGAATCAATTCGCGATGTCACCGGCTCAAACATTACCCGGTGTCGGATGAATTTGGTCATAACTGTTGTTTTTTTGATCCTGTGCGTTCCTGACAATCCGGTTTTAAAAACAATTAAAGCCCGGATTACCTGCCCGGGACACGAAGACCCGCTGAGATGGAGAGGTTCGCAGTGCCGGAGTTCCCGTACCTGTGGGGGGCCAGAAGGTTCCGTGATCCGGCACGCTCGGAATGTCTGACGGACTATGTAGACCGGCTGCAACTCCTCTGCAGGAACCGGTCAGGTTCCGGGCCTGTCATTTTTAATTGAAACTGTAGACTGTGGACAACAGGATGTATCCCCCTGCAGGCTGGATAAAAAATGCACATGTTGTTATTTCTGGATTGCCAGAAGATCTTCAGCTGCATCATGCAGGTATTTGTGGGAATCATAAACGCCCTGGTTATAAAATTCCGGCGCCAGTTTTTCCATGATAAAATCCAGGATCATGCCTGCTGCCAGATTGCCAATTTCTTCATCCATCTCTTTGGAAAAATATTTCTGTATTTCAGAGATCATCTCGTCCCTTCTCTCTTTTGTCACCTTAACCGGGTTTTTATTTTTCACACAATTCACTCCTTTTTCCCATTCGGCTTATCAGATATCCAGCTGAATACAATCATGCACCGGCATGCAACCGGTATGCTGCTTAAGATGATAATTTCCTAAGAGAGTTTTTTTTCACGCTAAAAAAAATCCCCTGCCGCCCGGCAATGATCGACCGGGATCTGGAGGACGATAGAATATCATCAATATGATCAGCCGGAACACCAACATACCCGGAAGAAAACCAAAAACCCTGCTCGTGTCCCTGCGGTTGTACCCTCCACGCGATGACCTGCTCTCTCCCGGGCTTTTTTGTGGGTGTGACCGGAAAGATGACGAGCCGGGGAATCATGTCCGGTAATAACAACCATATGCGATTCCAGCGTTATTCAGGTAAGGAAAATTCTGTATGCCTGATCCTGATATTTCTCTTGAAACTGCCGTTGGTTCGCTTCACTTCAGAAACCCGTTCATTCTGGCCTCGGGCCCTCCGACTGCCTCGGGAGAGCAGATACGGCATGCGTTCCGGCTCGGCTGGGCGGGAGCGGTGACGAAGACCATTGTCCCGGACACGATGGAAATTTCCGATGTATCGCCACGGTTTGCGGTCTGGAAAGATGAGAATTCCAAGCTCCTTGGTTTTGAGAATATCGAACTGGTAAGTAAAAAGGATGAATCGTACTGGACACGGGAGATAGCCTCCATCCGGACTGAATATCCGGACCGTATCGTTATTGCGAGCATCATGGCCTCACCCGATCCCAATGAATGGCAGGAACTTGCCGGTACCGTGCAGGATGCCGGGGCTGATGCCATCGAGCTGAACGTCTCCTGCCCGCACGGGATGCCCGAGCGGGGAGTCGGTGCGGCTATGGGTCAGCACCCCGATCTCGTGCGTGACGTGACCTGTGCTGTGCGAAAGACAGCAACCGTCCCGCTCATTGTCAAGCTCACACCCAACGTGACGGACATCCTGCCGGTTGCAGAGGCGGCGGTGGGTGCCGGGGCCGATATCCTTGCGGCCATCAACACGGTCCAATGCATCATGGGTGTCGACCTCGATACTCTCGAACCCGTTCCCTCGGTTGCCGGCTCCGGTACCTATGGCGGATACTCGGGTCCTGCGATAAAACCCATCGGCCTCAGGATTATCTCACAGATCGCAAGCGTTATGCCGGTACCGCTCATGGGGATCGGAGGTATCTCCCGCTGGCAGGATGCAGCCGAATACATCGCCGCAGGGGCATCGGCAGTCCAGGTCTGCACGGCGGTCATGTGGGACGGCGCCGGTATCGTTCGCGATATGAACGCAGGACTTTCGGTATACCTTGCCCAGAAACATTTCTCCGGCCCCGGTGACCTCATGGGCCGGGCCCTCCCCCGAATCGGGACGCATGAATCGCTCTCACGGGACGAGTCCCGGTATGCTATTGCTGCATTTCCTGAACGGTGCACATCATGCGGCCGCTGCGTTGTGGCTTGCCGTGACGGGGGATACCATGCGATCTCGCTGGCAGATCGGCATATCATCATTGATTCAGAACGGTGTGACGGGTGCAGCCTGTGTTCGCATGTCTGTCCTGAAAAAGTGATTGTCCTGAAGAAGCCCGTCTCGTGAACCGGTACGTTTCCTGCAGTTCCCCCTGTCACCCCTCACGATATGACAAAATGCTGTGCAGTGCCGTTTTGAATTTTTTTTTATAAAAACCATTAACCATTCAGCGCACTTGTAAGAGTGTGGTGATACCGGTGGAAAGACAGTCCGTAAAGTCCCGTATTCTGCGCACTGTGGGATATGATGACAGTAAAAAAATCCTGGAGATTGAATTTACTTCAGGACTTGTATACCAGTTCATTGGAGTCCCTCCGAAAGTCTACGCAGATCTCATGCATTCCGATGAGATTGGAAAATTCTTTTCCGAGAAAGTCCGGCCCAAGTTCCAGACAAAACAGGTTGCTGCATAATCTGCATCCCCGGGTATATTGACCCGGCTGCGGTGACATGCACCTACGGGAACGTGGAAAACCGGAGTCCAAAACTGTTTTTTTCTCATTAGATCAATACATACTCCCCGGCCATCCTGAGTTTCGCCTCCTGTAAGCGAGCATTAGCATATATTTTTCTGCCCGAAAAAGGGTAATTTCAATTTAAAACGTAGATTTCGCTTCGTTAAAAAACCTGTGCCGGAATTCGGTGTTTTTTGCAGGAATTGCGGAAACGAGTTCTCGGATGAGCAATCCGATCTCGTAACGTGCCCGGATTAAGTGGTGGGAATTACCCTTGGAAGTAGTGGGCCGGGTATCCAATATACCGATGTCATAGACTCGCACCCATGAATAAAAAATAGATTCAGCCGGTTTTTTCCGGTGGGAACACACATTTCCCTTATTGTGGATTACACCTGCAATGTTCAGGTGAACGGTTTTTTTAACGATGTTAATCGCGATCTTTGGCAAACATCTGTCCCAGGTATCTCTGGATATATGCTGTGAGATATGGTGCAAATATCGGCATCAGCATGCCAAGAATATCCGTGGTCATACCTGTTGGGGATCGCTCTTTCCTGTTGTCGTGTTCTTTTCGTCCGGATGAACCCTTCCGGTTCATTATCCTGAACAGTCCGTAAATGATGATACCGGCCCCGACCGCGGCACCTGCAGTTGCATAGGGATGCTTCCTGACGGTATCCCCGACCGCCTCTCCAACGGAGCCAAGGGTCTGGGATGACACACGGGTCACGGAATGCTTCAACTGTCCATAGGACTTGGCGATCAGCAACTCGGTCAGGTAGATATCGTCTTCGGTTATCGGCCTACGGTTTTCCACGATTCATCATCTCCAGTGCCGTCGGGGTTTGCAGGACAATCTTTTTTGCGAAGAATACATGGGCGATTACTGCTCCTGCGAGGAATATGATCGCTCCTGTGAGCAGCAGGGCCGCCCAGAGCGGTAGCATTGTCGCGATAAGAAGGACCACTCCTGCCAGTACAACCAGGGTTCCTGCAATGAGCAGGGTAATCACGATTGACAGGTACATGACCTTTATCCCGAGAAAGTCAAACGGCTCGAATAAGTACTGCTGCAGGTACAGGTCGGTCTTCTGCCGCAGGTACAGGTCAAGATACTTGAACGTAGTGACAAGATCCGACTCTACCGATACCTCATCATCGCAGGTTTCAGGCTCCATCGCGTTCACTCATCAATCGCGGAATTTTCCCAATAACATCCCAACGAGAACCCCGACTCCCATTGCGACGAGAACTGCAGGGATGGGGTGATCGCAGATAACGTTCTCGACAGGTTCCACCTGTTTCTGGTACTCCACTTCCACGTCACGGTATCTGGTACCAATTTCGTCTTTGAAGTGGTCCATCTTATCCTGGATTCCATGCAGGATATTCCTGACATTCTCGTCATTCACGGTCATGTCAGCACTCCGCAGTTTGCGGGCAGCCTCTTCCAGTGCCTCTGCAGTCTGGATCTTGAGATGTTCGGCTCCGGAAATACTCTTGTTGGTCATTGTTTCTATCGCATCTTCTGGCATATGTATTATCCAACTCCTGGTTTTTGTCACCGAATATGATCAAATTCAGGATCTTTTTACCCAATCATCCTGAATGATTTTTGTTCATATCAGCGTATGCGAGTATATGCAGTATCTATACAAAATCTTATCCGTGGGAATTATATCCGGATTATTCTCTGGATCCATGCCGGCTGCATGACTTTCTCATCACCGGGATAGCGGTTTTTTTATGTTTTTTATCCTGTTGTCACCGAAGTTAACCGTCGGTCCCATTCACGGCCGTAAACTAGCCCGTTCCGGAATGCCGGTTCATACGTCAGCCGGAACAGGACCGGCCCGACCATCATGGCCCAGAAAATGTTATTACCAAAATAACTGATGAACTTGCTCTCAAACGGGCGGGCAAGGAAGATAGTCCCGCATGCGGCAAGGAACAGCATGCAGGTGAAGGTCGTAACAAGCGTCACAACCCAGAAACAGCCCAGGCCAAAGAAGTCCATACGGATTGTGTGACCTTTCATCAGATTGTGCCAGAGCCGGTAAGCGAGGTACGGGTAGATGAAGTTGATGAGAAATCCAAAAACACTCATCAGGGACCATGAACCGGAGAGATCTCCTGCCACGTTACCGATCCCAAGGCCCCAGGCCGCTGCCGGGCCCCAGAGAATCCCGCAGACAACCGGCAGGACTGCGGCCGGGCGCAGTGTTATGCCGGCAATCTCCCAGTTATGTTGGTTGAAGGGGACCAGAATCACAATATAGAACAGTGCCGTTACCGCGATCCAGAAAAGACCCTTACGGTCGGTCAGGACCCTGGCGAGTTCATGCATATTATCCATTGGGTGTTTACCCAAAAAAAACCGGGGTTCATATCGCGATGGGTTACGGATAATACCAGAGCCCCGCGGCCTTATCTCTTTTTTATATTTACATTCTCGTGTGAACGTACGGTGAAAACCGGAGATCACAACGGGAATTTCCTAATGCAGGATCATGAGCGGATATGGAAAAAAACCTGGGTTTGATACCCATCAATAATGATATGTATTTCTTATTTGCAAATATATTATCATCGGACCATTTATCACATCCGGCCCTTTTCAACAAGGGTATCGGTAGTTATCGCCACAATATCCAGCAATGCTGCAGGCTTTTTAAAACTGTCAGAGAGCATAGGTGGATTAAAGAAAACCTCGCTTCCTGCTGACGCTCATTTACCCGGATTGCAAAAGTAGTAATTACCTGAGTTAAAGTCCATTTGGAAATTTTCATTTTTTTGCCAGGTAGTCAAGAACAGAACTGATAATTTACCGATTAGAATCCTGGAGGGGTTCTGGCGCTGCGCTCTCCCATTGTATTCATCATCCCGGTTAAATCCTATAACAAGCGTATTAAGAGAACAGTACAGAAAATACCGGTATCCCATTCATAAAGGCAGGAGAACGGAAACGATCACATGACAATCGCACTGCAGATTCTGAACTTGACCCGCCGTTTCAATGATCTTGTTGCCGTGGACAACATCTCATTCGAGATCCAGCAGGGGGAGATCTTCGGCCTCCTTGGACCCAATGGAGCCGGGAAGACCACGACCCTGTCAATGCTTGCCACCATGCTCCCCCCAACGTCCGGCTCGGCAACTGTCAATGGTATCGATATCGAGAAGGATCCGGACGGCGTGCGGAAATCCATCGGCATTGTCTTTCAGGACCAGAGTCTCGATGAGGAACTGACTGCATGGGAGAATATGGACTTCCACGGCCGTCTCTACCGGATCCCTTCAGAGGCGCGGGCTCAGCGTATCGCTGAACTCCTTACGCTTGTTGAACTCAACGAACGCAGGGACGATATTGTCAAGACCTTCTCCGGAGGAATGCGGCGCCGTCTTGAGATCGCCCGCGGTCTTCTCCACCACCCCGTGGTTCTCTTTCTCGACGAACCCACGCTCGGTCTTGATCCGCAGACCAGAAACCACCTCTGGGAATACATTGCCACCCTCGCAAAAGAGAAAGGGATCACGATTATCCTCACAACGCATTACATGGAAGAAGCAGACAGGTTGTGCAACCGAATTGCTATCATCGACCACGGCAGGATCATCGCCATCGACACCCCGAAAAATCTCAAGGATGGTCTTGGAGGCGATCTTGTGACAATCGGGTCTCCCGATCCGGCAGCTGTTGCCGCCGCCCTCATTGAACCCTGGGTTGCCCGGGTGGAAACCCACAATAATGAAGTGATCGTCAGCCTGAAAAATGCCGACCAGCATGTCAGCAGCATTGTCACGCTTCTCAACACCCGGCACATCCCGATCTCGTCGATTACTATCCACAAGCCCACGCTCGAGGATGTCTTCCTATCTTTCACCGGCAAAACAATTCGTGAACAGGAAGCCGGTATTAAAGAGACCATGCGCATGCATCAGAGAATGATGAGGCACTGACCATGGACATCATCTACACCATCTGGCTACGGAACATGCTGCGGTACATCCGGTCAAAGAGCCGCATCATCGGTAGTATCAGCATGCCACTTTTCTTTTTACTCTTCCTCGGGTTTGGCCTGAACTCCATTGTCTCCCTGCCCGGGCTTGGCGATAATTACGTTGTATTCCTGGTCCCGGGCATGGTTGCGATGAGCGTCATGTTCACGTCGGTCTTCTCAGGTATCCAGGTGATCTGGGACAAGCAGTTCGGCTTCCTGAAAGAGACGCTCGTTGCACCGGTTTCGCGGCTGGAGATCATGCTGGGACAGGCCGCCGACGGGGCAACAACGGCGGTCCTCCAGGGTTTTATTATCCTCATCCTATCGCTCTTCATCGGGCTCCATGTCTCAAGTGTATCCGGCTTTTTGATGGCATTCCTGTTCATGGTCCTGATCGGCATCTCGTTCACCGCTTTTGGCATTGCGATAGCATCGAGGATGGAGGACATGACCGGGTTCCAGCTGATCATGAACTTTGTCATCTTCCCGATATTCGGATTATCCGGGGCACTGTTCCCCATCAGTTCGTTGCCCACCTGGATTGTACCGATAACCCTTCTCGATCCCCTGACCTATGGTGTGGTAGGGATACGATATGGCCTGACCGGAGTATCGCAGATTAATCCTGTGGTTTGTTTTGCCGTTATCGGGGGTTTTAGCTTGGCAATGACGGCCATTGGGGCCTTCCTCTTCAGGAAGATCACGATATAACCGGGAATGGATTTCCTGAACACAACGGCTTAAGGTGTAACTATCATGGGCAAACAGGCGAGATATCGTGATATCGGTTCCCCCCATAGGGACCCCCTTACAATAATACTCATCAAAAAAATAAAAAAATTATTTTACCTGATGAGCTTCGGTATCGGTTATTTCATAGGTTATATCCTTTGTTTCCCGTTTCAACTGCTGAAGATCTTTTAAGATTGCCTGTAACTCATACTCCCGGTCCCTTCGGGCAATAATATATGGTGTGTTTGGTCGGGGATTTTCCGGTGTGGTGGCAAGCAGTTCACATGTATTGCGCAGATGGGCTATCTGGAGTTTAGTAATTTTTTCAAGATCGAGTGATTTAAATTTCCCGTCATTAAACGACCCGGATTGCAAGAATTTTACAAGAACACTCATACACATCCTGCTCCGTCATCCCTGTTCACTCCCTTGTGATCATCGGTCTTTTCTGGGGCACTGATCCCCATGTGCCTTTTTTGCTGTTGTAACATCTGTGTCTCCCTTATCAGTATCAGTAATCCTGTCATGGATAATCCCGGTTCCGGAAAAACGGCTTTTGAACCGTTGATTGTGCCGATTTTTGCACTATCTGTAGTATGGCCGAAAAAAAACGACGTGCTCGTTCTGATGCGATGGGCTATTGTTGGTGTGAGGGCCGATATAGGTATCTGCCTGACTATTTCTATTCGGTGTAATCTGTATTATCTCTAATACACCAGTACGAAATACGCCATCAGGGTCGTCAGGAAGGCGCCAAGGAGTATGATTATCGCAACAGGAATGAGAAAACCCATCATCCCGTTAACCGTTGACGCGATCTGGGAGATCCGTTGCGAACCAAAAACCACGATCCCACGGCACCACGCGGTTGCACCGGCAGTGCGAGCTGGAGCGGCATCAGCAAGAGCTTCTATGACTGCTTCTTCAACACGGGGATAAAAATTGTCAACACTGACACGGAGTCCCACCTGGTTCCTGCCGGAGACCGTGTTGACAACATGGGTATCGGTTGTTGAAATCTCACATTCATCAACAATTGTGAGCAGCCGTTTGCGGATCTCGTCACGTGCACCGGTCTGCATGTTGTTGCCGTCAAAGAGGACGTACGCGGTCTTCTGGCCTCCGGTGTCCACAACGAGAACCTGGACACCGAGATCGCCAAATCCTTCCTTCCGTGAGAACGGGAATGTACGGGCTGCGTATCCGGCAGTGAACGTTACCTGATCTTTTTGTGCGGTTGCCGCAAAAGCCGATTCTGCGGCGCCAAGATACTCCATGGCAAGTTCCGTTCCCGAATACACGCCGTCCTCCATTGCATCCATGCAGTTATGGGCATCGATAAAACCAACATGTGGGAAATATTTCTCACCTGCTTTCATGATCGCAAACCCGAGTGCAAAATCAAGGTCTTCGGTGACGAGTGGCGATCGGGTTGCAATAACAAGGATGGTATCCCCGAATGCCTGTGCAAGTACATCCACCGACCCACAGCGATACCTTTCTGACCTGGTGCAGCCGGTATTCGTGCAAACCGACGGACGGGCAGCAAGAACCGCATCACCCACTTTTTTTACTTCCACCTCATCGACCGGGTTGAAATCGTGCGAGGCAGAGCCGTGGAAGACCATCGATGCCGGTCCAAGCTGCTCGTGGAGGAGTTTTGGCAGGTTGCTCCCCCCGATTTCACCGAGAGGGCCGGGATGGACATTCGGAACTGTAATGAATATGTCTTCCTTTCTCTCCCGCTGCATAACCAGCGAGACCTCCGGCACGACCACGCTCTCGCCTATGCTCCGGAAGAAGTCATCGAGTTTCCTGCTGCCCTCTGACAGGTGGAGGAGGAAGGCATTGACCAGTTCGAGTGGTCCGACCCTGAAGTTTGCCTTCATCGGGCGTTCAATGACATTGATAAAGACAAGGACGCCGGCTGCAAAGCTGATATGGAGGAGGATGGAGATCTGGATAAATCCTATCCCCAGAAATGGTGCTGCCCCGACAACCGCGATGCCGGAGTGGAGGAGTGCCGGGATAATGACCCGGCTGATGCGGAAATTGACGACCGCTGCAAGAAGGAGCATCCGGAACGCAAAGACAAGAGCAAGCGAGATTGCAAAGAAGAGCGGGAACGAGAACCGGAAGAGCAGGATCGGTGAGAGTGAGACAAAAATCGAGATGATGAGACCAAGAGCTGCCGTGAGTCCCGACCAGCCATAATTGAGTTTTCCTGAGAACCGCCGGGCAAGCCAGGGTGTCAGGGCAAGGGCGGCAAGGGCTGGGATAAGATAGGCTGCGACCGGGAAGAGTGTTGGGTGTATGAGGGATCCGGTTCCCAGCATTGCCATGACTTCGACACAGCCGGAGAGGATGAAGATGAGGACGAGTGACCGGGCCCATGATGGGCTTGTCACGATATATTTCGAGAGTGCCTCCAGTTTGAGGTCCATCTCACCGGACACAGAGCATGCCTCCTGTATGGGGCATCCCGCTCTCCTCATTTGGACTGATCGTAATGTCAGGTATGAGGTGGAAATATTGGCGGGTTCTATGGGTCATAGTATCAATGGTGTATCTGGATTATGACAGGATGAACGTTTCCGCGATCTTCCGTTACCGTTTTTCTGTCAGACTCCCGGAAATTGCGAAGTATGCGGGGGTGTGCGGGGGTGCCGGGATTCACGTAACGCGGCCGGAGGATCTCGAAACCGCAGTTCTTCGTGCAATGACCATGAACCGCCCGGTCATCATTGATGGGGATACCGACGTTAAACGATTCTGAAACAACAACTACAGCAAGGTTATCGCCCCTGCGGTCTCATCTTTTATGTCGGCCCTCCCCCAAATACACCAGTCTGGCCGGGCCCCCCAAGACCGATCCGGAAACCGCGTGCAGTGGGTATTTTAGTGAGATCCGGAAGACCTCTCATAAAGGTTCTCCATTAGTCTTATGCTTTAAAGAACGTCATAGTGTGTGGATGGTCAATAAAAAATACGAATCATTGAAGATTGAAAACATCGTTGCATCCGGTGTCATTGCAGAGTCTATTGATCTTGCTGATTTTTCAGATAAGACCGAGAACTGCGAACTCAATAAGAAACGATTTCCCGGCGCAGTATACCGTATTGCGGATCCCAAGATCGCGTGCCTGATATTTTCATCGGGCAAGATCGTAATCACGGGTGTCCGTAACGATTCTGCACTCGCTGAAGGGCTTGCCATTGTTCTCAAATCGTTAAAATCTGCGGGCATCAAGCCACTCAAAGAGCCCCGTGTTGCGATTACCAATATGGTCTGCTCGTACAATCTTGGCAGGTACATTAATCTCAATAAGCTGACTGTCACGCTCAATGTTGAAAATGTGGAGTACGAACCCGAACAGTTCCCCGGGCTTGTTTACCGTATCCAGGATCCGAAGATTGTTGTTCTTATCTTCTCGTCCGGGAAGATCATTCTGACCGGTGGAAAGACCCTTGATGATGTCAAGAAGGGCCTTGACGTTCTCGAAAAGAAGCTTGAAAGCCTTATCTAATTTTTTATTCCGTCAGGTCCCTTTTATCGTCCCATGACTGAAATGGAATGAACACCAGCGTGTGGAACTGCACACTCCTGTTTCTGTGCAGGCATATGCCCCTTGGTATGAAGATCCTTCAACACTAAGATCCGTTTGGTTGAATTTCAGTGGCCAACGGCAGCGCGATCAGGAAAAAGTGTGTATTATTTTCTGTACCCGAGCCGACATGATTATCCCGCAGGACCGAGAGGATTCCAGACCGAATGGGATCGCGGCACATGAGTGCAACCATGTGTATTACAAAACGCATCATTCATTTCCGGGTGTGTGATTGAGTCATCTCTCAATACCCCCTCTTTGCCATGGCCGATCCTGACGCAATTCCGGTGGGATGCCAGATCCAGGTTCCATCTATCATGATACGCGGGATCCGGTCGGACATTTGGGGCGGGGAAATGATCACCTTTCATGGAGCAATAAAAACAATTCAACATGACCCTTTATGAGAATCCGTGTGCAAACCTTATAGTACCGGGCAAATTACTATGGATTACTCAATTCTGTCTTCACTCCTCGTCCTCCTGCAACTGATCTGTGTTATCATCGTGGCAGCCTATCTTCTCACCCGGAGCCGGATATTCCCGGAGATCCTTGATGGCCATCCTACGATAAAAACCCAGGTCATCCTTGTCCTGCTCTTTGGCGCCCTTTCCATGTACGGGACCCTTAGCGGGATCGATTTTATGGGTGCGCGTACCAATGTCCGCGACCTCGGGCCGATGCTCGCCGGCCTGCTTGGCGGCCCGTGGGTGGGACTCGGGGCCGGACTGATAGGTGCAGCCCACCGGATGACCATTGAGGGGTTCACCGTATATTCCTGCTCGCTCGCAACGGTCTTTGCCGGGCTTTTTGGAGGACTCATCTGGCTTGCCCATAAGCGGAAGTTTGCCGGAACCACGATAGCGGTGCTGTTTGCGATTCTTATGGAAGTGTTCCACATGGCCCTCACCCTCCTCATGTGCCGCCCGTTGGACCAGGCGCTTCTTGTAGTATCAACAGTTTCCATCCCGATGATTTTAGCCAATGCCGCGGGAATGTTTATCTTTGCATCCATGGTTGAAAATATCCAGAACGAACGGAAGATGCAGGCGGAACGCGATACGCTCATGCGGGAGATCGAACGCAAGAACACCGAGCTTGCCATCGCAGCAGAGATCCAGCAGAGTTTCCTTCCTGATACGATTGCCCAAATCGAAGGGTACGATATTATAGCAAAATGTGTCATGGCAAAAGAAGTTGGCGGGGACTTTTTCGATGTTATTCCGCTTGAAATCCTGCCGCTGGGAAAAGGTCAGCTTGGGATCATGATCGCGGATGTCTCCGGTAAAGGGATCCCCGCAGCCCTGTTCATGGCCTTGTCAAGGATCGTGGTCCGGGTCAATGCCCCGTGGTATGGAAACAGACCGGCTGCTGCCATACGGGATGCAAATGCCGTCATCTCGCACGACTCGAAATCCGGTATGTTTGTGACCCTCTTTTACGGATATCTCGACTCAACAACCCGGACACTTACGTATGTAAATGCCGGCCACAATCCCCCCATCCATTACACGGAGGCAGATGGCACACTTTCGGAACTTGTTGCAAACGGTATTGCAATGGGAGCAATAGATGATGCAGATTATACTCAGGAAGTGGTGCGTCTGGCGCCAGGCGATATCCTTGTCCTGTACACGGACGGGATAACCGAAGCGGAAAATTCCCGGCTGGAGATGTTCGGTCTCGACCGGCTGGAAAAGATTATCATTGCATCACACAATCTTCCGGTAAAAGAGATTGGATCTGCAATCATGGATGCGGTCCATGAATTTACCGGCGATCACCCCCAGTCGGATGACATCACCCTGATGATAATTCGGAGCCTCTAATCATGAATCCCCCTGTAGTCCTGACAATTGGATCGGATATTGCGGAGATCCCCAAAGTTTCTGCCCATCTGGAAGATCTGATGCAGGTATCCGGTTTTCTTCCTGAGGCTATTCTCGATACCCAGCTCGCTGTAGAGGAGGCCATCACCAATGTAATTGTCCATGGTTATAAAAAATCCCGTGGCGTGATCCGCGTCTCCTGTCAGGTTAGCAGTAACGCAGCAGAGATACAGATCGCGGATGCCGCACCGCCCTTTGATCCGTTGTCAATCCCGGAACCCGACCTGGATGGTGATGTAACCGAGCGGCGGATAGGTGGACTGGGTGTGCACCTTATCCGGCAGGTGATGGACGATTTCTCATATCGGTATGAAAACGGAGAAAATGTTCTTATCCTGACCAAAAAAAAGGCTGATTAACTATTTACGATTCTTTTGTGATCGTCTGGATATAGGCAACGCCGATCTTGGCCTTGCGGAGCCGGGTGGAGTCGAGGAGATGGCGCATATCGGCAAACTCGCCCTCGCTCGTAATCTTTCTCACCTGCGTGTTGAGGTCAAGCGACGGGTCGTACGGGATATTCTTGAACACCACCCCGTGGTTGTGAAGGTACATCTGTTTTCCTGCCCCTTTGTTCAACGGGTTGGCGTAATAGATGGAGGCGATGTCTTCGACATTGAAACCGGAAAGATCATGGGTGAGATCGATCCCGATCCCGAAACTGACCAGCGTGTCGCCCTTGTAGGATGACCCGGTATCGGCGGCAACCCATTCGTGGAGGTGCGCCGGGGACATGATCGACTGTCCGTCAGCGGGCGTGGAACCGGCCACAGGGGCTTTTTTCAGCCCCGAGCTGGCAAGGCTGTCAAGGACACCCCAGATCGTCACGGCAACCACGCCATGATAGCTCTGCACCCGCTCGTTTGCTGACGAGAAGATGGTCCGGTAGATGTCGGCAATGGAAACCCCGGTTGCGTTCTCGCTCTCGAGCGTGAAATACTCGTTGAACGGGCCGTCCAGCGTGATGTTGTAGCCGGTGTACACCGGGACATCGCCCCCGGTGTCAAGGGGAGTGAGGAAGTCAGGCGTATTGTTGCCGTCCGTGGGCAGCCAGACCATCGAGCCATGGAGCGTGATCATCTCGCCAAGGAGCGGGAGCGCATCGTTGACATCTGCGCCGAGTGCCCCGAGACCGAGCGAGTAATTCACTTCCGAGAACTTCCGGGTTTTTACATCAGATGCGGTGATCGTTGCATAGAGCACTTTCTTCAGATCGCCCAGCACGCGGAGGGCCGGAGGCGTGGTCATCCAGCCGGGCTCGATGGTCAGCTTCACGCCTTCCCCCACGATCTTCTTGTAGAAGAGCTCGTTGAAGAGCGAGGGGTTTTTCCGTTTTTTGACAATATCCCGGACCGCTTCTTCGGTTGTCGGGAAGATATCAAAGACCGTGGTGAACCCGGCCATGTCGAGGACCTTTTTGGGGTACTCCCCGACATTGCTGAGGGCGAGCCGCCCGTTCCGTCGTTTCATCTCGCGCTTTAAGCTGTTGAATGTCCTGATTCCCCCGCTGCTCAGGTAAGATGAGCCTGCAAGGTCAACGACCAGTTCCTTATCGTCATCATGGAGGGCTTCGCGGGCCCAGGTGTCAAGCTGCTGCGCCCCGAATGCATCGAGACGGCCTGCAACAAAAAAGATGAGGACGCCGTCATTCCTCTCGCTTCGTGCTTCCATAGGGTATCTGCTCCTGATGATGGTTTATTCCCGGTGGCATTTAAAGTTGGGGTAATATGAATGCGGGCAGGAAATCTCCCCCGGGCCTGTTCTGCCGGAGCATCTGCCGGTAACCGGGTTCTCTCCTGCAGGCCCAGGGGGATCCATCCAGGATTCCGGCAGACTCGCGACGGGGGGTTTGCAGGCAAAAACTCGTCAGGGAATTCCATATGGCACGAGAAAAAGGGGAAAGGCTGCACCAGTTCCGGTTATGGTTGCAGCTCACCCGTGAGTGCTCTCGTCAGCTATGCCCCTGCCACGGGTCAGGTAAAGACGGCCCTGAAAAGGAAATAGACGTTCAGGAAGAGCGAGAAGACCAAAATGATGCCCCGAACATGAACAACAGGATATACGTGTTCTCTTCCTTCACTACTGAATTGTCCATGGAAGTTTGATTTTCTCATGAACTCTTAATACCATCGGTTTTGTTTCACCAAAAGGGGGAAACGATCCCTGGATTCCCGGATCAATTAAGGGAAGTAAAAATAAGCAGCTGCCTTCCATCTTTTCCAAACATCTTCAGGCTGGTTTCCGAGACCCGGAATTCGGTACAGTTCATGAGATCCACGAAGTACGCCTCTTCCTGTTCTGTTGCTTCCGGGTCCCAGCAGCGCAGGCCGGCAATGACGGGCTCCGAAAGGGCGATGCTGTAATCGTTTGTCGTATAATTGACCGCGTAAAAACTGCACCCCGATCGGCCTCCGGCAACACCGGCCTCAGGGAACCCAAACGTGACTGCAGCATCAGGAAGGGCGGGAACCATGACGCCGGTTGCATCAACATAGGTCTGGAGCTGCCATTCATGCGAGGCCATGGTCGTGCCGGCCGATGCCCGGATATCGGTAACGTTTGCAAAGATTAACAGGAATACGAGAAATCCCACCAGAGCGATGGCAACCCAGAGCATCGGGCCGTGCTTATCCGGAGGACCTGCGGGTTGTCGGTCCTCCAGCATCTCGTCTTCCGGGCCCTCTTCATCCATTGTATGATTCCGGCAGCATGGCGGACAATAATCCTTTCGGTTACACACTGTCCGCACCCTGTGCAGTCACACGGGAGGGAGTGACGGGTAAGAGCCTCCTGAAACGGGTGGTTTTATCAGGAGGCAAAAAACAGTACTGGTATGGATGTGACGTCAGTAAAGAGGGCGGGGTTTCTTATTCTGGGCCTCATCTGCGCGTATTTCCTGGCAAATACGGTCTCGGTCGCGTTCCTCTCCACGTTGCGTCTGAGCGGGGCTGTCATGTCGGTCGGAGGATTCCTCATCTTTGCCATCATCTTCCTCCTCATCCTCAGGGGCCTTGAGAAGATCTCAGGAATGGTCTTTTTTGCATTTGACCTGAAATAACCAAAAATAACGTTCTGTTTTTATTCATGCAGCCGGAACTCCGGTTTGGCAATGTCCGGCAAAGAAAAAAGTATCAGGGTGCTGCCTGTGCACCTTTTGCCACGAAAGCTACATAGATCGAGGCAAGGCCCGAAACTATTGCAAACCCGCCAAAGACAAACGGGAGGAGGGCGGCGGCGATGAATGGGTTGATTAGCAGGAGAAGACCGAATATGATGATGATGATCCCAAGCACACCGTTCCCGGCATCCTTTGCGGTATACGCCTGGTAGATATGGGCGGCACCGATGAAACAGGCCCAGAACCCGATGAAGATAATCATGAACGTGAAGACGAAGATCGTGCTGAACAGGGGATACATCAGGATCAGGATGCCGGCAAGGATGTTGATGACCGAGAGGAAGATCTTCCATCCCATGTTGCTCCGGTCAACAAAAAGGCTGCCAATCGTGAACAGTCCGCCCACAAGCCAGTACGCTCCCAGGAAGATGATGAAAAATTCCATGGTCTGGCCCGGGTTAATCAGGAACATGAATCCGACAAGAAGCGTCAGGATGCCCCAGAGGAGCAGGAGCCACCAGGGGAAGAATTGTGTGTCTGCAAGTGTCTGTTCAGGTTGGGAAATATCATCCGTCATGGTAACTATCACCAGTGATACATAAACAAAGATAGTATTTGTACTATTCTCTTGATTGCGGGACAATCACACTATTTGAACCCAGTCTGTACGTAATGGACGTGGCATTGGGGCAGCCCGTATTCGCACCTCCCATTTAAATACAAGGTGCCACTAAGCCATGGTTTGAGGGAAACGGCCGGGAAGTCCCGTGTCGGATCTTAAAAAGGTGGTACGTGATGAACCCGGAAGAGCGACTGCTGGTCGCGATACTTGACGATACGATCCATACCGATACTCCGCATGGTCGGGCTATCAAGCGGGTCGCAAAAGGGCTTGAGGAGTTTGGGATCACGGTTGCAGATATTGCATCAGCTGCTGATGCCCGGGCCGCGTATCCTGCCATGCCCGATGTCGATTGTTTTCTCATCAACTGGAACCTTGGCGGGGATACGCCGGAAAAGCATACCGAGACGGTTGGCCTTATCGACGAGATCCGGAAACGGAACGAGGATATCCCGATCTTTCTCATGGGGGAACCCACAACGTTACCCCCGACTACTCTCACTCTCGATATGATCAGGGAGATCAATGAATACATCTGGGTGATGGAGGACACGCCGGAGTTCATTGCCGGGCGTATCACTGCTGCGGCAAAACGGTACCGGGAAAAACTCCTGCCCCCGTTCTTTAAAGAACTTGTCAGCTTTTCCAGGGATTTCGAATATTCATGGCACACGCCGGGCCACGCAGGGGGCATTGCATTCCGGAAATCTCCGGCCGGCCGGGCATTCTTTGATTTTTTTGGGGAGCAGCTTTTCCGGTCGGACCTCTCCATCTCCGTGGGAGAACTGGGATCGCTCCTCGACCATTCCGGTCCTGTTGGCGAGGCCGAGCGGTATGCAGCAAAGGTCTTTGGCGCTGACATGACCTACTTCGTGACCAACGGCACATCGACCGCCAACAAGATCGTCTTCTTTGGCAGGGTGACAAAAGACGATATCGTGCTGGTTGACCGGAACTGCCACAAGTCTGCCGAGCACGCGATTACCATGACCCATGCCGTGGCAGTCTACCTCATCCCTACCCGCAACCGGTACGGGATCATCGGGCCCATTCCCCCGGACCAGATGACCCCGGAAGCGATCCGGGAGAAGATCGGTTCATGTCCCACGGCAAAGACCTGCGAGAGCCAGGTCCCGGTACATGCCATCATCACCAACTCCACCTATGACGGGCTCTGCTACCATGCGGGACTGGTCGAGGACCTTCTCGGAAAGAGCGTGGACAGTATCCATTTCGATGAGGCCTGGTATGCCTATGCCCGCTTCAACCCGCTCTACCGCGACCGGTTCGCCATGCGGGACGGGGCAAAGAACGAAAAAGGCCCAACGGTCTTTGCCACCCAGTCCACCCACAAGCTCCTCGCCGCACTCTCGCAGGCATCCATGGTGCATATCCGGAACGGTCGCATCCCCATGGAGCATGACCGGTTCAACGAAGGCTTCATGATGCACACTTCGACCTCACCGCTGTATACCATCATCGCGTCCTGCGATGTCTCGTCAAAGATGATGGATGGAGCAGGGGGGCGCGTGCTCACGACAGAATCAATCGAGGAGGCAATCCGGTTCCGACGGATCATGGCAAGGATCGGGCGGGAAATCGGGCATATGAAGACGAAGAGCGACTGGTGGTTCGGCATGTGGCAGCCGGATATGATTCTCGATCCTGCAACAAAAACCAGGATCGCGTTTGCCGATGCCCAGCTTGACACCCTCCGTGACAATCCTTCGTGCTGGGTACTCCATCCCGGCGAAACATGGCACGGGTTCACCGGGCTCCCGGACAATTATTGCATGCTCGACCCGATCAAGGTCACGGTGCTTATGCCCGGAGTAAACGAGGACGGGACGCTCGCAGACTGGGGCATCCCTGCAGCAATCGTGGTGAAATTCCTTGACACGAAGGGGATCATCAACGAGAAGTCCGGCGATTATTCCATCCTCTTCCTCTTCTCCATGGGGATCACCAAGGGGAAGTGGGGGACTCTTGTGACCGAACTCTTCGAGTTCAAGCGGCACTACGATGAGGATGCGCTTCTTGAGGATGTGTTTGCAGACCTCCCGAAAACGTACCCGGAACGCTACAAGGACATGACGATCAAGGGACTCGTTGCCGAGATGCATGCGTTCAAGAAGGAACACCGGATGTGCGAACTCCTCCAGCAGGCGTTCTCGGTCCTGCCGGAACCCGCCATGTCCTATGCCGAAGCATTCCGCAGGCTGGTGAAGAACGAAGTCGAACAGGTACCGGTCGAAAAGGCCGGCAACAGGACGGTCGCCACCGGCATTGTTCCCTATCCCCCCGGCATTCCGCTCCTCGCACCCGGTGAGCGGACGGGAAAACTGGAAGGGCCGGTCCTCCAGTACCTCAAATGCCTGCAGGACTTCGACAACCGGTTCCCCGGGTTCTCCCATGACACTCATGGGATTGAGATGGTCAACGGCCAGTACGTGATGTACTGCACAAAGGAGCGGTGACAATGGGAGATCCCCTGGCCGTCGATACACCCGGCATCCCGAGAAAAAAAGTGCTGGGCCTCTTTGCCCTTGCCATGATCAACGTGGCAGCCGTGCTCAGTATCCGTAATTTTCCCTCGATGGCAGTCTATGGCTGGTCCTGCATCGGCTGGTACGTTATCGGCGCCATCTTCTTTTTGATCCCCATCTCCCTTGCCGGTGCGGAACTCGCTACCGGCTGGCCGGAAGGGGGCGGTGTGTATGCATGGGTGAAGCAGGCCTTTGGCGAGAAAGGCGGGTTTACCGCGCTCTTCTGCGAATGGTCCAACAACCTTGTCTGGTTCCCGACCGTCCTCTCGTTCATCGCCTCGACACTCGCGTTCGCCCTGACACCATCGCTTGCAACAAGCGGCCTGTACATGTTCACGGTCATGATGATCGCGTTCTGGGGCACAACCGCTATCGCATATTTCGGCGAGGAGGTTTCGACGAAATTTGGCAACGTCGGCGTAATACTCGGCAGCATCATTCCATCTGTCCTGATCATCATCCTCGGGGTCTGGTGGCTGGGCTCCGGGGCCGCCATCGTTCTGCCGCCGTTCTCGTTCAGTGCCATGGTCCCGACCATCAGCCTTGCAACCCTGCCATTCTTTTCAACAGTCATCCTCCTTTTTGCAGGCATGGAGATGGCCGGGTTCCATGCCCTCGAGACAAAAAATCCCCAGGAGGATTACCCCAAAGCCATGGCCTTATCCGCGATAATCATCGTGGCCTGCACGGTCCTTGCCACCATTGCCATTGCAATCGTCATCCCGGTTGACCAGCTCAGCCTCGCGTCCGGGGTCATGCAGGCGATCCAGTACTTCTTCAATGCCGCCCAGATCCCGTGGATGGTGGCGCCGATGGCAGTCCTCATCACGCTCGGAGGCGTGGTTTCGCTCGCTGCCTGGCTGATTGGCCCGGCCAAGGGACTTGGAATTGTCGCAGAAGAGGGGAATATGCCCCCGATCTTTGATCGGACAAACAAATATGGCGCCCCTGTTGCAGTTCTCGTCATCCAGGCACTCATCGGTTCGGCAGTCTCGCTCCTGTATGTTTTCCTCCCGTCCGTCAACCAGGCGTACTGGATCCTCTCGGCAATGACCGTCGAGCTGCTTTGCATCGTGTACGTCCTTGTCTTTGCCGCGGTCATCAAACTCCGGTACAGCCAGCCGGATACGCCGCGCCCGTTCAGGATCCCCGGGGGCATGCCGGGCATCTGGATCGTGGGGGGTCTTGGGATACTGGGTACCACCTTTGCCTTCATTGTCGGGCTCATGCCCCCCTCGTACTTCCAGACCAGCGGGCTGGTCTATGTCGGGTCGGTCCTTCTCGGTACTTTCCTGCTCGCGGTTCCTCCGCTGGTGTTCCTGCACCTGAAAAATCCCGCGTGGCTGAAGAAAGGAGGTGTCCCATGACCCCGGTTACCCGCCATGAGGCAGCGCTCGTGATCTTCCTCTTCGCCATTGCCCTTATCCCAGTCGGGATTGTGATCCTTATGGGTTCCCATGTGCCCTATTACCCGGTCAGTGGCGAGCCCGTCAGGGAACTGCTGGACGCTGAAGGCATCAGCATCGTGAGTATTCAGGATAGCCAATGGAATATGCCGGGAGCAGTAGGGGGAAAAACGTACGTGATCCTTGATACAGACAACCGGCAGACCATCATTGCGACCCAGAATTTTGAGAGCGGGGATGCACGCGATGCCGCCATCCGCTCATGGCATACCAGTACAACCGGGCGCGGAAAACCGACCGGCAGCCTGTTTGTCATCGGCCAGCAGCTGATCGTGATATCCCCGTCAGACAGGCCGTTGCTGGAAACCCTTGGTGCCAGCCTGAACGGAAACCAGTAATCTTTTTTTTGGTATCCTGTTATCCCGGATAGTATCATTCCGATATGCGGGGGAAAGAGTGGCACTCTTCCGCGTCAGTCCTTCCGGATATGGCCCGTGATGACCATCCGGGTCGTGGTGTCCAGCAGGACCGAGAAGTCAAGGTCCACGACAAATACCGGGAACGTGCCAAGGAGGGTATTGCGTTTGATTAAGTAGATCCGGGATTCGAGCATGGCGGAGGTTGTTTCATACTCCTCGTCCGGATCCCTGCTTCCAGCTGCAGCAGTATTGCAGGCGGCATCAGCCTCATCCAGCAGTTCCACAAGGGCGCTTTCCCGGTGGTCCAGCAGCCGTTCTGCCATTGCCCGGCTCGTGATGCCGTGGATGGCCCGGATGAGGAAGTACTGGCTCACTACAAGGACGAGGATGAGACTGAAACGGTGGGCGATGTCCGTTAAGCCGGACTGGGTGACAAAGGCATCCAGCGTCATCCCCGGCAGGAGGATGATCGTGGTTAAGAAGACCAGGACAACCAGAAGGAATCCAACAAGGAACATGACCGAGATGAGCCATGCGGGCAGGTCCTGTGCAAGCCGGTTCCGCACCTTGTCAAGGTCCCGGCTGAAACGTGAGGTGAACGGTTCGGTCCGCCAGACAAGGTAGTAAAAGGCGATGAAGAAGATCGACTGGCCGATGATGATCGCGGTTGTGTGAAGCGGGAGCCCTTTGAGGAAATCGATGAGCACCATCAGGATATCGACCGCGAACAAAAGGCCGATCCCCAGAGAGAGACCCCGGCTGTTGATCAGGAACGAGTTGATGAAGATCCGGGTAAACCGGGTCGTGCTGGTCTTCACCCCGTTCTCCTTTAGCCAGCTCTGGAACTTTGCGATCTCCGGCATGGACATCTGTCCGCCCCCGGCACTCGTCGGGATCAAAAGCGTGATGAAGTACCCCATGTTCAGGTAAAAACTGGCAGCGATAAAGAGCGTGAAATAATCGGGCCGGAATAGAAGGTATAAGCCGTTGATAAGGATACAGCCAAGCAGGACCATGATTTCCCAGCTCCGCCGTGATCCCGGGGCAAGGAGGGCTCCCCTGTTGGTGCGGACGGTTTGTAATTCCCGGGCGATCATGTCGCGGACAGGGATATCGGGAGCAGTACCGGGAAGGGTTGTAGCAGCTGGGTTTTGCAGGGTCATGCAGATCACCGGAACAGGTTGGTATAACTACGCAGGAGACGGGGTCGTGTCACACGGGATACACAATCATCGGTTGCTGGTTGTTTAAAGATTGCCACTCACGGCTTTCAAAGCCCTGGATCAACGCAAAAAGGTGGAATGTGCACTTCACACCAGCAGGATAGTTATCATGACAGCAGAGATTTTGTAGTTGTATCGCTAATTATAGTACAGATCAATTAAAAACCCGGGTATTCTGGAATGGGAAAAATGCTTGATACGAAAACTTCATGCCTGTTGCGGGGAATTATTGGCGTAATATTTGGATTTCTTGCCCTGATGATCCCAGAAACTGTCACGGTCACCTTTTCTGGTTTATTCCTTGTATTCATTGGGCTCGGGATGGCCCTCTTCCTCTTCCTTGCGATCACTTCCCGGAGTGACGAATCGATGTTCTGGTTTGGGCTCTCGGCGATACTCCTGGTAATCGCTATCATCTCAACCTTCCTTTTCGATATTGCCGGAATCCTGTTGATCATTATCATAGCAGCAATCGCAGCGTATAACGGATTTTACGATATCACGATAGCCATGACCCACCCGAAGAGCAAGTACATCCTCATTCCGGCGATGATCCTAACGGGTGTTGCCCTGCTCTGCATTTTCTACCTCTACTTCCCGAACTTCAACAACCACCTCAATGTTTCAATTGTGGGAACCCTCGCGTTCACGTTCGGGCTTTTTTCCATCGGCATGGGGTATTTCAAACCCGGGCAAGCCGATGTGGATGAGGTTCCGGTGCAGAAAGCCAACCGTATATTCCGTTGGCCGGATGCAAAGAAGAAATAATCTTCATCATTCGCAACAGTTTATTTTACGGTATATTCGTATGAAGCATGATGTGATCGTTGTTGGTGCAGGGCCTGCCGGCAGCGCTGCTGCTGCTGAGTGTGCAAGGCTTGGCCTTTCAACGCTCTGCATCGAAGAGCACGGGACCATCGGGTTTCCGGTCCAGTGCGCCGGGCTCCTCTCAACTGCAGCATTTGACGGATGTAGGGTCTCGGAACGATCGGTGTTGAACCGGGTCTGCGGAGCCCGTGTCATCTCCGAAACCGGGAGTGTTCTTACCTTTGATGCCGGCACGACAAAGGCAGTAGTGGTGGACCGGGGTATCCTGGACCGGGAGATGGCAGAGGTTGCAGCAGATGCCGGTGTGGAGTTCCGTATGAAAACCTCGGTCTGTTCCCTTGGAGAGAACTTTGTCTGCACCCGGGGGGTATACGGCCATGAGGAGTTTCCCTTCAGGATCTTGATTGCAGCCGACGGTCCTCGCAGTACGGTAGCCCGGCTTCTGGGAATGCAGCGTGCCAGGACCTACCTTGCCGGGATCCAGGCCGATCTTTGCGGTGAATGCGACCCCCGCATGGTGGAGATCTTCCCGGATGCATCCCCGGAGTTCTTCGGCTGGTCAATCCCGACCGGACCCGGGAGGATCCGGGTCGGCCTCTGTGGCGCAACAAATGTGCCCGGGCTGTTCAATACCTTCCTTAGGCACTTTGGCACAAGCTCTGCCCACCTTGTCACCGGGACGCTGCCACTGGGCATCATGCCAAAGACCTACGCCAACCGAACGCTCTTTGTGGGCGATGCTGCGGGTTTTGCCAAACCCACCTCAGGTGGCGGCATCTACACCGGGGTACGCTCGGCCCGGCATGCCGCGGCAGTTACGGCAGACGCGTGCAGCAGTGATACCTTCACTGATACATTCCTTGCCGGTTACGAGCAGCGGTGGAGGGGGGATTTCGGGCACGAGCTGGAAGTGGGATATCACTTGTTCACCCTCCGGCAGAAACTGGGCGGGCAGGATATGGATGCCCTCATCCGTGCACTGAATGACCCGGAGATTGTGCGCACCATCGAAGAGCACGGTGATATGGACCGGCCGGGGACACTCATACGAAAGCTTCTCTTAAAACCTGCCGTGCTCCGGTTGCTGAAACCCCTGGTCCGCACCGGGCTGCGCTCACTGTTGTAATCAATCTATAAAAATCAGGATTTTTCCGATGCCGGCATCATGATATGGCACCGTTCGGCCTGTTGGTTACGGGGATACCTGTACTTACCCTGCGGTACGCGCATTTCGAACCGTGCACCCCTCTGGTACTCCCCGTTTTCGCAGATGGTAATTCCTGTGATGGAGAGGATTTCCTGCACGAGGAACAACCCGAGGCCGGTATTTTTACCAAAACCCTTGCCAAAGATACTGGCCTTGTCAAAGGGGGGAATCCCGGTACCATTGTCCTCTATATGGATCGTCACTTCCCCGTACGGCGATTCCGTTGCGGTGATCCGGAGAAGCGTTACAGGACCCCCATGCTGGAGTGAGTTTTCAATAACATTGTAAAATGCCCGTTCCAAGTGAGGATCGGCAAAGAGCTCCAGATCCCGCGTATCCGACTGGACCGTGAGATTTTTGATATCAATATGCGCACAGGCATGGAAGAAAACGTCGTGCACGTTCTGCCAGACGGGAGCTGTCACGCCAAGATCCTGGTAGAGTTTGGAAAATTCGATATTCTCCCCGATTATCTTAACCGTGGACATGATCTTTTTTAAGTACATTGAGAAATCAGGTTCCGGTGGCCGGCTTTTCACGAGATCGAGATATCCGCCGATCACGGTCAGCTTGTTCCGGATGTCATGCCGTGTGATCTCGGTCAGCATGCTGAGTTTTTTATTTGCCAGCTGCAGTGCATCCTGTGTCATCTGGATCTCTGAGATGTCGTGGAAGATACCCATAATGCAGTGTCTTCCGCCAAGATCGATGACCGTTGCACTGACTATCATCGGAATATACCTGCCATCAGCGCCGAGGATGATGAGCGTCAGTGATCCTGATCCATCCCGGGTGATAGTCTCAAATGCTGCCCGGTACTTGTCGTGGTATGCAGGAGGATGGATGGATAAGTGGGGCCGTGCGGTTATCTCATCAGGGGACAGGCCGGTGATCTCCCGGGCTTTTTTGTTGGCATCGATGAACCTGCCGGATGCAATGTCAATAATGAAGATAGCATCGCTGGCATGATCCATGAGATTCCGGTTCTTCTCATTCTCACTTTTCAGGGCGTCGACCGTCCGGCGCCGTTCAAGTGCAATGAGGATCTTGTGCCGGAGCTCGGCGAACTGCGATTTTGCATCGCCGCCTTTCTGGAGATAAAAATCAACACCAAGGTTGATCGCCTCGATCACAACTTCCTCACGGCCCCGCCCGGTGAAGAGGATGAACGGGAGGTTCCCGTACAGAGAACGGACCTGATTTAAAAACTCGAGGCCGTCCATATCCGGCATCTGGTAATCCGAGATCACGGCATCAAATGCCGAGGTGGACAGTTTTTCTAAACCATCCTGCGCTGAGCAGGTTATGGTTACGGAGAATTCCCCGCCCCGTTCGAGAAAGAGCTTGCCAAGATCAAGAAGATCCGGTTCGTCATCAACGTACAGGAGAGTTATCATACTGGTCATTTATTTGTTACAGGGGGATATATTTTTTTATCAGCAGTTTTTTTTATAAAAATGTTTGTAATTATCCACTCAATGCTGTTCAGGTAGTTCTGCGAAATGGGCAAGGATCGTTAAAAATGGTATATCCTCCGGTATCCGGATTATTACCATCTCGTACGTCTCTCTTTCCGGCAATGCAAACCCCCGGCAGATTCCTCCCGCATACTATGGCGGGAGAAAAAAGCTGGGCATGGAGAATGTACTTATTCAAGCGGAGAGTATTTTCCCCTAACCCCCCCAAGAGGAATTCTGGTATGATCCGTATTGAACTGGGAACCACACCAAAAGAACAGGAGCAGTCCATCTTAGTTGCTATCGTCTGCCTCACGATTGGTATCTTTGCAGCCGACATCCTCCTTCCCCTTGGTTTCGTCATCTGGATCCTGTACCTTGTCCCGCTTCTGATGTCTGTCTGGCTTCCGCACCGGTATGCACCCTTTCTCATGGCATGTGTTCTGTCCGGGGCACTGCCTCTCGGGGGCCTGATTACGGGATCTGAGCAGGGACGCGTCTCCGATCTCCCGTATCGTGCGGTTTTCATTCTGATGATCGCCGTCATTTCCCTCCTTGCGTGGGAGATCCGGAGCAATTATACCAGTCTCAAAGAGGAGATTGCCGAACGACGCATAGCACAGGAGAATCTCGAGGTGCTGGCCGGGACGCTCGAGAAACGGGTGGGGATGCGGACCGCTGAACTCTCGGATGTGAATGCCGAACTGACCCGTGATATTACCGAGCGGTTGCGGATTGAGGAGGCCCTTGCCACCGCGAACCAGAAGCTTTCCCTCCTCGCCCAGATCACCCGCCACGATATCTCCAACCGGGTCTTTGCCCTGCTGGTTAATCTCGATCTTGCAAAGGATCAGAGTGCCGCAATGAACGATGCGGCCATGGATGCCAATCTCCGGAGCATGGAAAAGAATATCCACGGTATCCAGGACCAGATCGCGTTTGCGAAAGATTACCAGGAGATTGGGGCGCAGACCTCTGGCTGGTATCCTGTTGGGGAAATCATCCACGCTTCGGCAGTTCAGCTGAACCTGGGGAATGTCCAGCTGGATGTCAGCACCGGCCGGCTTGAGATCTTTGCCGATCCGTTGATCGGCAAGGTCTTTTACAACCTGATCGACAATGCTATACGGCATGGCGGGGATGTCTCCTGTATTACATTTTCCTGTCGGAGAGAAGGGGCCGTGATCATTATTCTCTGCGAGGATAACGGGGCCGGGATTTCGGAGAGGGATAAGCAGCATATCTTTGCCAAGGGATTCGGTAAGGATTCCGGTCTCGGCCTCTTCCTGATCCGCGAAATCCTCGGTATCACCGGCATCACGATCCGAGAGACCGGCGAACCTGGGAAAGGCGCCCGCTTCGAACTGACCGTGCCGGAGGGGAAGTTCCGGGATGTACCCTGATGTGGATGACACCGGTTTCTCTCCCGAATGATTCCACCCGTGCAGGTACTCGTGCAGGTTCCGCCCGGCATTCTGCACTGGTTATGTGCCGGAAGTCCGGGCTGTCATTATGAAAAAAGTCGACGATTGCGGGTCGGATTCTGTTCATTGTTTGCTCATGCTACTTTTTTCTTTTTGCATCATACCCAATGATACAGGGCCCTGTTTTTTTTTTGAAAATACGCGAAATGATAAATATTTTAGTAATTCCAAACTCAAATTAAAATTATCCTGATCACAAAATATTTTAACGAGCCCCTGATATGTGTGTTCATGACCGCGCAGGAACACAGGTCTGGAATCCTGGCGGGTAACCCTGTATGCCGCCCGGCCAATGAGGTAATAGACCGGCGGATCACGGAGTTCTCGCTCATCCTTGCCGCACTTTTCCTGCTTGATATCATCACCACAGAACTCATCCTCCGTCTGGGCGGGATCGAGTTGAACCCGCTCATGGCCGGGGTTGTGACAAGCCCTCTTGTGCATCTCGCGATCAAGGCCGGCACTCTGCTCCTGATCATCATCGTCTCCCATTTTGCTGAGAGCAAAGTAAAGGGATCCGCGATCGCATTCTACTGCGTTATCATTACGCACTATGTCTTTGTGATCGTCAACAACATGTTCGTGCTCATCCCGCACGTTGCCGGATTATGACCAGCACTGATTTTTTTAAAGGGACGTGCAGGTTTTTATGGCCGGGTCCTGCAATTATCCCAAAACGAATGTGGATATAATGAGAAGGCCGTTTTTTTTTAGAACTCTTCTGCTATGCCGTACCCCCATTGATAGAGTGATGCAATCGGATCGCTTTTTGGGAAGATATTGCAGATCAGCCCTTTGCTCCGGAGATACCGTTCCGCATTCTGCGGGGACATGGGCAGGATTTTCTCCCGTGTCGATTTGGTTGTTGACCAGAGATGCAGATAATAAGTTGCGTTCTTTTCGCGGTCCATATGGAGATAGAGATCCTTTCCTATATGCTGGATATCCGCAGTTTTTTTTTCAGGCCGCGGTGCCGCGTAGAGACACTCGTCATGCCGGGTGTCAACCGGGATCTGCCGGCTTCCGTTATACAGTACAGTTTTCATAACGAACAACTCCTGCCGTGCCCGAGGCCGGTTTCCCCACCGGCCCGGATCCGGCGTTTGAGTTTTTCTGGCGTTTACCTTGTCGAAGGTGCGGGTTGTGCCGGAATCCCAGCAGTACCCTGATTCATCTATAGGGGCTTTGCGTTATTATACTTTTTCATTTTTGTAGCAATTAATATGTAAATTTTTTTGAAATGTAATATTAAAAGAGGCTGGACCTGACGGTGATCACTACTCTCCCTCAGATAACCGTCAATTCATAGAGTTGCACAAGAAAAATCCAGTCCGGACAACACCCGACAGTGGCGACCGGGTCCGGAGTAAATCTCCGGTCACGCCGGGTAAAACAATTGGCAGGAAACAAGGAATGAACTAAAAAGAGAAACGACCTCAATCCTCAATCGAGATAGTTGTCAGTTTTACTGATTCGACACCCTTGTGGGCCATCAGTTTCTCAGCAAGTTCCTTCAGCTGCGAACCGTCCCCATGGACAAGGATTACCTCCAGGCACCGCTCGTGCGTGACATGGGAGTGGAGTGAGGCCTTGATGATGTCGTGGTAGTCGTGCTCGATCTCCGTGATGGCCGAGAGGAGGTTGCGCTGCTCGTGGTCGTACACCATCGTGATGACGCCCTCGCGTTCGCCCTTGACATCGGACATCCACTTGTAGTACGTGATGTACGTGCGGATCGCATCGCGGATACCTTCCGAGCGTGACGAATAGCCACGGTAATTAAGGATTTCATCAAAGCGGTCGAGCAGGTTCTTTGGGAGTGAGATCCCGATCCGGGAGAGGTCGTCTTCCATAGGCATGATTCACCAGTGATGAGAATATCGTAGCTTGTAGGTGTTAAAGTTTTTGAAAAACAGAGAGATTGGGTTGTACTTGGTATGAATTATCGTTGTGGATTACGGCCAGATCAACCCGGTCTTGTTCGTCCCTGCAACATATCGCTCATCGTAGTCAGTGAGCATCTGTCGGGGATGCAGGTCCCGGAACTCTGAAGGGTGCAGGAGCTGGGCCGTGTATACAAGGCCGATGTACGCTCTGGGCCCGTACACGATCTCATTTTTCATTGCATGCACATGGTCGTTCTTTACAGCAGGGATCATCTCCCAGCCGGGCCGGGTTTTGAGCGAACCGACCATCTCTTCAAGACTGATTGTGTTGGTGCTGGAAACAACTTTCAGGATATACTCAGGCTGTCTTGCAACAACCCATTCCGGGCTCACCTTGACAGATGATGATGAGACATCATCCGCAATGTTCTTCCCGCCGGCACCGGTAACCAGTTCATGTGCACCGGAGCCCGCCGCTGCAACGGTATAGTCCGTGTACATCTCAAAATAGACTTCCGGGTACGTGCCTGACGGGATTTTCTTTAAACGTCCTGTCACATCACTAATAGTATCCTCGACAAGCCTTGCATAGACCTCAGCCTCGTTCATCTTCCCGGTGAGCCGGCCCAGGGCCCGGGCATCGGAGGAGAGCGTGGAGAGCTTGAAGCAGTCCAGCGAGATGATGGTGATGTTGGCTGCTGTGATCTGGTCGAAGTTTTTGGGTTTCGAGCTTGAGTATGCGATCACGATATCCGGATTCAGGGCGAGCATCCGCTCGATGTTCGGGTTCTGCCAGTCTCCGATACTCACCGCGTTCGGTATTTTGTCCATGACATATGGAACACTCTTCGTGGACTCCGTAACACCGACAATCCGGTCACCAGCCCCCATTGCGATCAGGAGCTCAGCGGCATTGGCATTTGCAGCAATAATACGCTGCGGTTCACAGGGCAGGGACACGGTCATCCCATCCGTCTGGGTGATGGTTAACGGCTGGCATGAACTCGTTGCCGGGGCCGGTGTACCGGACGGGGCTTGTGTCCCGACGGGTATGATGGTTGCGGAAGGTGCAATGGCTGAAGTGACCGGTTGTTCTGCAGGCTTTTCAAGGACCAGGGCTGCTCCAACTGCGACAATACCGCAGATGAGGAGGGCGATAAGAATCGATGTTACTTTTTCCATGGTAAATCTCCGGAATCTGAACAATGGCCGGCCGTGCAGAAAAATGACCGGGACAAGACCATCAGATCGTCACCCGCCGGAATACGGACATGCAGATCCCCAGGATGACTGCTGATATGGTAACGAGGAGGATGACGGACAGTGAAGGTATTATACCGGCTCCGATCTCCCGCACGGCATCGATGGCAAAACTGAGTGGGTTGAGCCGGGCAAGCGTTGCAAGCCACGCAGGCATTACATCGTAAGGCATCAGGGCGCTTGAGGTGAAGAAGAGCGGCATCGAGATCATGGTGCTGAAGGCCGAGTAGGAATCGTGGTCGTCAAGGTACAGCGCAATGGTCGTGGCAAAAGCCGAGATGAGTACCCCGAACAGGAAGAGAACGAAGTACGTCAGGAGATACTGGAGCGGGCTCATCAGCGTTGCGCCAATCATGAGAGCGATGACGAGGATGATGGTAGTCTGGATCAGGCCCCGGCCGGTGATGAAGAGGATCTTCCCCACAAGAATGCTGCTCCGCGGCGTAGGCAGGGCAAGGAATTTGTTCAAAAACCCGAGGATCTTGTCAAACATCAGAAGCGCTCCCCCGGACAAACCGGCCGAGAGCATGGTCATGACAAGAATTCCGGGCGTAATGAAGTCCAGATAATTGCCCGTGAATTTTACCGGCAGCGCGAGCCCGACAAAGATCAGCCATGCTGCCGGCATGACCAGAGCCGAGACCACGGCAACACGGCCACGGTACCATTTCAGGAAGTCACGTTTCATGTACGTAAAAATACCCTTCATTTCCGCCTCCGCAGCATTATCCGGAACTTCGCGTCTTCAAACCCGTGAGGCTCCTCCTGCTGGCCGACCGCTTGTAGGAAGACATCATCGAGGGTGGGCTCACGCAGGAACATCGCCCTGATGGCTGCACCAGACCGTGCAAGCGTATCGGCAAGCACCGGGAGCGCCTCGCTCCCATTCTCGGCAGTAAATGAGACCTCATCGCCGGTCCTTCCCACAAAGATGACGCCCTCAATATGTGGTGGGGTGCATTCCCCTTCAATCCTGACCGTGATGACATCCTTCATCAGCCTTGCCTTGAGTTCTGAGGGAGAGCCCAGAGCAGCTATCCTGCCCTTGCTGATGATCCCGACCCGGTCGCAGAACTGGTCGGCCTCATCCATGTAATGGGTAGTGACAAAGATGGTCATGCCCTTCTTCCGGAGGTTCCTGATGTGCTCCCAGATCTTTTTCCTTGCAGCAACATCGAGACCGATCGTGGGCTCATCAAGAAAGAGCACTGAGGGTTCGTGGACGAGGGCCTGTGCCAGCTCGAGCCGCCGGCGCATCCCGCCCGAGTAAGTTTTGATGAGGTCGTCAGCCCGGTCCGTCAGCTCCATAACCGCGAGTACCTCATCCACGCGGTCTTTGGCATTTTCAACGCCATACAGGTCGGCAAAGAAGCGGACATTTTCCCGGCCGGTCAGTTTAATGTCTACGGCCATATCCTGCGGCACGTAACTGATACAGCTCCTGACTTCCTCCGCATTACGGAGAATGTCATTGCCGCATACCGTGGCACTTCCTTTGGTCGGGTGGAGGAGGGTCGTGAGCATAAGAACCGTGGTCGTCTTGCCCGACCCGTTGGGGCCAAGCAGGGCGAAGATCTCGTTATTGATCGAGAGCGTGAGGTCATCCACGGCACAGAGCGCGTCATAGTATTTGGTCAGGTTGCTCGTCTCAATTGCATTCATTGTCATTTCGCCATCCCATTCCCGTGCATCAGTGCCGGTGTTTCGCATGCACCTTTGCCATGAGGTCCTTCATAGAATCGTTCCAGCCGGGGATATCCTGTACCGTGACCACGTCCACTTCCCCTCCCTGGTATTCCCCGCCACTGATCTGGTCTTCCATCCATGATTCGATCTCGAGGTAGTTCCTTTTAAGTTCATCGAGTACTTCCACATCCGCGTGCCAGAGCCCGCGTTGCTCGGCTTCAAGAAGACGTCGCGAGATCTCCTCGAGGGCATGGGGGTTGTTCTCTTCAAAGAACTGGCGCATCTCATCATTGTTCACAAAAGTCTCAGCAATATCATCGAAAATCCAGTCATCCACTTCCTGCGTGGATGCTTCCCAGCCATAGACCCGGGTCACCCGCTTCATGATATCGGAAGCCCCCTTGTACCCGTGTTTCTTCATCCCATCGATCCATTTCGGGTTGAGCAGTTTTGTCCGGACCACGCGCCGTATCTCATCGGAGAGATCCCTGACCTCGATATGTTCGGGCTCGCGGGTATCACCATAATAGGGTCTGACCTCGCCCCCGGAATAGTGCCGTGCTGCTGCAGTCATTCCCCCGTGGGCACCAAAGTAACAGCAGCAGCCAAGGAGATCGTACTCGTCGGACTGGACCTTGTTGAACGTGACAGAGACTGTCGAGAGGTTCACTGCGAGCTGCTCATGGGCACCCTTTCCGGTAATATCCTTGCCATAGGCATACCCGTTCACGGCAACAAAGATGTCGGCAAGGTCCTTTTCATCTTTCCATGCACTCGCAAGTACGGCAAGGTTCACACCGCTCGAGTACGTGCCGGGCTGGGATGAAAAAATCCGCAACGTGGCATCACGAAGGGACATGCCGTCCTGTTCGATCGCAGACAGAGTATGCTTGCGGACATAGTTCTGATCAACCGGCTCGTCAAGGGTCGCGACTGCTGTCACGGCCTCATCGAGCAGTTCGTAACAATTGGCAAAGTTGTCCCGCAGAATGCCGGAAGTCCGGACCGTGATATCGATCCTTGGCCGGCCAAGTTTTTCGAGCGGGATGATGGAAAACGATTTTACCTGCCCGTTGGGGAGCCAGACCGGCTCGACCCCCAGCATGGCAAACATCTCGGCAAGCATCTCACCGTCCGATGACATGATGTCGCCTGCCATCCAGTAGAACGCAATATTCCCGGGAAGTTTTCCCTCCTCTTCATTATATTTGGCAACCAGTGACTCGGCAAGGCGCTGGCCCACCCGCCAGGCTGCCCGGGTGGGGACCTGGTAAGGGTCAAGCGAGAAGAAGTTACGGCCTGTGGGCAGTACATCCTCGTGACCGCGGGTGATGAGACCAGAGGGACCTGCCGGAATGTACCCGCCATCGAACCCGTTAAAGAGCGATTCCATCTCCTTTGAGTCTTCGATCCGCTGGTTGATACCGGCAACCCGTTCCCGGATCGTGTCCAGCTCACGGGCCATTTCCATGGATATCGCATGGGTGAAAACAGTATCAAACGATTTGTTGGGATCCTGGAGAACCGACCGGACGAACAAACGAAGGTTCGCGTCAATCTGTTCAAGGAGTGCGCCATACGAGGCCTGGTGCTTTTCGGAATACTTCTGCTGGTTTTGGAGCAGGTCCACAAGGTCGAGTCCCATAACCTGCGCGATGATCCGCCGGGCTGATCGTTCACCGGCATCATAGCGGATAATGGAGCTGATGAAATCCACCCGTTTATCTCCATCAGGGAGTTCGCCAAAGATATGCATCCCGGCCTGGATCTGGGTGTTCCGGATTTTCGAGAGGGCTTCGTGCGCTTTTCCCACAACTTCAGCCAGCGGCATATCATGGGTGAGACGAAGTTCTTTATCGAGATTATTTGCAGTAATCGCATCGATGATAAGGTGCTGGAGGGCATGGGCCCGGGCCGGGTCGATCTTCGCAGTCTCGTACTGGGTGAGCAGGTTCTCCAGTTCCTCAAGACCGTCGTACAGTCCGCTGCCGGTCATTACAGTCTGCATGTGGTCGACGAGCGTTGCATAACTTCTCCGCTTCGCAAGCGTGCCCTCGGGGGGGTTGTCCGCATTGTAGATGTAGAGATAGGGGACGATCCCCGCTGCAACATCCGGGAAGCAGTCCTGAGATAGACCGAGGCCCTTGCCCGACAGGAACTCCAGGCTCCCGTGAGTTCCGACATGGACAACAACATCGGCACCGAAAATTTTCTGGATGTACTGGTAGGTTGCAAGGTACTGGTGGGGGGGCGGGCAATCAGGATCGTGGAGGATCTTGCAGACGCTCCCGTCACAACGGGCACCGTAACACCCGCGCTTGGGCTGGACATGCACGGTGGCATTGCCGTACGAGAGTCCGGTTATCAGGATCCGGTTCTCATGCACCATCCCCATGCCAGGAGGTTCGCCCCAGGTATCATTGACGCGTTGCTGCACGGCCGGGGTAAACGACTGGAAGTGCGGGAGGTAGGTTCCCAGGTCCATACTGTGGAGCGCACCTCCATTTACCACGATATCCTCAACGGTTGTCCAGCGGAACTCCGAGATCGCTTTCTTCCCCATGATAGACTCAATCAATTCCTTTCCATTGGCCGGGGGATTGACCGCGTACCCTGCCTCTTTCATCCGGTGAAGGATCCGCGCAACGCTCTCCATAGAATCAAGATGTGATGCCGATCCCACGTTTGCCTCGGCATTTGCGCAGGGATTATTATTGAAGATGAACGAGACACGGCGCTCGTGAACTGGTTTTTTAGCAAGCATTACCCACGCTTTCACGCGGGCTGCAACCTTATCGCACCGGTCCGGCACCGGTTCGCGGGGCTTCTCCCCGTCCGGGCTGCTGCTGCTAGCACCGATGAAGACCGGCTCGATGGCTCCCTCGAACTCGGGCATGGCAACCGCCCAGCCGGTATCCAGCGTGAGCCCCGTTGATTCGCGCCACTGGTCAATGGACTTGTACATCGAGATGACCGGGTGGAAGACCGGGATATTCAGCCGGGTCAGGAGTTCGACACCGCTCTCTGCTGCGGTCTTTCCCCGGTAATCGTCCCCCCGCGAGGTGCCAAGCAGGAACGGCACCAGTTTGATCATGGCATCGATCCGCGGTTTTCCGTTTCTGACAAAATACTGGTCGATGACGTACATCATCCCCTTCGCGCCCATGTTTTCATCACGGATTGCATACGTAAACGCGGGGATGACCCCCAGACCCTGCACTTCAAGGCTCCGGATCAGCGTATCCTCGATTGCGGTATTCGATGAGGCCCATGTTACGCGGGAGAAGATCAACCCCACAAGCGGCGATCCCTCCGGCATATGCGGCCTGTACCATGCAAGGTACTCATCGATGTCAGTGAAAGCCTCCGGAGCATCAGGGTGATAGAGCCCCTCCCACGGGAGATCGAGCGGAGGGGGAACTTCCCCGGCGATCCCGCCAAGGATCTCTTTTTCTATGAACCGGAGGAGGTTTTGGTAGTTCTCGTCCCCGCTGTTAACGATATAGGTCTGGCAGGTTGTAACAATTCGGGGAGCAACAGAGGAATAAACAAAGAATGACGGGTCGTAACCCAGGGAGATGACCGGAACAATCTTGCCGATCTCTTTGATCTCCTTGTCGATCCGCTCCCAGAACATGTCTGAAGTGTGGTAGAGAATGACGACATCGGCAGCCCGCATTGATGCAAGCGCCTCGTCAACCTTCTCCGGGGACTCATCCAGAACGCGATTGGGATAGATCGTGAGTTCAACACCGGTCGCTTCTGCAGCGCGTTTCAGGATCGGGGAGTACGAGCCCCACATGATTGCGGTCAGTTTCATGGTTCTTTGGTCCTGGCCTTTTTACCGGTGCAGAACCCGCGGGTTACGGATTTCATCTCAGTTTTTTTACCAAAATCTTCCGGTCTGAGATAGACACCGTGAATGCCTGAGTTGAAGTTGCTCGCAGGAATTAATAAAACAGTTAGTTTTTGTATTACTAAATTTGTAAATTTTTTGAATCGTATTACAAAATATTCACATAGTTCTTATTTGCAATATTTGTTATCACATAAATTTTCAGATTGAATAATCATCGCAGGTGCCGGATCGTCCGGCCCTGTGAATTTCCCGAAAGGGACCGGACACACCCGAACATCACGACAGTACCCGAACCATGACAGCAAAGATCCCCAAAAAAGCCCGCAGTGTCCATCACTTATATTGCGAGGGGACCCGGAAACGTTTCACGCTCATCATCACCCTTACGGCCCTGCTCGTTATCTCGGCTGTGATTTCTGCCGGAATCGGTACGGTGTCCATTACACCGGCCGATACGCTCTTTGCAATCGGGCAGGGATCTCAGCAGATCATGGATTCGGCCCTACCCTCACTTCAGGGTACCATCATCCTGCCGGTACCGGGTAATCCCCAGGCCGGCATTATTGTCAACAATTTCCGGCTCCCCCGGATCATTATTGCAATCCTTACGGGCATGAGTCTCGCAGTAGCCGGAACCGTGATGCAGGGGCTCCTGCGCAACCCGCTCGTGAGCCCGTTCACACTGGGTATGTCATCTGCAGCTGCATTTGGTGCAGCCCTCGCGATTGTCATCGGGCCCGGTATCGCGGCTACACTATTTTTCCTCTCCTATGAATCGTGGATAGTCCTCTTTGCGTTCCTCTCGGGCTGGCTCTCGATGCTGCTCATCTACGGTATCGCCCGTTCGCGGGGTACCAATCAGGCAACGCTCATCCTTGCCGGTGTGGTGATCGGGTACCTCTTCCAGGCAGGCGTACTTGCCCTGAAATACTTGTCGAATAACGACAAACTCCGGGAACTGACCACGTGGCTGATGGGCGGCATGTGGGGGGCGAGCTGGGATGCCGTCATCCTCCTCATCCCCTGCTGCATCGTCTGCTTTCTCATCCTCGAATCGATGTCGTGGGACATGAACACCCTGGCAGCCGGGGACGATGTGGCAAAGAGCATGGGAATCAACGTTGAAAGAACACGACTCTTCGGACTTATGGTTGCAACCTTTGTCGCATCCTGCTGCCTTGCCTTTACCGGGATAATCGGATTTATCGGCCTCATGTCACCCCATATATGCCGGATGCTCATCGGAAACGACCACCGTTACCTCATCCCGGCATCTGCATTGCTCGGCGCCCTGATCCTGCTGGTTTCGGATACAGCAGCCCGGACAATCCTAAGCCCGGTCGAGATCCCGGTCGGCATCGTAATGTACATCATCGGGGGCCTCTTCTTCCTGTACCTTCTCCTTCGGAGCAAAGGGCGGGGGCTGTATTAACGGAGGATAGTATGGAGATCATAGTAAGCCAGCTCACAAAACCGTACGGGGATATTCCGGCTGTTACCGGTGTTTCATTCGAAGTCCACCCGCAGGAAGTCGTAGCCCTTGTCGGGCCCAATGGTTCAGGAAAGTCCACCCTGATCAAGACAATGGCCACCATCTTCAGCCCAACATCCGGGACGGTCACGTTCGATGGCGAAGACATATTCACCGCTGACCCGGCGGACCTTGCAACAAGGGTCGGGTATGTCCCCCAGCATTTCACCTATACCCTCTACACTTCTGTCTTTGAGACGATTCTTCTCGGGCGGCGCCGGCATATCAAGTGGTCAGTCTCGGCAGAAGAACTGACCAGGGTGCAGGACGCGCTCGACACTTTGGAGATCGGCCACCTTGCAGCCAAGAACATGGACCAGCTTTCCGGAGGGGAACGCCAGAAAGTTTTCATTGCCCGGGCCCTTGCGCAGGACCCGGCCCTGTACCTGTTCGATGAACCCACGAGCGCACTCGACATCCGGCACCAGATCGATGTGATGGAGATAATGCGGGAAGTGACCCGTTCGCACGATGCAGCGATGATCATCGCGGTTCACGACCTCAACCTTGCCTACCGGTATGCAGATGTTGTCGTGATGCTCGATCATGGGACACGGGTCGGGTACGGGAAGCCCGCGAATGTCCTGGCGCCGTCGTTGATCGAACAGGTGTACGGGGTGACTGCCTGTATGGTGGAGAACGAGTACGGCCAGTTTCTCCTCCCGGTCAGGAAGCACGAACCTGTCTGAGAGGATCACCGTGGGGGATAAAAACAAAAAACCTATATCCGGTATTACAGGTACATCGATCCCATCGAAACCGTCTTACTGCTCCGGGTATCGATGACCATCCAGGTAACTTCGGTATCCGGGTACATCCGCAGGTTCCCGTATTCAATGCCGGAAGAGTCCCCGATCACGTTTGTCGGTGTCTCACCCTCGATGTAGAACGTATCGCCTGCTTTTACCGTTGTCTGACTGGTTCCCACCTGCGTGAAATTGACGCAGGTCTTGCCAACATCCGCCCTTGTCAGGGTCGTCTTCTTCTCACCTGAAAGGAACGCCACCTGGAGAGTATTTAGCGAGACCGGATCCCCGCCGGCATGATCGAAGTAGGTGCGGTTCTCAAGGAGATTGACTCGGACCTTGAAGGTGGCCTGCGGCACCTTCTCTCCAGTGTCGCTGAACCCGCCGGCAAAGGTGCTGACAACGGCCGCGATCATGATCGTGACGGCCAGCATCAGCATCACGCCGACAACGGGTGAAACGGCATCCTGTCGGTGACCGGGCCGGATCAAACGATCACCACGTCTTTGTCATAGATGATCTGCCCACTGGGAGTGTGGATGATCTTGACACTGACTGTCGATCCCACCGGGAAATCGTCTTCCAGATCAACTCCCGGGAAGAGGTACTCCATGCCGGGATTGTGCTGGTCGGCCGCTTCACAAAACTGTGCCGGAGTAACAAGAATATCCCCGGGCCGGAAGGTTGCCGAGGCATTGCCGAACCAGTTCTGGAAGCCTTTGTCTGAATCCTGGAGGGATTCTGCCGGGGACGCAAGATCAAAGCGGTTGTCGTCATTGAGGAAGAGAACGCCGGAATATTTTCCGGACGTGTAGATACCCCAGTCATCATCACCGCTCACTGCCTGCTGGCCGTTCAGGGATCCCTTAACTGTCATGCCGGAAGGCGAACGATAATACGTGATGAGCTGGAGGTCTTTTGTGGGGAGGACATTACCACTGATGTGCTTGATTGTCATCGATGGGATCGTACAGCCCCCGTAATCCTTGGCAGCATACATGCTGACATCGAGAATCGCACTCGGGGCTTTCTTCTCGGTACCTGAAAGCCCGCCCGCTGCTGCGCTGACAATCGCTGCAATCATAACGGTGATGGCCAGCATCAGCATCACGCCAACAACTGGTGATACTGCATGATCCGTTCGGTTCATTCCTTCATCCCCTGCACTTTATTGTAGGTTATTTTCCATCCAATTAATACTTTTTTTTATTTTTGTAATACCAAACTTGTTAACAACTTCTTTTGTTTTAACTCAATATATATTTATCAATTGAGTCTCAAGTCTAATATAAGATAACACTTCCGAATCGGGTATTACAAAAAGAAAAATTTTTATTACTTTGTGCCGAACGTAAAGAATACGAATGAGGGGTAACCTGACCGTGGCTGGCGGACAATGGTTATGCCCGGGTCTATGCTGTCACCCTTATGAAGAATGGAATTTTTAGACTATACCGAAAGTCTTCTGAGGAATGATGAAAATCCCCCGCGATAACAGGGAATCGGGCGTCTCCGAAGTAGTCGGCGAGATGCTGATGATCGGCCTGGCCATCATCCTCATCTCGGTCTTTGCCTCGGTTGTGGGGAATTTCACCCCCTCCGCGCACGATCCGGTTGTCACGATCATGATGACCCATGACTGCCAGAACGTCACTCTCTGGCACAAGGGGGGTGACTGGGTGAAGACCGAAGAGCTGACGGTTATCATTGGCAACGACTCCTCCCGGCAATCCTACACGCAACAGGATACCTGGTTCATCCCGGTGCCGAAAAAGACTGTCTTTGATCTCGGCAGCAACATCACCATAACAACCTATACGAACTTTGCAGGTGACGAAACCGTGAGCCTCGTCACATCCCGCGCAAACATATTCTCCGGGAAGGTGCACCTGTGAAGGACGATGCAGTTGCCCCGGTTGTTGCAGCCATGCTCGTGCTTGCCGTCATTGTTACCATCTTTTCGGCATGGAATGCGGTTTTACTCCCGTCCTTAAAGGAGCAGTCCGAGATGACGCAGGATCGCGAGGTTGTCGGGGCATTCAGCCGTTTCTCTTCCGATATTTCAACCGCAGCATCCATGAAACGCGACCTGACATTTTCCGAGCCGCTGCCGCTGGGCGGGGGTGGCACGGCTTTCAGTCCCCTCACATCAGCAGGGACGATCAGGGTGAACGGCGAGCCGTACCCGCTGTACAATGTCACAATCACGGACGGCGGTCTTGATTATATTACGGACGGGAGGCTCGTCAATTTCTCGTATCATCCGGTTAGTGATTTCTGGCTGGACCAGGGGTATGTCTGGCGCTACGGGTACGTGAACGTGACCAAAGGATCTTCCCCGCATGGTACGGACGGGGCAGCGCTCTCGACCCCGCTTGAGTACCCAACCATGGAGAACGTGACAAAGTCTGCAACGATCCGGAAGTTTGCTTCTTCGCTTACCGGTATTGAGTCACGCCCATGGTACAACTCCTCGACAAACTGCTCGCAGATCACCATGTCATCCGTTACGTTCCGGCCGGAGCCGGGCGCAGATTATACAAGCAGCAACGGTATCGGTACATTTGCCCTTACAGCAACCGTGAACGAGACCGGGTATGGGATTCCGGAGACAACGAGCCCGAACGCGATCACGGTGTACGTAAACCGGGTTGATCCCGACTCGTTCCCGCTCGCTGTGTACGTGCAGTGCAACAAAAGTTTTGCCAGTCTTTCAGAAAAATATCCAGGCAATGTCGTGCACAGCTTCGCATCCGGCCCGGAGTACAAGATGACCCGGATCGAACCGGTGCCCGGCAGCCTGCCCTTCATCGTCACCCACCGGCACATCGCGATCAATGTTTCAGTCATGTAGAAGGGGGGACGCGTGCAGAACGCAGCCCGGGTACCAGAGAAAACTGGATCCGAAAAAGCCCTCCTCCCGCAGGAACACACCCTCCAGCAGGACCGGGGGGTGAGTTTTGCCACCCAATTCACCCCCAATTAGACCGTATGGGCTTCAGGTGATAAAACCGGGAAACCGGGGCCATTGCGGGGAGATATTTTTCAATTTACCGCCCGGATCCGGCGATTTCCCCGCGTTTTCGGGGTCCCGAAAAATCAGGGGATTTTCAAATCGCCTGTAAAACGCTCAGATTGGCAAACGGAGCCCGTTTTGAGATAGAGGGCCTCTGCTCCACCATACCCCTCCCCCGAGGATCACTCTCCGACGGAGGGGGTGACCGGGAACCCCTCCTCTGCCGGGACAGGCCCGGCTTTCGGGAGGGGTGCCGGGACAGTCTTTGGGGATGCAGGGGGCCTGGTCCTCGTCATGGGGGGCAGCACGCTCCCGTCCGGCGCGAGTTCGACAAGACCGTTTGCCGTCACCCGGAAGAACCGGATGAAGTACTTCTCCGAGCATATCCAGAGCTCGCGGGAGATCTGCTCCGATACCGGGTACATCCGGAGTGCAGCGATCTCTTCTGCTGCCTCGCGCTCAAGCCACTGCACCGTGCAGCGGGCATAGCGCATCCGCTTAAGTTTCACCTCAATCTTCAGGGCCGGCGTCGTGATCGAGAAGTCCGCAAGCAGCCCCCTCCGCCGCTCGTAGAAGTGGACGAGCCCGCGCCTCTGTGCGATCTCCTCTGCCCGCTCGAGTGCCTTGAGCGGGTGCCGGCCTTTCGTCATCGCGATCCTCCGAAAGAGAACGCGGTTTTTTCCCGATCAATGCTGCGGTCGGGATTCGTTGTTCCTGTAGCGGTACCGGGAAACGATCCAAAATGTGCGGATCGTTCTGTCAGCAATGCAGTAGTCTGGATTATTGCACCATCTCCTTGTTTTGGTATGCCCGCCCCCACCAGTCCCGGCAGGGGCGTGATGATTCCCGGAATAGTATTCGGTGAAATTATATACGCTTTGTTGTATGAATGATAAATTACAGGAATTCAGGACATTACAAAAAAATATTCCGAAATCCACGTTGTTATCGATAATAAAATCATGTGAACTCTCAACAAAATTTCATTTCCTTTTAAGAAAATTTTAAAAAATTTCCTTAAGAAGTCATACAAATTTTTAAACCAACAATACTTTATAATTAAATTCCTAAAATTGATCATACAAAATAGAGGTTTTTTATGACCGACCTATATGTTTTTGCATCAATTCCCAACCAGGGAAAAACCACCACGGCATTACTGCTTGAAAAAAAGTTACGCGAAGATGGCAAACGTGTCGCGTGCCTTCAGATGAACAAAGACAAAATGGATGTCTGCCGATATTTATCCGGGGGATGTTTTCATTACACTCTGCCATTCGAAGCATGCCAGTCGCGGGAATCATTTGAAAAATGGCTGCCGAAGGGATACGACGCATACATTCTTGAGATAAGTTACAGCTTTTCCCCGGTCGGGATCCCCTTCATCACCCTGTTCGATCAGGTCAACGAGGTCATTTCCGACGGGCTTGCAGACAGCTGGCAAAAGAATGCGGAAACACGTTGTCGAAAAAGCTGGGATCGGCATTTCCCGGGCATTCCTGTTCCAGCCGATCTTTTATCGCTTTGGGATCTCGTCCATCAGCGTAAAATGCAGCAGGTCTTCACGAAAACGGACGGGCCGAAAGGACCATCCGTGGACCGGAACATGGTCCTGCAAAATCCGGAACAGTTCGCGGTTGAACAGGCCCGGCCGGGAATGATATTTCCGGTAGGGAAGAAAAAAGCAATTGCCGTTGGCATATTCCCTGCGGAATACTGGGACATCTTCCCGGGTCTCCGCTGGTTCGGCATGGACTATGCCGGGTTCATGGATGCTGTGCGAAAGGACAGATACGATCTTGCCGTGATTGGCGGGTGCGGGGCGCACCAGCTGAAACTCCGGAAGTACCCGGACGGGATTCCTACCGTGTGTTACCAGCCGTCGGTTTTCCTTGATCTGGAATACCGGAAGGTTTCAAAGCCGCTCAGTACCAGTATCCGCTCCATATATGATACGATCAAGGCAGGGAAACCGGGAACACCACTTACAACGGAAGGCGAGCCCTTCTCCGGGTATAACAACCCGTTTTGGGTAAACCGGCTGTACAAGAAGCCGGAGGTTGTATGGAAGAACGGGAATGTCGTGAACTGCAACGGCTGGTTGCTCCCGCAGTATCTTATCCGGGACGGGTACCTGGAGGTGAACTAAAAATGGGAAGCCCGCCGCCGAGTCCGCCGGTTATCACGATGAATACCAGTTGCCCGAATGGAAGGCAGATCTGCCCATCCGGGATTCCTGCGCAATTTCTGGTAATGTCCGATCAGGCCGCGAACCTGTTTGTCAGTATCAACAATGCTCCCGCAGGAAGTTATTCAAATGTCACATCCCAGTCATTCTCGTTAACACCAAATCCGAATTATAACCCGCTCCGTGTTGTCGGTTCCAATTCCAATGGTTCGACCGAGATGATTTGTGCCGTGTATGGAACAACACCCGGAGAAAATGGTTCATATTGGTATTATGATGAAAACAACAGCAATAATATCCATTTACCCTATGAAATCTTACAGGGTATTTCCGCAATATTAAACGCTGGAGGAACAACTGCATTGATATATGCAGCAAATGCTTTATATGTGCATTTGCAAGGTCTCGCGATTTCCCCCCCGGGAGGTGTTGCGGTTCTTGAAGGGGCAAGGCCCGGTGTTCCTATTGCCCTACTCCCAAGGCTAATTGACATTCATCAATCAATTCCAGATAGTTATTTGAATTTGACTATCGGACAGAATACCGTAATACAGTACAACAGTGATTATTCAAATAACCGGTCAGGTCAGGGAACGATACTCGTCAACGGCAACCAATCAACAATTTTTTGGGGGCCTGAAAATTGGGCGTAATTACCAACGACTTCCGGATTTTTTTTATTGCCTACTATCGGGACAAGAGGACTACAATGTTGTAAAAGTGAAGGACCTGAATTTATGACCGAATCGTTTAAAGCGCATCTGATTGATTCCCTCCGGTTCACCAGAGAAACCGTTGCCGGGGACGCGACCCGCAGCATAACTTTTATTCTTGCATGTCTTTGTGCGGGATTATCAATGATATCAGGACAATTTCTCCCCATTCTCTCTTCCCTGGAGAATGTCCTGCATGTCCCTTATTTAACGCTGGGAGCGATTATCATCCTCGGGACGATCATTGTGCTATTCTGGATCGCCCTGGCAGGATATGGCGTCAGGGTTTTCCGGGGAGGTTCTGCTCCGCCATCGTTCACTCCGGTAAAAATCCTGATGAAAGACGGTTTACTTGTCCAGGTTCCGCTGACACTATGGCTGATTCCCGTCTACCTTTTTGGGGCAGTCAGTATCGGGGCACTGGAAATCTTTGGTATCCGGATTTCAAATCTGCTGTGGCTTGGGTATTATTTTCTGGCCCCGGCCATATGTTTCCTCTATGCAAATACCGGAAATGTTATCGAGAGCACCCGGCCCTTAAAAATTCTTCTGACAATTAAAAATTCCTCCGGGTTTTTTTATACTGCAACATTTTTTGTTTTCATTGCAGTCTCACTTGTTTATACCTGGATTGTCTGGGTGCTGACCTTAATCCTGGCATACGTCCTGCCATTCCTGTTCACCCCTGCCTCCTATAATGCAGTTCTATTTTTTTTCTCTCCGATCTATATGATTTTCACAGCCAGGTTTTTTACAAATATTCTCGGGAAGCAGACCACGGGAGATAGCATTGGGATTGTGGAGGTGAACTAAAAATGGGAAGCCCGCCGCCGAGTCCGCCAATCCTTATTGTGCCAAGTACCAATTGTCCAATGGGCCGACATTTTGGTTTTGCTGGAGTTCCTGTGCAATTTTCCGTTGCATCCGATTCAGCAGTCAATCTGGCAGTTTCTCTGAATGGTCTGAATATTGGTAACTATTCGAACGTTACAAGTCAAAATTTTTCATTAATCCCGAATCCGAATTATAATGAGGTCATTATTACCTGCTCAAACAACAATGGGTCGAGCGAGCAGGTCTGTCCACTTTTCGGAAAAACAGCTTTGGGATCTGAAGGATCATATGGATATTTTGACGAAAATTCCAGCATGTATCTGTCAGCAGCCAACAGCATCCTGCAAACCTGGAACTCAATGCCCATTGGTTCGCTACAGGGAACTGTAAGCCTGTTTCTTGAGCCTTTATTTCCAGAAACGTTAGTTCCAGCGATAATCGCCCGAATTGTTGGCCAATGTGTTAAAGCATTTGAACCAAACCAGGGAAATACCCTATATTATTTCGACCATGACAGCATGCAAACAATGATTGCATCTGAAGAAAACAAGACCGCCTGTACAGGTATTCTGTATCAGGCATGGGATGATAGCGGCGATTGCCCACTTATCGGAAATAATTGTCCCTGGTATTGTATTAATTACACTTACGATGGTGACAGTAATTTTTCATTTTCCGATCCGCAGCCGATATGATGGAGGGAAAAGATGAATTTTCATTTTTTAATTTTGGAATCTCTTCATTTTACCAAAGCATCCTTTTTTGGCGACCGAACCCGTAGCATATTCTTCCTCATTCTTGGGATCATAAGCGGTGTTCTCTCCCTTTATCATAACGCCATCCCACAAATTGAAAACTTCAGGATCTACTGGCAGATAATGTATTCCTGTGCGATCTGGGGCGGCCTGATTATACTCTGGCTCCTGACCAACACCATAATCGCAGGATACATGATCCGGATTTTCAGGGACCCCGCATATCCTCCCTCATTTGATAATGTAAAAAGCCTGATTGCGGATGGAATAATCGCTGAAATCCTGATCCTGGTTTGGGCCGTTCCTGCACTGATCTGGATGTTTGCGTTTTCCTATCCTTTCGTCCAGATAGCATTACTGGTTTTTTTAGCTCTCATGTTTCCGGTGAGCCTGTTTCTTTATGCAAACACCGGTAATTTTGCGGAATGCCTGCGAATATCCAAAATCCTAACAGTGATTCAACATACCGGGTGGTGGAGATATCTTGGAACCTGGTGCATTGCAATCCTCTGTTTTCTGTTTGCAATCGTTATCACCGGAATATTCTGGTTCTTGATAACACTGTTCCCGTCAGTCCCGGCTATTCTTACATCGGTAATCAAGTACGGCATTTTCGGGTATGTCATGCTCATGTTCAATATTTTCTTTGCAGGGTTCTTTGCCAGTGTTTTTAGAGATGCATGAATGGAAAGGATCGCTGGTGGAGTCAGTGACGGGATTCGGGAAAACAGGAGATTTCCGAATCTCATGCAGTTATTTTCCTTAACGGCAGTACCAGCCCGAGAAGGAATGATGCTGCGTTCATGAATCGCGTCTGTCAAAAATAATGCGACATTGCGATCATAGGCGCCAGTAACATAGAAAATCGGTGGAAGCAATGGCAAGAGTCGTGTTCCACCTGTTGACGGAAAATCCCCGTTGCTTTTTATATTGATGTCTCGTGTTCCACAGATGAAGCCATCTGGAAGTCAGCAAACAGTGGAACCGATGAGGCGGATCAGATACATCAATATCATTATTCCAGCCAAGCCAATCCCACACTTCTGTTGTCTATAAAGAAAGGATATAAATTATTGCCGGTGGTTTGGACCGGATTACGGACAAAACGGTAGGACCGTTCAATATCAGGTTCAAGAACGACATGTCGTATTCGGGAATCGGAAATGATTCTAATATTCGGACACAGGTAAAAAAAACTGGATAATTCCATCTGGTTTTTACATCGGTTCCGCTTCAATTTTCAAAGGGCGAATAATTTCCTTCACATCACGAACACAAACAGCCCCAGTGTGGCAATGAGCAGGACGATCGTATGTTTGAACCCGGCCAGGATGCTGTTGGAGCTGAACTGCCCGGCCATGATCCCGGAGAATGTGGCGAGGATGACGGCGATATTGAACATCTCCGAGAGGTTACCGGCAGTATCGATACTAAGATTCATACCTTCGCCTTTGAATGCTTCGAGGAATGGGACATTAAGCTGGTAAGCGGTGTAGAGGAAAATACCGAATGAGAGGTAGATGATCATCACATAAATGATGGTAGTGTTGGAGCGTTCGCGTTTGAGTTTGAGGTAGTATTCGAAATCAGTGATAGCGATGATGAAAATCTGTCGGAGGTTCGTGGTGATCTCGCTTGCCCGGACGAGCAGGGAGATCGCACGCTTCACGGAAACCAGCCCGATCCGTTCTTCCATTCGGACGAGTGCGGTATTGACATATGCCCCTGATTCGATGTCCCGCGAGGCAACCGATAGTTCGGAACTGAGCACCCCGAGTTTTGCACCGGCAATCCGGTGGATTGCCTCGTGCAGGGTGATCCCGATATCTTTCATGTCCGAGAGTTCCCGCAGGAAATCCGGAAGATGTGCCTCGATGTTCCGGACATACCATCTCCTCCCTTCATAAGCAAGCGCTACGGGGGCCATGAACCCGATGATGATGATGCAGACGACTGACTGCATCTGGTCGTGCAGGAAGATCTCATCAAAGCCCCCGGTAAACCAGAACAAGGTAATACTGGCGGCAATGATCCCGCCAAGGATAATACCATAGTTATAGCTGGTGATGTACGTCCGGAGCGGGTGGCGGAGCCGGCTGAGGAGCAGTTCGCGTTTTTTGCTCTCTTCAATTCGCTTGTAAAAGTCCTTGTTCTCCGGATCCTGTTCAAACAGGTTCCGGGCATTCTGTTCGCTGGCCCCGTGACCGAACTCGTGTTCCACCACTTCCTTTCGGGAGACCTCCAGATTCTCCGGGGGAATCATCATGGATAGGATCCAGATAAGGACGATAGCCCCGGCCGGGATACAGATGTACATCATTGGCAGGATCCATTCCATACCGGAAGAATTGGTCATCCCCTGTGCCACGATCATGATGATGAGAGCGATTGGCCCGGCAACAAATGCTGTTACGTACACCTCGGCCATGATCTCGATGGTCTTCAACGTCAGTTCGAGTTCCTGTTTGGCCTGATCGCGGTAATACTCGGTCTTTGCGCCAAGGTAATTGGTAACATCGCCGCCACTGTCAAAGACGATGCCGAGATCGTTGATGAAGTCCCGCAGGTTGGGCGATGGCGTGGTATGCTGCAGGTTCTTCATGGCCTTATCGAGATCGTCCCCGAAGAGTTCCACGTCTCGGACGATCATCCCGAACTCTTTTGAGATCTCGCCAAACATCTCCTGCTCCTCGTACACCTTGTGGATGATCTGGTACGGGGGCATGGTGGTGGAGAGAGCCTGCATGTAGGAGATCGCATACGGCATATCCAGTTCGATCCTGCTTTTCCGCCCGTGGGCAACCATCTCCGGGTAATAGATCTGCATCAGGTACTGACCGGGGACAAAGAGGACAAAGATGATGAGCCAGAGCACGGGATCGCTGGTCATGAAGCCGAATATCTCCAGCTCGAACCCGCTGAACTGCAATATCCCCCAGAGTGCCGCCAGCATGAGAGTTGTATAGATGAGGTTGAGCCGAGTTGTCCGCAGATATTCCTCAGCCGTTACCGGCATATGGGCTGAACGCAGGACTTTTCTTAAGTTATTGCCATGGATCGATAACTCGAAATCCGTGAGTTTCTTCTCTGCGTGCCGGATAAATGGGGGAGGGGTAATATTCACATCCACGTCATTCACCCAGGTCGTGGATGGCGTTGGCAAGATCGTGGATGGTGGGAGTCTCGACCTTCATGGCCCAGGTGAAGAACTCCTCGCGCATCTTTAGCTGGCGTGCAAGTTCATCTGCACCCCACCCGCAATGGAACGCGATCTCGTCAAGGACCCGGGACGTTTCAAATTTTTTCGTAAACGAGTCGCTGTGGATATCCCATTCAAAGAGCAGCCGTGGTACGATCTCACCGCTCTTTGTCACTTCGACCTCATGGATGGAGAGGTTCCGCCGGATCCGCCGCTTGCCGAGGGTGTAGATTGACTGAACGACAACAAGGTCGAGCGCCTGGAACATGACCGACGGGACATTGATGGGATCGTGGGTCAGCCGGTTTATAGCTTCATACACGCTGCCGGCGTGGATGGTGGAAAGGGTGGCATGGCCGGAGTTCATGGCCTGGAAGAGGGTCTGGGCTTCGCGGCCACGGACCTCGCCGACAATGATGAACTCCGGGCGCTGCCGCATGCAGGCTTTGAGGAGCGAGAACATGTCGATATCGCCTTTCATACCTTCCGAGGTGAGTTCCCGTGTCTGGGTGGGGAGCCAGTTCTTGTGCGGGAGCTGGATCTCGCGGGTGTCCTCTAAGGAAACGATCTTGGCATTCTGCGGGATGAAGAGCGAGACCGCGTTCATCATAGAAGTCTTGCCGCTCGCAGTACCGCCAACAACCAGCAGGCTTTTGTGGTGCTCGATGGCAAGCCAGAGGTATGCAAGGGTCTCGGCACTGAATGTACCGAACCGGAGAAGGTCGATCGGGGTCATGGGTTCTGCCCGGAACTTCCGGATAGTGAATGAACTGCCCTTGGTAGAGACCACATCGCTGTAAGTAATCTGGACCCGCGCCCCGTCGGGCAGGGTGGCATCGGCAAGGGGGTTGGAGAGCGATATCTGCTTGTTGGCTTTCTGGGCAAGCTTGAGCACGAACTGGTTCAGCTCGCTTTCTGAAAAGACGATATTCGTAGGCAGGCTGCCGTAGGCACGGTGGAAGATAAACACCGGATGGCTGTGGCCATTGCAGCTGATGTCCTCAAGGGCCGGGTCCCGCATGAGGACTTCGAGAGGGCCGTAGCCGGAAAGGTCCCGTTTGATATAATAATTGAGGATACGGATCCGCTCTTCCGTGATGCCGGGGTCGAACTCACGGATGATCCTGTCGACAACCGCAGGTTCGATATGCGTTTCCCTTCCGTTTTCTGACTCGTCAAAGATGATGACGTCTCTCAGGCGGGCATGGGTCTCGAGCAGGATAACCTTCTCCTTCTGGCTGACCGCAGGTTCCGTGACAAAGTAGGTGAAGCCCACGGTTCCCATCCGTTGGATCTTGACATACGAGTACGGTTCTGCTACCCAGTACCATTCCAGTTCCGTAAGAGAGGGTTCGTCCAGCTCCGGACGGGGACGGTCCTGCGAAGATTCCGGCGGTTCGTCCGGCCCTGTTCCGGACACGACCGGAACCGGGGCGATTGGAGCTGCTTCGGCCGGAACTGGACTGGCAGGTTTCCCGAACGCAAACCATGACTTACGCTCGTACCGGGTCTTGAGAACAAGGCCGGAGGTGGCGAGTGTGAGGAGGGCTGCAAGGGAGACGGCTGCCATTAGGAGGAGATCGAGATCGACAAGGAGCGCTACATATGTGGTGGCAAGTGCGGCAAAGACGAGGATACCGGTCATGATAATCCCATCCTGCGTGGGAGCGCAGAAGTAGTCGAGGGCTTTTGAGTACCAGTAGTTCACCTGCGGGGGGAGGCCGGGCCGGGGCGGGAGTTCCACGGTAACTGTGACGGGAACCTGGGTCGGCTCGTGCCGTTCTTCCGCTTGCCCCAGGCCAGGGATCTGCTCTTTCAAATTGACAAGGGCTCCCAAGACGCCGTTAAGGGAGATGATGGACATAACAGCTGAAAGAATGATCGGGATATTCGGGAGCATGAAGGGCCTCGCTTGAATATGAATCCTGATATTCCTGTTGCGATATCAACAGGATTGGTTAGGAATTCTGGGACAAGTATCAGTGTAGTATGTTCGGGCGCCATGTAATAAATTCTTACGTTTTTGTGTTACGACATCCGTATGAAGAGAGATCGGGCCAGAATACACCGAAATAGTATTAAAAATTTGTTTGAGAGTTATGAAAAGGCATATTTTTATAGCATTGAGTATTACGAAAAGTGATAGATTTATTAACAATAAGTCTGCATTATCATATATGTAAGAGGAATTATGATGAATTCAAACAGGAAAATGCGGGATGCAGGAGTTTCACCGGTCGTTGGTGTGATGCTGATGCTCGTTGTCACCATCATTATCGCAGCAGTGGTGAGCGCTTTTGCCGGTGGGATGGGCAAGACCACGGAGAAAGCGCCAACTGTTTCAATGGAGTGCCGTATCGCTAATGGCGGGACGTGGGGTTCCAGCGAGTTCGACTGCGCTGTACTCGGTACCAGTGATGCAATCCCGACTAAGGATCTGAAGATTATTACTTCATGGACTGCACGTGATGGCACCAAGGGTGGGGGCACGGTGGTTGGTCCGAACAGCACGTTCCCCAACACCAGAACACACAGCGGGGGTGGCACGCAATACAACTCACCACTGGGATTTGGGCCGGGAGTCGGGATTACTATGTCAACGGGATCGTATTATCCCGATCAATCATATGGTAACTATTCCCTTGTGGCGGGAACCCACATGCACAATGTGCCGTATGGATATCTGCCCTCATATGGTGGGTATGGCGTGAGTGTAGACAATCGATTTAATTACACATTTGGCACAGCATATCAGACCGATGATGTGGACGCATTACAGGCAATTCTTGGAGACAACTGGGAAACACTCCGGCAGGGCGATATAGTAGAACTGAGGATGTTCCACATTCCCAGCGGCAAGATCATCTATGAAAAAGATGTAACCGTAGGGGGACAGTGATGAAATCACGGTCAAATGGTGAGGCTGTGTCCCCGGTTGTCGGTGTGATGCTCATGCTTGTTGTCGTCATCATCATTGCCGCAGTTGTGAGCGCTTTTGCCGGAGGTTTGACAACGACCAAGGATAAAGCACCAACCACCCAGATTCGTGCCGATTACAGCGTGACCAATGGGATGAAGATCGAACATGTCGGGGGAGATACAATTCCCACCATGGGAACGACTGTTATGGTGCGCCCTTCAAAAACATGGGGGACTGCCGATCATATTACATCAATTGTAAACAAGTCTTCCATCACTAACGGCGGTAAGGATAATGGAGTGTATACCGGTACATCAAATCCCTGCAAATTCTGGCTTAAACCAACGGGGTCTTCTGATATCAAATCTTTTGCAACTGGGGATGTTGCCTATATCAAGCCACCCTATAATGAAGGACCATTCCTGAACACAGGAAGTAGTAAAACATACTGGTTCAATCGCACAGATGCCGTTGGGCGGACATTCTGGCTTGAACTTGCCGATGAGGGCGGACGGGTGTTTGCGAAAACTGAGGTAACCGTTGCACCTTAAGGAGATGATGATTGTGAAAAGAGAGAGTCCAACAACAGAAAACGCAGTTTCGCCGGTCATTGGGGTAATGCTCATGCTGGTCGTTGTCATTATCATCGCTGCTGTGGTCAGCGGGTTTGCCGGTTCACTCGTGAGTGGTGAAAAGAAAGCTCCGCAGATGTCTGCTGAAACCACAATCGCCAATACGGGATATTATTACGGGAGTTATTTCTCGATTGTCGTAACCGGTGTTAGCGAACCGATCCCCAGCAGGGATCTCAAACTTGTTACTTCCTGGACGGCACGGGATGGCACAACAAACACAACATCGGTTCTTCCCCTGGTTGGTAATTACCAGTACGGGACTATGACGTCCAAGTCCATCGCTCCATGGGGCAATGGTCCGGGCATTACCAGTTATGGTATGTTCGAAACAAAAACACCGGAACAGCTCTTCGGGAATTTCACGATAACTTCCGGGACCTCCATCCACGCATCCCCGATGGGACTCTGGGATCCGGCAGCAGTTGCTGCACATGGGGGATATGGACCCGATACACCGACCTATCAGTATGTCGATGGGACACAATTCCTTCCATTAAGCGGGGAGACTGATGGAATGCAGGCAGTCCTGGGTATCGACTGGAATAAACTCCGGGAGGGGGATATCGTAAATGTTAAGTTGATCCATGTCCCCTCCGGGAAAATCATATTAGACCAGAATGTGGCTGTGAGAGGTGGATGAAATGAGATGGAATAGGGAAAATGCAGTTTCACCGGTCGTTGGGGTGATGTTGATGCTAGTCGTCACAATCATCATCGCAGCCATTGTCAGCGCCTTTGCCGGAGGCATGGGAAGTTCACAGGAAAAAGTACCGCAAGTTACACTCAAAGCTGAATACAGCATATCCGATGGTATGAAGATCTATCATAACGGGGGGGATTCCCTGACCGTGGGTGATTTCAAAATCCTGCTCTCACCGTCTAATAATTTTGATAACAGTGAATCAAGGACATACATTAATGAGATTGATCAGAGCATTATCCAGAACGGTCCAAATCCCTCATCAGCAAACTGGTTCCGGTCGAATAATGGTGGAAGAGAAGTGTTTCGTTTCTCTCCAGGAGATATTGCGTACATCAATGCGACAAACAGTAATACAGAGACACTAACACCCAATATGATATACAACGGTGCCAATTATGGTATCAATCAAACCAGCAAGGTTGGGGCAACATTTTTCCTTGATTTCGTCACTAAAGATGGCAAGAAGATCGCACGGATAGAAGTTCCCATCCAATCCTGATTCTCTTTTTTTTTCACAGGTTCTGAAGATGTTAAGTCGTATACGAATATCATCGACGGCCATTCAGTATCCCGTACAGATTACCTGTAATTCTCCTCTCCACCTCATCACATGTCGTATATGTCAGTGAGTTGTTCCAGTAATGATGAGGAATTTTGGTGGTTTCGTTCTTAATTTTCATAAAAAAATACACAATTTTTTCCATGCTATCTTTTACAATGATCTGATCTGTTACTACAAAAATAAAAATTAATAACACTTGAGATACCACTATCCTCTTACATGTCACACCACATCCGCCGGAATATCCTGCCGTTCACGGCCATCGTCGGCCAGGACCAGATGAAACAGGCACTCATCCTCAATGCCATCAACCAGCGCATCGGAGGGGTCCTGATCCGGGGTGAGAAAGGTACCGCAAAATCAACGGCCGTACGGGCCCTTGCCGAGATCCTTCCCGTCATCGGGATCGTCCGGGGCTGCCCGTTCAACTGCAACCCGGCAAACGAACAGGAGCTCTGCGATATCTGCAATGAGAAGATCGAGAGTGGTGAGAAGATCGAGACGCTCAACAAAAAGGTGCAGGTGATCACCCTCCCGCTCGGATCAACCGAGGACCGGGTTATCGGCACCATCGACATCGAGCGGGCGATAAAAGAAGGTATCAAAGCGCTGGAGCCGGGGATTCTTGCGGCCGTGAACCGGGGCATCCTCTATATCGATGAGGTGAACCTGCTGGACGACCATGTGGTGGATGTGCTGCTGGACTCCGCGGCCATGGGCGTCAACGTTGTCGAGCGCGAAGGGATCTCCCTCTCCCACCCGGCAAAATTCATCCTGATCGGGACCATGAACCCAGAGGAAGGGGAACTTCGCCCCCAGATGCTCGACCGCTTCGGCTTGCAGGTGACCGTTGAGGGCATTGCGGATGTGGATGACCGGGTCGCGATTGTGCAGGTTGCCGATGAATTCGAGACCGACCCGCAGGTTTTCATGCAGAAATACGAACCGGAGCAGAGGCGTTTGACCGAGAAAATTGTCACGGCCAAGAAGATCCTTTCGCAGGTAAAGATATCCGATGCCATTGTCCGGAAGATTGCCGAGACATGCGTACAGATGGGAGTCATGACCCACCGGGCAGAGATAACTATCGTGCGGACTGCCAAGACCATCGCGGCATTCAATGGCCGCGAGGAGGTCACAGTCGAGGATGTCCGCGAGGCAATGGCCCTTGCCCTGCCCCACCGGATGCGGAAGAAGCCGTTCGAGGACCCCCGCGTTGACCAGCAGAAGATCAACGAGATGATGCAGGACGAGCAAAAAAAAACGACCGTGAGCCAGAGCTAGACAATCCCCCCCCACCACATCAGCAGGAACAGCAGGCTCCTCCACCCCCGCCGCCTCCGGAGAGCGAAGACCCGCAGGATCCCGGGAACAATGGTGCACCGGCACCCCAACCCCCGCCGGAACTTGTTTTTGATATCGGAAAACCCATCGAGACCTCGCAAATCCGGTACGATGACTGCAAAGACCGGATGAAGCGACTCTCTGTATCCGGCCGCCGGGTCGATACGATTTCAGCCGAGAACCGTGGCAGGTACGCGAAGGTCCGGATGCCGCACGATCTCACGGATATCGCATTTGATGCCACCCTGCGGGCCGCCGCTCCCCACCAGAAGGACCGGGCACAGGAAGGGATGAGTATCGTTATCCGGGATGCAGATATCCGGGAGAAGAGCCGTGTCGGCAAGGTCTCGGTCACCTGCGTCTTTGTTGTCGACATCAGCGGATCCATGGGGGCAGAGAAGCGAATGGAGAGCGCGAAGGGTGCAGTCCTCTCCCTGCTTGAGGATGCCTACCGGAACCGGGACCGGGTCAGCCTTGTTGCATTCCGGGGCAACGATGCCGAGATCGTGATGCCCCTCTCAAGCAGTGTCGATCTGGCGTACAAGCAGCTCAAAGAGATGCCCACCGGGGGAAAGACGCCGCTTGCCCGCGGGCTCATGAAAGGGTACGAGGTTCTCATGAACGAGAAGAAGAAGCGCAAGGAGATCATCCCGCTCCTCGTCCTCATCTCTGACGGCAGGGCCAACACCGGATATGGAAAAAATATCAAAGATGAGATCCTTTCAATCGCGGGCCAGCTCCGCGAAGAGCGAATTCATACGGTCATCATCGATACCGAATCGGTGAAGCGATCGTTTGTGAACTTCCAGCTGGGATACTGCAGGGATATTGCCGAAGCATCTGGCGGATCCTATTATCCGCTCAGCGAATTGACCGTGCAGGGTGTGACCGCGATCGCGCAGGGGGAGAAAGAGCATCTCCTCTCATCAATGCTGTGAGGGAGATCCAACAGGTGTCCTACGGAGAGCCACCCCCACCTGCCAATGACTGCAGTCACCAGTATTCATCCTCTCCATCAAATGGATTGGTCACAGGAACAGTTACGAGCGGCTTGTCGGCACCAGCACCGGATGTCACCTCCATCTTCACGTCCATGAAGTCTCCTGAAAGCGTGATGATGAACGTCCCCTCGCGGTAAAGGGTGATCCTCTTCTCCTTGTCGGTACTGTACTCTGACCCATACCCCTCCTGTTCCAGAATTGCAGACGAGTTTTCTTTGTGCACGGTCACGAGTGCCTTTGAATGGACAAACGAGCCACTCGCCCCGGTCGTCTGGTCGGGATTGCTCCAACAGGGATTGAACGTCAGGTCAATAACCAGCGGCGCCTGGGGAACCAGCACTCTCACCGCGGTTACATTCGAGCGGAGCACAAACGATTTTGAGTACTGGGGGATCTTCTCGATGCGCAGGGCTTCGACCGTTGACCAGTTCCCATGATCGCGATAGGGAAGCCGGTAGGGATTTTGAGTAACATAGGGAATCGCGCTCACCTCCTCGACAACAAAGGTAACTGTCGGAGACGGTTCGGATGTCGGGAGATAGCCGGATTCACCCCCATTTTCATAATCACGGGGAGCGGCATCCATGAACGGGATGTTTTCATCCTCGTACGGGAGACCGCCTTTTGTATCGCTCCCGCCCAGCATGGCCGGGACAGCGTTGATGCACCCTGATGAGAGGATGACCATGGACAGGAGAAGGACCAGGGCAAAGAACCGCAGCAGAGGATGAATACGAATTATCATTTTCGTAATAATGATCTGCGATATCGAACTAATAAAGCATATCGAAACAACCCTGGAGAGAACGTTTCGTACTACCGTCCCTGCTCTGCCCAATTCTTTTTATCCAAACCAGCACCAGTTATTTCACAGGAGGCTTCCCCGTGGTATTTGCCCTCTTCACCGACATCCTGATCGTCTTCTCCATCGCGCTCATAGTCGGCCTCATCTTCAACCGTCTCAAAGTCCCGCCGCTGGTCGCCTTCATCCTGACCGGCATCATTGTCGGCCCGTTCGGCTTCTCCTTAATCCAGAGCGAGGAGCAGGTCAACGCCCTTGCCGAGATCGGCATCATCCTTCTGCTCTTCACCATCGGCATCGAGTTCTCCTTCAAAGACCTCTGGAAGATCCGGCTTATCGCTCTTGTGGGAGGTGCCCTGCAGGTTGGCCTCTCGTTTATCTTCTTCTGCGGCCTTGCGCTCCTCTTCGGCTGGCCGGCCGGCGAGGCAATCCTTTTGGGTTTTTTACTCTCCCTCTCAAGCACCGCAATCGTGCTGAAGATCCTCCACGAGCGCGGGGAGATCGACTCCCCGCACGGCAGTATCGCGCTTGGGATCCTCATCTTCCAGGACCTTGCTGCCATCCCGATGATCATGGCCATCCCGTTCCTTGCCAGCACCACGCTTTTTAACATCGAACCGCTCCTCACAGGAACCGACCTGCTCTGGCTGGTATTCCAGGACATTGCCATTGTCATCACGCTCATTATCAGTGCCAAATGGGTCGTCCCCCGGATGCTCTACGAGATCGCACGAACGAAGAACCAGGAGATGTTCCTCCTCTTTGTCATCCTCATCTGCTTTGGTGTGGCATGGCTCGTCTCGTTTGCCGGCGTCTCCTTTGCCATCGGGGCGCTCCTTGCCGGCCTCATCATCTCGGGATCGGAGTACAGCCACCAGGCTGTCAGCATCGTGCTCCCCTTCCGGGACATCTTCACGAGTTTCTTCTTCATATCGGTCGGGATGCTCGTCAACATCCATTTTATTGCAGCCAACCTCTGGCTGGTCATCTTCCTCATCCTTATCGTGCTCGGTGCAAAGGCCCTGCTCGCAACTGCGGCTCCGCTTGCCCTCGGGTACCCCTTGAGGACCGCGGCCCTGAGCGGTCTTGCCCTTGCACAGGTCGGGGAGTTCTCGTTCATCATCGCAAAGAGCGGGGTAAGTGCAGGCATCCTGCCGGTCGACACCTACCAGATGTTCCTCGCAATCGCGCTCGTGACCATGGCCACAACTCCCTTTGTCCTTGGCTTCGGGCATCCGTTCACCAGCCGCATCTGCCGGATTCCGTCCCTCTCCCGGATCGCGCAGGGCACCTGTGGTGTTGATGACAAAAAGCCCCACAAGGACCGCAAAGACCACCTCGTCATCATCGGGTACGGGGTCACGGGAAGGAACCTTGCACGGGCCGCACGGCAGGGAAAGATCCCGTATGCCATCATCGAACTGAACCCCGATCTCGTAACCGAGGCGCGTCTCGAAGGTGAACCGGTCATCTTTTGCGATGCCACGAGCGAGGGAGTGCTGAACCATGCCGGCATCCATCTGGCCCGGATCGCAGTTATCGCCATCAATGATCCGGTGGCGACCCGAAAGATCACGTCACAGGTCCGGCGGCTGAACGAAGGGATCACCATCATTGTGAGGACCCGGTATGTCAGCGAGATGGAGGGACTCTACCTGATGGGGGCTGACGAGGTGATTGCGGAGGAGTTCGAGACCTCGGTCGAGATCTTCACGGTCGTGCTCCACAGGTATTTCATCCCCCGCGACCAGATCGAATCGTTCATTTCCGAGGTGCGGGCCGGAGGGTACCGGATGCTCCGCAAGAGGAGTGACCCCCAGGCCGGCCTCCCCGATCTCGTCAAGAACATCCCCAATATCTCAATCACTGCGTTTACTATCGAGAACGGATCGCCTCTTGCGGGAAAGACGCTTGGCGAGTTCAACCTGCGCAAACGCCATAATATCACCATCCTTGCTCTCCAGCGGGGGGAGGAGACCATGACGGGGCTCGGCGGGGAGACCCGGCTTGAAGCCGGCGATGTGGCCATCGTATACGGGACACCTTCGTATATCGCGCTTGCGGCGCCACTGTTCCGAAAGGAGGGCGGATAACGAGCCGGGGATCGCCGGATCTGCCCGGTCTCACGATATAACCGGTAGTTCCCGTTTCTCTTCGTCCGTTTGAAAACGGGGCAGCCAGACCATCTATCGCCACCCCATTTCGCAATCCGGACGAGCGGTGGGCATATTCCCGGACACGTTCGTTGCACCAGCCGTTCACGTTCTTTTCAGGTTGCCACAGATCCTCCGGATCGCGGGGGAGTCCGGTTCCCGGAGCCGGTAGATCTTGTGGTTCGATCGATAGTACGATTCGATGAGCCCGCCATCCCGGAGTTTCTTTAAATTATATGAGATGAGGTTCCGGGGCTCCTCAAAGACATAAAAAAACTCGCAGACACAGTGGTCACGGTTGTGCAGCATCAGGATGATCCGGAGACGGAGCGGATGGGCAAGGAGTTTTATGAGCCGGTCCAGGTCCGTGACCGACACCGAACCAAGCAGCTCCTTTTCGATACGCAGTTCGTCTTCCCAGTCGCTCCGGAGGGCGCAGTCGGCCGGACAGCAGCGGGCAGTTGCCATGAGAAATGATGGTTCGCGGAAGACTAATAGATTCCCGATTTTTAAAAATGGTCACGATCGGATAAAGGAGATCTGTCCCGTTCAATTTTATTTGAAATCCGGTTCGGGCCTCTATATAGCGACAGTTCCTATGTGCTCTGAGAAGTATGGAGTACGAAACCGTAAAAATTGCAACGGTGACCGGGAAGTGCCCGGCCTGTGAAGATTATGCAGCGAAGAATTCCACAACGCCGCCGAAGATCGCGGTGATGGCCTGCGAGGGTGCATGCGCCCGGGGCGAAGTAGCAAGAAGGGCTGCAAACCTGGTAGCCCACCGGCTGGCAAAAGATGAGACCGTCCGGATCTGCCTAGGCGGTGCATTCACCAAGGACACCGGCCAGCGGAACCTTGTGCGCCGGGCAGAGAAGGTGATCGCCATCGAGGGCTGTTTCATCAACTGCTCCTCGCGGATGATGGAAGGGGTTTTGCCGGAAGTTAAGCCGGAGATCGTCCGGGCGGACCTTATCTACAACCTCGATCTGCCGTTTGGGATCGATGAGGTGGCAGACGAGATGTTCACGATCTATGCCTACCAGGTCGCAGAGCAGGTTGTCCGCAATTTCGGGAAGAACTCCGGGGGTTGTGGCACCCCAGAAGAAGTGTCCGGCTGTTCAGCGGGCGGGTGCAGCCAGAAGCCGGACGGGGGTTGCGGCCAGTAAGGGGAACGCCCTGCGGTCGGAGATCTCCACCTCATTTTCTCAACTTCAGAAGGTAGTTCCGTTGCCGGGCAACGTCATCCAGGAGTGCGTGAAGCACCCCTGCTCTCTCTTTTATGGGTAGCCCGGCAGAGTTCTTCTTCGCTTCAGCCAGGGCCTGTTCCAGTTCCCCGATTTCCATAACGGTTGCGGCAATGCAATAGTAGCTCTTTGAACGACCTTCGTTGAACTCGGCAAGCATCTCATTCAGGAGGCTTTCTCTCTTCTTTTGCAGGTTTTCAAACGCCTCTGTGCTGTTCTTCAGGACAAAGGCAATATCGTCTTCAAGGGTCTGGTAACACTTGAATGAATCGGCTGTTTTCCCGGCCTTCCGGTGTCTGGCCCATTTTTCACAGGCTTCATGGTCTTCGCAATCCCAGCAGAATTCCACTCCTTTTTTCTTCAGGGCACAGGTGATGAACGGGCAGCCCGCACAGGTCCGGGATTCGGTCTTGCACCCGCCGCACCGGCTTTTCCCTTCCGTGTGGTAATGGGGGCAGAGCCGGCAGGAGAGGCCGCAGATGGCAATTTCAGGGTACCTGATGTTCATGGGAATCGCAGTACTCTACTATCTTTCCGGTATCGCTCAAAAATTCTCGCCTGTCCCGGGGTGGACATACATGCGTGTGCCGGAACAGCAGGCAAAAATGAGGATTGCTAAAAAAATGGCCGGGGGAGGGGAGGTAAAGGCCTGATCTGCTCCTTTTTGTTGCTGGCCTTTTTCCCTCACAACCTACCCCGCCGTTTGTTCGTTTCACGATACTATCCGGGTACCGGACCGATCTGGGCGGGTACCCGGTCCCGGATCGCAAGGGTTCATGGAATGATCGCGAAGGCGAAGCAGCCCCGCTCAAAAAGAACCGGGTGAGCCAGCCTTCGGTCTCTCTCCACCTCTCCTCACGCGAGTGCTGTTACCCCGTCGGACCAGGTCTCGATCACGGTGCGGATGGCATCATCCTCGTACGAGGAGATGGAAACCTGCCTGCGGGAGAGGTTCACAAAGTACAACTCCCCGTTGGGGTCGTGGCACTTCAGGGTCACCGAGAAGGCATCATTCCCTTCATCGTGAACCGGACTTCCGCCGTGGGCCGTGTTGTTGGCGGTGTTGGCGAGCACGGCTGCGATACCGGCCGTATAACCGGCCATGGTGTTGTAGTTCTCCGATGTGCTCCCAACACTCTTTGCCAGCGCATCCTGGTACACGAATCTGGCCGTGAAATTCTCCCTGGTCTTCTCTACGGGCGGGTGGTTGACGCCCGAGCTCATATACGATACACACCCGAATGGGTTGGTCGTGATGATCGTCTGGACGAGCGCGTTGAACGCACTGGCATCAGCGATCGGGTTCGTAAGTTTGCGAACCGCACTCTTCACGTTGGTCTTCTGGACATAGTCTGCCATGTTTCTTTTCTCCGTCTGGTGTTTGTATGGAGGAAGATCCTCCGGACCTTCCTCGTCTGGTGTCGCGGGGCGCCCTTTGACATACCATCATTGAATGGGGAGATATAACGGACTCCACCCGCCACCCTAATCCGGGGCCGATTTGCACCCGGTTGACGCAGCCCGGCCACGAGTGGTACGCGATTCCTGTACCGCCGCGTTTCCGGCCTCCGTTTTGCAATCCACGGCTCCGGCACGCGTTTCCGGGTGCCTGTTCTGCATGGTTTCGACGTTCCAGATACCGCCGCGGAAGACCCGGTACCGGAGGAGGCCGGCGACCCGCGAGATGAGCCAGAACTGGATGTTGTCTGCATCGGAATTCCAGAACGGCTGAAG
>JALOBP010000004.1 GCA_023228295.1 Methanoregula sp.
TACCGATTACAGGCTTGTTGGGCCGTTACCCCAACAACAACCTAATCGGCCGCAGACCCATCCTATGGCGGCGGACCTTTCGACTACAGGGCATTCCAGCGTCTATAGCCTATAGGGTATTATCCCCAGTTTCCCGGGGTTATCCCCTTCCATAGGTCAGATTGTCCACGTGTTACTGAGCAGTATGCCGAGGTCTTGCACCTCTCGACTCGCATGGCTTAATCGAACTCCGATAGCAGTGGCCTCTGGCAGGATCAACCAGAATTCTTTCTTAAATACGCACACTTACTGAACTGTTCTAAGGAATTAGCGGTTACTAAACAAATTTCCGCATTGCCAATGCCAACGTCAGAACCAACTCCGGTCAAGCCGGGTATCGTTGGATCTCCATCAAAGAGATTGTATGTTATTCGTCGTGTTGCTTGATTGAACACGGGCTATTACTATATGTTTCAAGGATATTTATACCTTGTCACATGCAGTATTTCCTGTCCGGACCAAACCGGCGAACCGGTGTCTTGGTCCTTCATAGAGGATGCCTGATGTAGTGAACTTTTGTCGCGTTGTTTCACGCGTTCACGGGCTTACAATGTAGGTCATGGAGGTATTTATACCTTGTTCCCTGCATTGTTTGTCGTCAGAGAAAGGCCGGTAAAACCGGTTATCTTACTCCGACATCAGGCGAACCTGATCAGTGAACTCCGACGTGAATTTTCACGCATTCACGGGCTTACAATGTAGGTCATGGGGGTATTTATACCTTATTGACCTGATTGTTTTTCCCTCGAAACCGACACCTGCTCCACGAGGAGAGGTTTCGTCGGTTTGTCATCAGATTTTGTGGATCTACATATAACACAGCCAGACATTTAAAGATGATCCACGCCGAAAAAAACTTCTTTTTTTGATGCTATATTGCCCGTGAAATATACAGAATCCGGATAATCTGATTTCTGCACTAAAACATGATTTTCTTTCCATTTTTTTCTGATTTGGAATAGTTCACCCAAACCTGCGCGATCAGGGAAAATTTCATTTCGATCGCCAACACCCGGTTTGAAATATTTCTGAGCGCATTTTGCGATAAATTGGGTCTCCGACGATAAACCCAGTGTACGGGCATTTGCGGAACAGATCCTTGCCGCAATCGCGCATGCTCCGGAAACGAAGGAATCCGGCATACCGGGACCATCCGTAACTCTACTCAATCACAATCATGCGATAACCGATCGGGCAATCGCGCATCTTTTTCCGGGCCGGGACGCAAAAACTGGTAGGGGTGCGGCACTTTAGGAGAGCCAACTCAGCCAATTCTGTACCTGCCACATACAATTAGCGCAGGCACCCTGAACCAGACCCATCAATTAATTTCCCTGCCAACCTCCCTTGTCACATGCCGGATTTCAGGCCCCGCCCGGGCACAACAACAACTGCCTACAGGCTCAAGAAACCGATAGCCGATATCAATGCGTTCAACGTCATCATCCGCTCACTCGTGTACGACAACCCTCTCGGATGCACCCGTTACGCCATTCGGATGAAGGGGCACCCCCCGGTCCGGAAAGTCAGGGAAATGTATACGGCAAAGTTCGAGTACCGCAACGGTGACGGGAAACGGATCGGCACGACCATCGAGATGTACGATTCCGTGGACGGTTACGAGACCGGTATTGCCGCTGTCATCTCGAACATGGCAAACATCGCATCCCACCGCGGGAAGCCAAAGCACCTGCCGGAAAAAGACCTCTTCAGCGTCATGCTGCAGTGCCACGACCATTCCGGCGAACAGTACTACCTGAACATTGCCCGCAACCGCCCCAGCCTCTCGTCCTATCGCGACGGAAAGATCCGCGAGCGGGTGGAAACGTGGGCATCAGGTGAGCCGGCGCTGGCGTGATTCATGCAGCGTAACAACTTGACCCACCGGGGCATTGAACCAGACCTGTGAAGCACCGGCCGGCAACAACCCTCCAGCCGCCCTTATCTTGTCATCCTGCACGGCCGGCCTGACATCACGACAAAACGGAAAAACCGGACACGCGTCCGGTCAGAACTCCCACTTCTTCTTCAGGCCGGCAAGGAAGAGCGGGTCAAGGTCCTCTTTGAGAAGGCCGTACAGGACCTGGTCGTGGAACCTGCCGTGTGCGTGCCAGTACTTTCTTCTCCGTCCCTCTGCGGAAAAACCGCACTTCTCCATGATCTTCCATGACGCGGTGTTCTCGTGCGCAGCGTCCCCGTTAATGCGGTACGCGGGAGTCTGCGTGAAAGCATAATAAACGAGAAACTCACAGGCTTCCGTACCAAACCCTGCGCCGGTGAACCCGTCATCGATCTGGTACGCAGCCAGGTACGCCCCCGGACAAAAGTCAACCGGAAGGAGGGCGCATTGGCCGCAGAATTCTCCCGCATCCTTAGCAAGTATTGTGAAAACCGGCGATGCGGGCATCTTTCCTTCGGACAGGTCGTGTTCAGTGGCCGCAATAACCGGACTGAAATAAGCCCTCGTGGCCTCAGGGGTATTGGGCCCGAAGAACAGGTACCAGCACACGGATTCCTTTTCAAGCATCCTGCAGATATCGTCGAGATCGCCTGAACGGATATATCGTGTTTTTATCAGTATGCCGCGCCATTCGGTTTTCATGTTATTCATGATATAGTTCCAAAACCCAAAAAATGTCCGTGCTTCTACGGGCCGGAACCGGAATGAACAAAATTATCGTTCCCCGTTACACGGAATACCTGTATGTAAGTATAACAGAATAAAGAGAGGAGAGAGAATGAACAGGTTAGTCCTTCCGTCTCCGGATCGCAGGTGCACAGCAGAACCCGATAGCTGCCAGAGCGATGATTGCGGGGAGCGGCGACTTAGTCGGGACAGGTGTGCTATCTGCCGCAGTTCCCTCCACCCCTTCGGTCTCCGTTGCAACGTAAATCGTCCCTTTCCCGAATAATTTATCGGACCCCTGCCATGCCATGTTCCGGCCATCGATACTGAGACTGTACACAGAGTCATTGGGAGATATGGGCAATACGGACATGGTCGATGGAGCGAGCACCATGATCCGGTCGATGCCAACAGATTCGGCAACGTACCACGCGACACGAGCCGTATCCCCGGCCCCAATATTGAAGAATGCATTTTTATCGGATTCAGTCTGGGTTCCGGTAACCTTTCCGGTTAACGGGCTGAACATGACCGTCTTTCCGGCAGAGATGGTATACAGGCAGAGCTCGCTGTACCTTTCCCGGGGATCATCGACCCTCACGTCATTGCGGTACAGTACATAATCGCCGGCAAGAGCGGATCCGAAGACCATCTCATGAGTATTATTGTCCGCCACTGGGGCAAAGACCGTGTGGCCATGGGACTCCAGATACGCAACCGTCCCCTCCCAGTACCGCGCACCGAGATGGCTGCCCGGGGGATACGTATTACGGTTAGTAAGCCGGTTCCAGGTATCAGTCGACATGTTGCCGCCGTGGACAAGGATGAAGGTGGCCATACTATCGATTCATCTCTTTCCGCAGACGATTAAAGTGCCGACTTTTCATGCTCATAGCCTTAAGAAAAATCCGGTCCGTGATTATCCCCACCGACCCCCTACATCTTTCGGATAAAGGAAAATACATGAAGCCAGGCTCATTTACATCATAAAAATTATTTTTTTTCCCAAAAAGGATGAATAAGCCCGGGAACAATGAGGGGGGTCGGAAGTGAAAAAAAATCCCGCACACATTCAAAAAATATAATTTCATGGCTTTATTTTCATTTTCCGGTTGAAAATTTTATGACTGAAAACTGATAATTAATACCCGGGCATGGGTGGTGTCCCGGGCAAAAATCTCCAACTGTTTTTTTCACCTCAGACCCCCCCTTACGCAACCACCAAGATTTTGTTTTTTGCCCTGCTTTCTCTTAGATAAATATCTCAACAACACGGGAGCAGGAATTTCCATGAGACTATTCACACCCAAACCCGGGACAAAGAGTGCCGTCCACCACGTAAAAACGCCATTTCCGGATATCATCGCATTCGACGCCATTATCCGATCGCTGGTCCTGAATAACCCGCTCGGGTGCACATCCTATATGTCCGCGAAAAAAAATCACCCCCCGGTTGAGAAAGTCCGGGAAATGTATACCGCCAAATTCACGTACCTGAATCCAGACGGAAAACTGATCGGGCGTGGGCTGGATATGTACGACTCAGTTGAGGGGTATGAGGAGGGGATTTCTGCCGTTATATCAAACCTGGCCAACAGGGAAGCGCACCGCGGAAAGGTCCGGCACACACGAGAGACCGACCACTTCTCGGTGCTCCTGAAATGCCATGATGCAAACGGGGAACTCTACTTCCTGAGCATGGCACGTGACCGTGTGACCGTGTCATCCTATACCGATGACGCCATCCGGAAGAGAGTGGAAGCGTGGACGGATAGTGTGCCGGCACTTGCCTGACGAAAACCCCGCTCAAAACCAATAAACCGAATAACTTCCCTACCGGTACGAATGACACGACGAACCTATCCCTGCCCGGTTGAAGCCGCCATCGATATGATCGGAGGGAAATGGAAACCACGAATCGTCTGGGCGCTCCGGGACAGGACGCTCCGTTTTAGCGAGATCCAGAGTGAATTCCCCGCAATGGCCCAGCGGACACTCTCCCGGCAGCTCCGCGATCTCGAACAGGATGGCATGATCTCGCGGAAAGCCTATCCCGAGATCCCGCCCCGTGTCGAGTATACCCTGACGGCGAGAGGAAAGACGGTCGTTCCCCTGCTGGAATCACTGTGGGACTGGGTCGAAGACCAGATGGCCGATTCACTGGAATACATGAAATAATTGTATTTACCCTGCCCGGTGATTGAAACACGGGATCCTGGTTTCCTTAAGGAACCTGACGGGCATGCATGCCCCTGTTCCCTATTTATCTTTCGGCGGCAACCAGTACGAATACCGGGATGATCTGAAAATGCTCTACCGTAAATTCCCAAAACTTGACCGGGACCTCTCGATTCTTGGCTTTGGCTGCATGCGCCTGCCGGCGGTTGAAGGCCAGCAGTTTGCCGGAACGATTGACGAGCCAAAAACAACAGGGATGATCCGGTACGCGATCGATCACGGGGTCAACTACATCGATACCGCGTACCCATACCATAACGGACAGAGCGAACCGGTTGTCGGGAGGGCACTTGGCGAGGGTTACCGCGAGAAAGTGTATCTCGCAACGAAACTCCCAAGCTGGGAGATCGGATCCCGCGAGGATATGGACCGGATCCTGGACGAACAACTCGCCCGCCTCAATACCGATCACATCGACTTCTACCTTGTCCACGGGCTCCGAAAAGAGTTCTGGGAGAACCTGTCACAGCAGGGAGTCCTTGAATTCCTCGACGATGCCATAGCAGACGGCCGGATCCGGTATCCCGCATTCTCGTTCCACGACAACCTCCCCCTCTTCAGGGAAATTGTCGATGCCTATGACTGGATGTTTGCCCAAATCCAGTATAACTACATGGACGAGAATTACCAGGCCGGGACTGAGGGGCTTCGGTATGCAGTCGAACGGGGCCTTGGTATCGTCGTGATGGAACCCCTGCGGGGCGGGCTGCTTGCAAAGGACGCCCCCGCAATCCGCGGGATTCTCGATAGTGCCCCGGCCCGGCGCACCCCGGCGGAATGGGGGCTCCGCTGGGTCTGGGACCACCCCGAAATCACGGTCGTCCTCTCCGGCATGTCCACTATAGATCAGGTAACAGGGAACATCGCGTGCGCAGAGCAGGGACGGCCGGGTTCCCTTTCCCGGGAGGAACACGCGGTCATCGGGCAGGTAAGGGACACGTTCAACTCCCGGGTGAAGATTCCCTGCACCGGCTGCCGGTACTGCATGCCCTGTAAAAACGGGGTGGACATTCCCGGATGCTTCGATTTTTACAACCAGGCGCACATTTACGATGCAAAGGAAGAGTCCGGCGGCATCTATTCGTGGGTGTTCAGCGGGATTGTCGGGGGCATTCCGGGATACGCATCCTGTTGCCTTGAGTGCGGCGAATGCGAGGAGAGATGCCCTCAGGGACTGTCCATCCGGGAAGGCCTGCGGGACGTTGCAGCGTATTTCGGGAAATAACCCGGGGAATATCCTTATCACATCCGCCCAGCCACATTTTTCATGGCCTTAGGATCCCCATCACCACCAGTACAATTTCTCCCGTTACAGGAGTCCAACCTCCGCCGGATCAATGAACTCTCCAATATTCCTGAGATCGCAGAACATTTCGAGACCATTCCCCCCGTACCCATGGAGGCAACGAACACGTTATGGTCGTATGTTCAGTCGGGTATCATGTTGCTATGGGGAATGCACGCCGACGGGAAGATTATCGGTTGTGCCGGGTTTTATGCACAGCCCCCGGGGACACGGCTTTCCCATGCTGCAACATTCTTCCTCTATATTGAGCCCGCATACTGGGGCAAAGGGATCGGAACTAAAGCAATACAGTTTCTTGAAACCGAAGCAAAAAGACGCGGATATCTCCGTATGGAGTGCATGGTAGCAGCAACGAATCCTGGTGCAATCAAACTATATCAGCGACTGGGGTACGAGAAAGAGGGGGCAAAAAAGCAGGCGTTCCGGATTAACGATACCTATCAGGACCTGATTCTCATGGGCAGGATTTTCCCGGCGGGAGAAGTATAGCCACCCGGATTTATGAAAACACCACGCTCCTATAATAGTGCAAAAACTGGCAGTAATCTGCTTACTCAGCAGCAGTACCGGTAGCAGATTCGGTCTCTTCTGTCCGGCATATCTGCACCCAGATATCCCCATAGAACTCTTCCTGACGGAGGGTGCACCGCCCGTCAAGCGCCAGGAAGAGAAGCGGGATGAAAACTTCCGGAATCCCCCACTCCATCTGTTTACACAGATCCGCAAGCGTCATCTCCTCGTCGATCTCCAACCCTTCGAGATATTCCGCGAGCCGCAGCATGGACGACTCCTGGAATCCTTCATCATGGGCAATACTCACCACGTCATCGGCATCGATCAGGAGTGCGTCTGAAAGGTCGCCGCTGCCGTCAGTCATCCTGCGGCGCCGGCGCTCTTCCTTTTCGAGGTTCTTGAGCTCAATGATGAGCTCGAAGAGCGTGACGGGACTCTTCCTCATGTTCTTTCGGTCGAGCCTGCGCTGGATCTCGTGTTCGAGCCGCTCGATGGGGCCGAGCCGCCCGCCATAATCGATGTCCTCCGAAATGCCGGCACCGAAATCGTCTCCGAAGAGGTCGTCCCCTTCACCATCGTCATCATCTTCGGGGGGTTCAATGATCACGAGCTGTTCGGACTTCATCCGTATGAGGGTTGCAGCAAAGAAGAGCGTTCGTCCCGATATATGGAGGTTGAGTTCCCGCCGCCGGTCAAGCTCGTTGAGAAAGCGGTCGGTAACATCGATGATGTCGATATTCCACGGATCGATCTCGCCTTTCTCGGCAAGGCCGACAAGGATCTCGACCGGGTCCTCGACCCCCGGGCCAGCCCGGATGGCTTCGGGGATGCCGCCCGGTGCTGCTCCCGTCCCATCCGTACGATCCGGTTGACCCGGTCTTTCGCCTGGTGCTTCCGTGGGGAGAGGAGGGGGGGCCTCCCCACCCGGCCCGGCCGGTTTATCAGACAGCATGGGCTTTTACTCCCGTCACCAGCGTGCTCTTGTCAGGACGGAGCGTTACCCCCATGATCCGCTGGGCTGCCTCGATCATCGGCTTTCGCAGGGAGACGATGACGAACTGGGAACACGGGGCAAGTTCTGTTACCATAGACGCAATCCGCTCCACGTTCGCACCGTCAAGGGACATGTCCACTTCATCAAAGGCATAGAATGGTGCAGGGATATAGCGCTGGATCGAGAAGATGAACGCAAGCGTCGTGAGCGACTTCTCACCGCCCGATAACGAATTGAGGAGGTGCACCTTCTTGTCCCGGGGCTGGACGGCAAAGGTCATGCCGCCGGTGAAGGGGTCCTCCTCATTCTCAAGGACGAGGTGGCCGCTGCCGCTCGTCAGCCGGGCGAAGATCTCCCGGAAATTGCCGTCAATTGCCCTGAACGCGGTCGTGAAAGCCTCGTATTTCATCTTCTCGAACTGCTCGATCCGCTCGATTAAGGTCTCCCGCTCGGTAGAGAGGGTCTCCTTCCTCTCCGTCCGCTCGACAACCTGCCGGTCTACCTTCTCGTACTCCTCGATGGCGAGCATGTTCACAGCCCCGATCTTCCGCAGGGCGCCATCGGCTTCGGCAATCTTCCCCTCGATCTCGGTAAGGGAGAGCTTGGTATCCATCTCGCCCACCTGCTGCCTGAGCATTTCAATCTCGATGCCGAGCGTGCGGGCACGTTCTTCCACAGCAACCATCTGGGCAGTGATCCGCTCCTTGTCCGCATCGAGCTTCATCAGTTTCAGCTCGGACTCGTGGATATGCTGCGACACGTCCGCCCGTTTCCCCCGCAGTTCGTCCAGTTCGCCGGAAAACTCCTTCTGCCGTTCCTCGAGCCCGGCAATCTGGGTCTTGTGAGTGGCGATTTGTTCGTTTGCAGCGGCAATCTCGCCATCGATCTGCCGGTTCCGTTCATCCTGCCGGGCCCGGTCCTCGCCCAGTTCACCGAGACGGGAATTGAAGTGCTGCCGTTCCCGCTGGGCGTCATTGATGTCGGCATCCTTGTTCCGGAGATGGCGTTCGGACTCCTCGATCTCCTTGCGCTTCTTCTCCATTCCCTCGGTAAGTGCGGGGATATTTGTGTCATCGAGGCGCTTTTTGATCTCCTCGATCTGTACGTTCAGGCCATTGATCTGGTCGCTGATCCCATCCAGTTCCGTCTCGAGGGCGGCGAGTTCGGCAGCGCCGTTCTTCGTCTCTTCAGTCTGCCTTGCCACGGCAGCCTCGATGGTCTGCTTCTCGACCGTGATCGCATCGAAACGCCGGGTGAACTCTTCACTGAACATGCCGAAACGGGCAACCTTCTGGTCGATCTCGTTCCGGAGCGTGCGTTTGGCGTCCACTTCCTCCGTGAGCCGTTTCACACCGGCCTCGATGGTGCCAGCCTGCCCCTGGAGTTCCCCCAGGCGTGACCGCAGGCGCATGATCTCGTCATCGACAGCTGCACCGAACCCACGGACAGCCTGCTTCTTCGCAGACCCGCCGGTGATGGCTCCGCTCCGTTCAAGGAGTTCACCGTCAAGCGTCACCATCCGGTACTTCCCGATCAGCTTGCGGGCCCGCTCAAGGGTATCGACGACCACGGTCCCGCCAAGGGCCACCGCGAATGCCCGGTCGTACTTCGGGTCGTAATCGAGCAGGTTTACGGCATAGTCCACGACACCCGGCTCTTTTAGCGGGGGAAGTGCGGGGGGTTTGAGCTTGTTTAACGGGAGGAAGGTGACCCGGCCCAGCCGCTCTTCCTTGAGGTACCGGATCGCATCAGAAGCGATCTGGTCGTCATCGCAGACCACGAAGTGGAGTTTGTTGCCGGCCGCGATATTGAGGGCCATCGCATACTCCTTTGGGGCCTTGCCAAGGTCCATGATTGTCCCGTGCACTCCTTCGAGAGCGAGAACCGCTTCAAGCGCCTTTCCTCCCGATTCACCCCGTGCCTGCTGGGCGGCTTCGAGCCGTATTGCGTCCTGCTCGACATCCTTCATCTCGCCCCGGAGCCTCTCAAGCGTAGTGCGCTGGGCAAAGAGGGAGCCTTCGAGCTCGGAGAGGTTCCGGTCAAGCTCCTTCTTCTCCGCGGCAAGGTCATTTACGTTCTTGTCGCTGTCGGTGAGCTGAGCCTGCTTGGCCGCGTACTCCTCGTCAAGCTGGTGGAGAAGGCCGGTGAGGCGTTCGAGCTCGGTGGTCCGCATCCGGCTCTTCTCGATGAAGAGGTCCTGCTGGTGGAGGATGCCCGAACGCTGGCCTTTCTTCTCCTCGCTCTCTTTGAGGAGAGCAAAAAGCCGGTCGCGGGAGCCTTCCGTATCCTCGCTGTGCTGTTTTATCTCGATCTCCAGCTTCTCGAGCTGGGCCTTTGCCGTGGCTACTTCCATGGCGATGTTGGTGCGGTCGATGGTGAGGGTCCGGATCTGGTCGGTGCATTCGGAGACCCGTGCTTCTGCCCGTTTCGTGTCCATGTACACGCGATTGATCGCCTCTAGGTTGGTCTCCTTTTCCTTCCGGAGGCGCACGATGCCGGTCTCGGCAAGCTTGATCCCGCTTTTCGCCTCCTCAAGTTCAGCAATGAGTTTGAGATAATCCGCTCCGCTCTTCTTGTTAATCAGGTCGTCGATATCCCGTAAGTCGGCCTGGAGGTAGGAGAGCTCGTTCTCTTCGATGCCCCGGTCCGAGCTTATGCGGGTGAGCTGGATCTTGTGCTCCTCGGTTGATCGCAGGAGGTGGCCGAGCTCGTTCTCCCGTTCATGCAGGGTGGCGGCAGCCCGGCAGTTCTGGTAGAACGCGAGGTCTTTTTGCCACTTCTGGTACTCGAGGGCATGTTCCCGCTCTTTTTTAAGCTCGTTTGCACGCCGTGCCAGTTCGATGAGCAGGAGTTCCTCACGCTCGATCCGTTCCCGCACGATCTCCAGCTCAGCCAGCGACTGCGCCTTCTTGGTATCGAACTCGGAGACCCCGGCGATTTCGTCAATGATCTTCCGGCGCTCGAAGTCACTCATCTCCATGATGCGGGTAACATCGCCCTGCATAACAACATTATACCCATGTGGTATGATCCCGGACTTTGCGAGATGCTCCACGATATCGCTCTGCTTGCAGAGCCGCTCGTTAAGGTAGTTGTAACTGTAATACCCGTTACTGGTTCGCTTGATCCGCCGGCGGATCTTCGTACCGTCGGAGAATTCAAGCGAGACCTCCGCGGTGTTCCGGCCGGAGTTGAGGTTGATCAGGTCGGTCAGCTTCTCGGCCCGGAGATTTCGCGAACTTGACAGGGCAAGAACAAAAAGGATGGAATCTATGATGTTGCTTTTTCCGGAGCCGTTGGGCCCGGATATAACAGTAAAGCCCTCTAAAAAGGGAATTTTTGTCTTTTTGGCAAAAGACTTGAAATTATCGATCTCAAGTCCTGTGATATGCAAAGATCCGGCTCCTTACTTCTTTGCAGGATCTTTCTTGGTCTCTTCTGCGGCATAGATAAGGTCGCTCTGCTTGCCCTTTCCCACCGCGCCTTTCTTCTTGCCGTAGCCTGCAGATGCAACGATATAGTCCTTCTCGCCGCGCCGGGGTTCCAGCTTCATGGTACCATCGGGCTGCATGATCATGTTCATCTCCGGCTCGGCCGGTGCAGGCGAAGCATCAGGCTGGCGGGAGCCCTTGGGGCGGATGACGGTGCTGCCGCTTGCCGACTGCATTGATACCGGTGCAGCCTGGGGCTGGCCACCCTGCTGAACAATGGGGCCGCGCCGGAGTTCCTGACGGCTGCGCTCATCAGTCTGCTTGGACATCTTCATGGTGATCGACTTGAGATCGAGCAGCTCCTGGGTCAGGCCCTTGACAAGTGCTTCCATCTCTCTCATCTTCTTTTCAAGGGCTGCAATGCGGTCCTCGGTTGCAGCGCCGGTTCCGGATTCCATCATCAGTATCATACTCTCCTGTGTTGGGATAGATGCTTGATATATTTCACGAGATCTTTGCATAAAGACTTGCGCGAGCGGGAGTCCTTATGATTATGTGCGACGTTCTCCTTAAATAATAGTAGTGGTCGGGCAAGTTGAAAAGACGGTCAGGCCACCCTTCCCGGGCCCAAAGACCTGCACATTTTACCCAATTTTGCCCTCCCGCGCCATTTCGCGTGTACGGGGCTGCCAACCAGACGGTGCCGGGAACCTGCGAAGGGAGTTCTTCAGCCGGCTAAGAAAAGGTATTACCACTTAAGAGCGAATCTTTCTTCGTATGTCGTATCTGGCAAAAACGGATCCAGCAATTGCAGATATCATCGAGAAGGAGCGGCTCCGGCAGACAAATGGCCTGGAGCTGATCGCTTCAGAGAACGTCGTTTCCCATGCGGTACTTGAGGCCATGGGATCGATCATGACCAATAAGTATGCCGAGGGCTATCCCGGCAAGCGGTACTACGGCGGATGCGAGTTCCACGATATGGCAGAGAATCTTGCCCGCGACCGGCTCAAGCAGCTCTTCGGGGCAGAGTATGCCAACGTCCAGCCGCACTCCGGCACCCAGGCAAATATGGCGGTTTATTTTGCCTACATGAAACTGGGCGAGAAGATCCTGAGTATGAAACTCAACCAGGGCGGCCACCTGTCCCATGGCTCTCCCGTCAGCTTCACCGGGAAGTTCTACCAGGTAGCCCAGTATGGTGTCGATCCGAAGACCGAGATGCTCGACTACGGTATAATCGAGGAGATGGCAAAGAAGGAGAAGCCCCAGATCATTGTCTGTGGTGCCTCGGCATACCCCCGTACCATCGACTTCAAGGAATTCCAGTCGATTGCTGACGGTGTCGGTGCCTATTGTCTGGCAGACATCGCCCACATCGCCGGCCTCTGCGCAACCGGCCTCCACCCGAACTCGGTCGGTGTCGTCAACTTCACCACCACCACCACCCACAAGACCCTCCGCGGACCCCGCGGCGGCGCGATCATGTGCAATGCGGATCTCGGAACGCTTATCGACAAGGCAGTCTTCCCCGGCATGCAGGGCGGCCCCCTGATGCATACGATCACGGCAAAGGCGGTCTGCTTCCATGAAGCACTCCAGCCCTCGTTTAAGGAATACAATAAGCAGATCATTAAAAACGCAAAAGTCCTTGCCGAGACCCTGATGGAAAATGGTCTCCGGCTCGTCTCCGGCGGTACCGACAACCACCTGATGCTCCTCGACCTGACCGAACAGGGCCTTACGGGCCTTGAGGCCGAGACCGCGCTCGGCAAAGCCGGTATCACGGTCAACAAGAACACCATCCCGAACGAGACCAAGAGCCCGTTCGTCACGAGCGGCCTTCGCGTCGGCACACCGGCCGTTACTTCCAGGGGCATGAAAGAGGCCGAGATGCGCCTCATCGGGACCTGGATAGCAACCGTTATCAAGAACATCCAGAACGAAGCAACCATCAAAGACGTGCACACCAAGGTCGAGGCACTCTCCTCGAAGTTCACGCTTTATCCTGAATAATTATTTTTGAGGTCTCCCATGGCCACGATCCTCGACGGAAAAACGACATCGGAAAAACGGCTTGAGCTGCTCAGGGAGGAGATCAAGGCATCGAACCTCCACCCGCACCTTGCCACCATTATTGTGGGCAATGACCCGGCATCCGAGATGTACGTGCGGATGAAACACCGGGCCTGCGAGAAAGTCGGGATCGGTTCCGTGGGAATTGAGATCCCACCTGAAGCCACGACCCAGATGGTCGTCAACCGTGTCCGGGCACTGAACCGCGACGGTACCATTGACGGCATCCTTGTCCAGCTGCCGCTGCCAAAACAGATCGATACCGAACGGGTCATCGGCGCTATCGACCCGGCAAAGGACGTTGACGGGTACCATCCCGAGAACATGGGGCACCTCTTCCTGGGAAAGCCCCGTTTTGCTTCCTGCACCCCGATGGGTATAATGACCCTGCTCCGGGAGTATAATATCCCCGTTGCCGGCCAGAAGGCCGTTGTCGTAGGCCGGTCTATCGATGTCGGCCGCCCGATGGCTGCCCTGCTCCTGAATGCCGATGCAACCGTCACGATATGCCACAGTAAAACAGAGGACCTTGCCGAAGAACTCTGGCGGGCCGACATCCTCATCTCGGCTATTGGTAAGGCTCATTTCATCACCGCGGGGATGGTGAAACCCGGGGCGGTTGTCATCGATGTCGGTATCAACCAGCTTGACGGAAAACTGGTCGGGGACGTGGACTTTGAGGGGGTAAAGGAGACCGCGTCGGCAATCACCCCGGTTCCCGGTGGCGTTGGCCCGATGACCATCGCCACCCTGATGGAGAACACCTTCCGGTCGGCAAAGGAGCGGGCATGCGACCGTGTATTATAAACAAGCTGACCATCGGGGGTGACGCTCCCGTCCGCGTGATGGGCGTCATCAACTGTTCCCCGGAATCATTTTACAACGATTCATTCATCCCGACAAACGAGATCCATGCAAAAGCGGTCGGGATGATCGAGGCTGGCGCCGATATGATCGACCTTGGCGCACGGAGCACGGCCCCCAATGCGCAGGCGATCAGCGGAACGCAGGAAGCCGAACGCATCGATGAGGCCTTGAAAGAACTCAAAGGGACGGGGTTTACCGTCTCGGTCGATACCATGAACCCGTGGGTGCTGGACGTCTGCCTGAAGCATGAGATCCATGCTGTAAACGACATTGCCGGGTTCGCCTCCCCGGCGTATGCAAAGAGGGTGGCAGATGCCGGCCTGCCGGCAATCGTTATGGCAACAGACTACCTGCCTGGCGATGCGGTTGGTCTTGAGGCAACCCACAAGGCACTCGCAACCGTTGTGAAACGCTGCGGGGATGCCGGGGTAGACGATATTATCCTCGATCCCGGGGTCGGGCTCTGGACCCCGTTCCGTTCCTTCGATGACGACTGGGAACTCTGCCGGAACTACGAGACATTCCTGCAGTATGACCGCCCGGTACTTGCCGCGGTCTCCCGCAAGAGCTTCATCGGCAGTATCGTAAACACGGAACCGCAGGACCGGCTCGCCGGCAGTCTTGCCGTCACCATGACACTCCTCCAGAAAGGGGCATCACTTGTCCGCACCCACGACGTGGCAGAGACGGTCGACACTATCCGCGTTTTCGAGCGCCTGGTGAAGCAGCGATGAACGCATCGTTTTCGGTCTTTGGGCTCCCGACCGGCATCATCGGCCAGAGCGAATCCATTTCTGAACGGATCATTGCCACAGCACGCGATACCTGTGGGGGATTCCGGGATGGCGATGTCCTGATCCTTGCCGAAACTGCGGTTGCCACTTCGGAGGGTAACGTGGTCCGGCTTGCCGATATTACCCCAACACCCCGTGCCTGCCAGCTGGCAGAGCAGTACGGCATGGATCCCGCAGCAACCGAGATTATCCTCCGCGAGAGCGATTCCATTGTCGGGGGCATCCCGGGGTTCCTCCTCTGCATGAAAGGCGGCACCCTCCTCCCGAACGCCGGGGTGGATGCATCCAATGCCCCACCGGGCTGCGTAACCCCGCTCCCCAAAGATCCCGATGCAAGTGCCCTCCGTATCAGGGAAGAGATCACAATGGCAACAGGTGCGAAGATCGGGGTGATCGTTGCCGACAGCCGGACGCACGCGATGCGGGCAGGCTGCGGCGGGGTTGCTATCGGTTGTTCCGGCATCCCCTCGGTCATCGACGACCGTGGCAGGAGCGACCTCTTCGGCCGTAAACTCGAGGTCACGAAGCGGGCAGTTGCCGACAATATCACGTCTGCTGCCGAACTCGTCATGGGAGAAGCTGACGAGTGTACCCCCGCTGCCATTGTTCGCGGGCTTGGCCTTACGGTCAGTGACGGTTTCATTGGCGTGGAGTCCATTGCTGCGGACAAGTGCCTCTTCATGGGCGTATTTGCGAAAGGGCGCAGGTGAAAAAATAATTTTTCCGGGAACAGGCCGGTGCGCCACACTGCGTCCCTCGTTTTTATCCAGCCAGTAAGAACCAGACGTTACAACCGTTCTTACCCGGGAGATTACCATGACATCACAAATGAGTAATCAGGCATTGTTATCTGATTCCCTGACCAGCGCCGGCGCCGCCCAGCTTATTCCTTCGATGAGCGCCATCCCCCCGACAGGCGCACTCTTTGCGGCATTCCTCGGGTATAACCCGGTCGAGATGATCCTCGCGGGTCTCCCGGTTGCCGTAACAGCCGGTATTGCCCCGGCAACACTCGCATTACACACGGGAGTTGAGTGGTTCCCGACCACGCTGGCCCAGGCATTCATGCCATCGCTCGCCCTCACGTTTTATGTCGGGGCAGCCATCTCCGTCATCTCCGCCGTGCTCTGTGCCCTGCGCGGGGAACAGTATATCCACGAGGTTCACGGCACAGGTCCTGTAAAGGCTCATTCGGAGCAGGATCCGCAAGAGTCATCAGGAAAGAGCGCGAGATGATCACGGGGAAAATCATACCAGAAGGTACATACCATGACGCAAAAACTGTTTGAGAAGATCCTTGTCGCAACCGATGGTTCGGACCGGAACAAGGCTGCAGTCGATGAAGCACTGCGGATCGGCCGGGTGTGCGGTTCTGCGATCTATGCCGTATTCGTGATCGACAGCAGCATCTTCGAGTCCGCATCCGGGGGTGTCGCCGCGGGAGATGCATGGAACCTGATGCAGGGCGAGGCCGCAACCACCCTTGCCCGGATTAAGGACAATGCAGCGGGCGTAAACTTCGAGACCGTCATCCTCGAAGGCAAACCTGCAGCCGAGATCGTGAGGTATGCAGGGGAGGAAAAGTTCGATCTGATCGTCATCGGGACGCAGGGGAAAAAGGGCTTCGAACGCCTCCTGCTCGGGAGTGTTGCGGAGAGCGTTGTCCGTTCGACACCCTGCCGTGTCCTCGTGGTAAAATAGGCCACACGGCAGAAGTCAGCGTCTTCGCCGTTTGGCAAAATCAATCTTTAATTCCAGTGCTTTTTCTTTTACCAGGATTGTCTTCGGGAGAGCCCCCTCCGCGCGGAGAGCGGTGATCTCGGCAAAGTCCCGGATCATGTCCGCTTTCTCTTCCCCTGAAAAATCCTCCTCATCCAGTCGGTCCATGAACGCATCTTCGCCCTCGACCGGGTGCTCCTGCCGTTCAAACCGGACATGGAACTTAGCCTTACAGTAACGGCAATGGGCATGATACTCGCCGGCATTACGGTCGTCTCTCCCCAGGAGCCTGAAATTCAGGCCGGCACAGTCCGGGCATTGCCATTCGAGGGTGAGTCCTTTTACCGTCCCGCTGGTGTCGCGCTCGAAGAACCGCTCGAACATGGTATAACCCGTGTTGCTGACATAGGTGATTTCATGGGAATTCACATTAAAGCTGCGGTGAGATGTGGCACACAGGTTACCTGGACGTAGTGGGAGTATTCACGACAGGATACTCCTTTGGCACAAGGTGTCCATCATCGCAATGACAGGCACATTATCCAAAAGGTTCTCATACCACAGTTCATTACTGCGATTTTTTTCGCACCTGAATAAACCCATAAATATCCCCGGGATTCCATCCACCATACCGAAGTGAAAATCCAAAAAAAAACCTGAATCCCACGCTCACCTGCCTTGCCATACTGGTTATCGCCTTACTGGTTGCCGGCTGCACGGTCGGTAATACGGGTGATAAAAACAGTGTAACGCCGGTTCCGACAATAAACAATCCGGGAAATCCAGGTGGCGAAGCCTGCGGGATTACGTCATGTCACGGCCTCGACCTTGCATGCAGAACAGGCGCTCCCGGTCTGCACCATGGAGTGCCAGCTCGGCGACAAATGCCACAAGTACGCCAGTTGTGAGACCAGCGGTGGCACCTGCCAGCTTATCACCGATCCTGCATTTGAAACCTGTAAGTCGTGTGTACAGGAATGCGAGGCAAAGACGGACAGTAATCCGCTGAGTGCGCTTGACTGCGAGGCAAAGTGCTGATAATCCCCATATAAAAAACACCAGCGTCCCTGATTTTTGGTAACCCTGCCCGCAATCTCCGTGAAATAATCCAAAAATCCGTTTTGTTACAGGGTTATGCTGACAGAGCACCATCTGCTCGAAGGATCCTGTACTGACCATACGGGATCTGGATCTCGAACTGTGCCCCTTCACCGGGGGTCCCGGTCTCGTGGATCGTAAGCCCCGTAATCCCGAGAATCTCCCGCGCGATGAAAAGGCCATAGCCGGTGTTTTTCCCTACACCCCGTTCGAAGATCCGTTCCTTGTCACGGTAGGGCACCCCGACACCGTTATCCCGGCAGGTTACAATGACCCCCGTGTCCGTGAACCGGTGGGAGAATCGGATCTCCGTGACCCTCTTCCCGTGACGGAGGGAATTGTCTACGAGATTGAAAATAACCTTCTCAAGCATGGGATCGGAGAACACTTCCAGTGCATCCACATAGGCAATAACCGGGACCGGGGAAGTGCCGGTAAGAGCAATTACCCGTCTGATAATCCCGTCGAGGTTCTGCCACTGGGGGGTCTGACCGCCGATGTCCTGGTAGTCCCTGGTGAACGCTATGAGCTGCTGGATTGCCTGTGCAGCCTGTTCCTCCCTTTCGATAATTTCGTCAAGTGAGCGGTCGGGGGCCTTCATCCGGGAGAGCTCGATATTGCCGCAGAGGGACGTCAGCTGGTTGTTGATATCGTGGCGCGTGATGCTCGAGAGCAGGTTGAGCTTCCGGTTTGCCTGCAGGAGTGCCTGCAGGGTCTGTATACGTTCCGTGATATCCCGGATAGTACTGACCATCATCATCTCGTTATTGAGTTTGAAGGTGCTGACGTTCACCTCGACCGGAAAGACCGTCCCGTCCTTTTTCTTATGATACCGGAGAGGAACATTCACCTGCTTTTCCAGGAGGATGTTCTTCGTCTTCTCCGGTTCGTTCGAGAGATCGACAACATGCAATGACCTCAGTTCCGCTGGAGTATACCCGTACATCGCGGCAGCCGATGCATTCGCATCCTGGATCATCCCGGTCTGCTTGTTGAGGACGATAACCGCATCCAGTTCCGCGTCAAATAATGCCCGGTATTTTGCCTCGTTCTCCCAGAGCGCCTGCTCAGCATTCCAACGGGCCAGGATGATACGGGCGGTCTGGAAAAGCCCGAAAATAACCAGGAGGTATGCAATTATCCTGATGACGAGGATGGCAGGTTCGAGGGCATTCGTAAACCCGATGAGCGAGGTAAAGTGGGTAATCCCAAAAAGGCTAAATGCTGCACCGATATAGAGGGGTGCAATGTCATCGGCCTTTCGGTAACTCCAGATACTCAGCAGGATGATGAGGAGGCATAAGAGCAGGTTTGCGATGACGAGCGGATCAAGGATAAGGGGCATTGCGGGGAAATAGATGATCCCCGTCTTGCGTTATAAATATGCCTGTTTTTATTCGATGGGTGAATAAAAATGTCGGCAGGAACAATCGGTAACAACAATTCAGTTCAATCCATTCAATCGCTTTTTGGGCAGCAGATTTCTCTGCCACGGTGAGCGGGAAACCTGACCATTCAAAGGATCGTCTTATGGGATTGTTACTCCAATGAGAAAAAAGTGAATGATCCGGGCCGCATTACATCCACCCATTCCCGTGGATATTCCGGCAGAGTTCAATGAGCAGGTGTCCTGACCCTTCTATCAGCTCATAGCATTCTGCCACTTGTGGATTTCTGATCCTATCGCTTCCGTACGATCCCGACCCGCCCTTTCACATCGGACAGGGTAAACCCGAGTTCCTCTAAATAGGCACGGCTTTTACCTTTGCCATGGATGAGGAGTTCGACAAGATCATCCGGTTCGTCAATATCGGTATGGAGCCGGAATGAATCGATAACTTCCACCGAGAGCCCGGCCTCTTCTGCAATCTTCAGGTGCTTTAAGAAGCTGGCACCATAATAGTTGACCCGGAACTTCGATGGTTCCTTGAGGTAAATGACATTCGTTCCCCCCCCACGGCCAGGGACGATTGCCATGTCCGTCTCCGTTGCGACCAGCCGCTTTAACGAGGCTTCATCCGCAAGGGGGAGATCGGCCATGATGATCAGGACGTCGTGGATCGTATTCGGGAGGATCTCGTTGAGTGTCTGGTTGAGGTCGGCGTCCTTCACGGTGACCTGGACAACTTCGCTGTCGAAGAGCTCCGTCCCGACAATCACCGGCATGCAGCACATCTCCTTTAGCGTGCCGAGCACATCCTCGAGCATCAAAGACGCGAACTTCTCCCGCTCCTCCGGTTCAAGAACGGAGGAGAGACGGGTCTTGGGGTTCTTCGGCTTGTATGGGATCAGGGCATGCGGACACATGGTATAGCGTGGTTTGCCGGGGAATAAAAAAAAGGTGCTGATATGAGTCCATGAAGAGAAATGGGACTATTTTAACATCCTCGCAATCCAACCTGCATGGGATGGAAGACAGTGAATTGAGAATCAATTCGGATGCCGGTACCGGGCAGGATATTGACCCGGGAATTTTCAATAAGATGGAAGATCTTGCGTTCAGGCTTGTCAAAATGCCGGAGATCACGGTCATTGGCGTCTCCCGCCGTACCTGCAATGCGGATGGCCGGAGTATCGGGGATATTCCCGCGGTCTGGCGGGATTTCTTAACGAAAAATGCTGCGGGACAGATCAAGAACCGTGCCGTTCCCCCGGCAATGTACGCGGTATACTCCGATTACGAGAAGGACTGGACAAAGGAGTACGCGTTTCTCATCGGCTGCGGGGTTACCCGTGCCGCCACCGTGCCGGAAGGCATGGAAGTGAGGCGCATCCCCGCCCAGACCTATGCCCATTTCGTGGCAAAAGGCGAGATGCCCCAGGCGCTTCTTGACATCTGGAGCTCGATCTGGCTCTCCGATCTCCCCCGTGCATATACCTTCGATTTCGAGGTGTATGACCAGCGTTTCACCCGCCCGGAAAACAAGGAGATCGATGTGTATGTGGCCGTCCACGCGGATAAGATGGACGCAGTGAACGAGACAACCTGATACCTTTTTTTGTAAATCGTGGTTCAGACAAGCGCCGGAACAAAGGTAAGTGCTGTACAGACAATGATCGGGATGAGCAGGTTGTCATCAACCGGCGATACCAGTTCGATAATCCCGGCAAGGAAGGATACCAGTACCGCGCCGGGCAGGGAGAGCAGCGGAAGCAGGACCGGAATCGTAACCGCGATCCCGGTAATCGATCCCTCAAGGGACTTGCCGTTTACGAAGCGTTGCCTGCCAAACCGGGATCCGGCAATAGTTGCAACGCTGTCGAGAACGGCAAGGGCAACTAAGGCCGGAACAACGATAGGAGCAGGGAACAGGATGACGCAGGATAGAGCGCTCACAACAAAGAAAAGGGCCCCCCTGCCAGGCAGGGAATCGAAGCGATCCACATAGGAAAGAAGCCATGATATTCCCGGGATCGTACATCCGCGAAGGACGAGGTCGACAAGGACTGCCCCGAAGAGCAGGCCGGCGGCAAGGATTGCGATCGTGGTATTCCGGTTAAGGAGCAGTACCAGTGCCGCGATCCCGAGACCAAAGACCAGGTGGATTCCCTGCCGGAAGAGTTCCCGCATTCATGATGAGCTTGGAAGCCGGCGGTCATAATCCCTCTGGAATGGTCATTGTCCAAATGCACGGCAACTGGCCCCATCTGGAACAACTATCGTGTCCCGGATCTCAATCATTGGTATGAATCGCCAACAGGTCCGTGCTGCAATCCTGGTACTCTCGTTCATCCTCATGTCGGTGACGTTTGCGTACATCTCACCCTATGGTATGATGGTGGGGCTCGCAAACGGCGTCATCGCAGCCGGGCTCATCTTCTGGATCCTTGCGTTTGCCCTGACATTTGTCTTCGGGAGAGCATTCTGTGGATATCTCTGCCCGATGGGGGCTGAACAGGAACTCACGGACCGTATCGTCAGGATCGATCTCCGCACCGTCCCTTACCTGAGATATCTCAAGTACCTCCTTGCCATCCTCTGGGTCGGCGGGGCTGTCTTCCTCGCGGCCGGTGCCGGCGGGCTAATCCTTGATCCGCTCTTCGGCATGGGAAGCGGCCTCCCCCCATGGCCGGCAGCAACGTATGTGTTCTTCTACGCAGTGACCGTCGGGGTCTTTGTGCTGGTTATCGTTCTTGGCCGGCGGGGGATGTGCAATTACTTCTGCCCGATGTCGGTTGTCTTCATGGCCATCACCACCATCAAAGACCGGATACGGATACCCTCCCTTCACCTTGAAGCAGAGTCGCAGGACTGTATTTCCTGTAAAAAATGCACCGGTGCCTGCCCGATGAGCCTGCCGGTACAGGAGATGGTGGAGGCTAAAACCATGCAGAACCCGGAGTGTATCGTCTGCGGGAACTGTGCCGGGGCGTGCCCGAAAGGAGCGATCCGCCTTGCGTGGTTCTGGCACGATAAATAATGGTTACCGGGCGGCAGGTTCCCCGCTGTTCATCCGGAACATTCCCGCAGGGAGGGTGATCTCGAACCGCACTCCCTTTTCCGGACTGCCGCATTCCCGTATGTTCATCCCTGTCACGGCAAGGATCTCTTTTACAAGGAACAGGCCCCAGCCGGTACCTTTCCCGTACCCGCGCTCGAAGATTTTGTCTTTTTCTTCCGCCGGGATCCCCTTCCCGTTGTTCTCAACGACCAGAAGTCCGCCTGCTCCGGTTTCCTGAAGGCTGATTTGTATTTCCGTGACAGCCTCACCATGCCGGAGCGCATTTTCAAACAGGTGGTGGAACACTTTGTCAAGACCCGGATCCGCAAGGACTGATGCATTGCCGGTATTGACAATAACCTGGATCCCCTTCATCTCGAGGGCATCGACAACCCGCACCGCAAGGTTATGGATATTCTGCCAGCGGGGGGGTTCCACCGCGATATTCTGGTAGTCCTTGGCAAACTGGAACTGGCGCCGGATCTTGTTGATGGCAAACCGCTCTTTTTCCAGAAACGACCTGAGCTTGGGGTCCTCAATCATCATGCCGAGCAGCTCATTGTATCCGACGATTGCCGTCATCTGGTTGAGGACATCGTGGCGGGTAATGCTGCCGACGTGCTGGAGCTTGTTCTCGAGAAACGCCACCTTTGCTTTGAGCTCGGCAATCTCTTTTTCCGGTACTCCGCAAGCAGGGACATCAGAACCAGGTGTGTTTTCCTCATCAGACATTTTTTTTCTCCAGGGGAAGGAACTGCGTCAGCACGGATGAGTATGCTGAAATTGGATCCTCCAGGTACTTTAGTGTTCCCGTCCTGCGTGCGATCAAACTGCCCTGCGGACTGATGGCATGAAACGGGCTCCTCCTGTGAACCCGGGTATCACTACTCAGGGAAAAACATGCTTTTTATCATTATCGGGCCCATGAAAAAAGTTGGTGATATCATTGTCTGATATCATTTTTCGAATAACAGGGGATTTTCCTGTTTTTGCCGCCATCTCCATGCAATGAATGCACCGGCAATGACTACGGTGCAGACGATTATTATCAGGATCGGGACATATGATGGCTCCCGGGGTGCCGGTGTATCAGAAGGTGAAGATACCGGTGTTGCCTGCGTTGTGACAGCCACTCCGGATGCTGGCGAACCAACCGTTTCTGTTGGGGCCGGTTCACCAAAGGTCTGCACATCCGTATCAGTCTCACTAACCGTGTTCACCGGCTCAACCGTGACGACGGGAGCCCCGGCGGGTCGGGCAGTGATAGCAAAGTAGGAAAAACCGGGGGTTGTCGAGGAGAAATAATACGTATTTCCGGTCTGGTGGTCAAACTGGGTGGGGAGTTCGACCCACTGGTTATCCACTAATCGCATCAGGGCAATATCTGCGGGATTCAGGTTGTGGTCGGCGAGCCAGGATACAGATAATTCAAAGACGATCGTTGCGTGGTCGATGACATTCGGGTTCATGCCAACGGTCTGGATTTGCAGATATCCGGCAACCTCCCGGTCCTGCACCTGCAGTGCATCGCCAAGGCTCACCGGCTGTGCAATCATCTGGAACCCGCCAATATTCTGGTTCGGGACAATCTGCAACTGGTAGACTCCTCCCGGGCTGGTTGACGAGGTTACCTGGTCGAATGTGAGCATGACTGTACCTCCTGATGGTGTTGGGGCGTTTGTCCCGGCAACCGGGCCTCCTGACGACGATGACGACGCAAAACTATCACTCGTTGTACTTGAGGCTGGTGCTGGTGCCGGTGGCGCAGCAGACACGGTTATATAATCAGTTCGTGTTGCGGTATTACTGCCGGCAGCATTTGTCGCAGTCAGCGAGACAGTATAAGTACCCTCTGTGAAGGTATGGGCAGTGTTCTGTGCAGAACTTATTGTCCCATCCCCGAAATTCCAGCTCCACGATGTGGGAGTGTTTGTGGAGGAGTCTGTGAATGTAACCCAGAGGGGGGATGCACCGGATGTTGGGGTGCCGGTGAAGCCGGCGACCGGGACAACGGCACCTGTTGCCGGGAACGTTACGTCAAAGTAAAGCGTGTTGCCGGTTACGTCCCCTCCGGCTGTCGATCCTGCACCCGGGGTACCGGTATTTGCAGTCGGGACTGCTATGCCTCCGACCGGGAACTTATACCCACTCGCTGACGTGAGCGTGACAGTGGCCACATAAACTTTTGATCCTAAATAGGGATCATCAGCCGGACTCCAGCTCAGGCCGGTTACGGTATACTCTGCTGAACCGGCTGCCAAATCACCAAAGACTTGCGGGGTTCCGCCGGTTGCCGGGGCATTAAATGCGGTTACGCCGGCTGCTGCGATATCCGCTGGAAGGGTTGCCGGGAATGTTACCGTAAAGGAAAGCGTGTTGCCGGGTACGTCTCCGCCGCCGGTCGTTCCTGCACCCGGGGTACCGGTATTTGCAGTCGGGACTGCTATGCCTCCGACCGGGAACTTATACCCACTCGCTGACGTGAGCGTGACGGTGGCCACATAAACTTTTGATCCTAAATAGGGATCATCAGCCGGACTCCAGCTCAGGCCGGTTACGGTATACTCTGCTGAACCGGCTGCCAAATCACCAAAAACTTGCGGCGTTCCTCCGGTTACCGGGGCATTAATTGCGGTTACGCCGGCTGCTGCGATATCTGCGGTATTGTAGACCTGACGGGTCTGGGTCGCCGCCATGAACGAGCTGTCACTACCAGCCTGAATCTTGGCTGCCCCGGCTGCAGTGATCTGAATTGAGACCAACTCATCGGTTGCAATCGCAGCTCCATCATAGGTAACGACCATTGTTGTCGCACTGGCGGCTTGTATCCGGATAGGGACCGGGGTGGGGGCGACGTTCCGGCCACCCCCATCCACGACGACAACAAGATCCGCCGTATTATCAAGAGCGGTGTCCCAGTAGACCGACTCGTTGAAGGTCAGCGTTACCTCATTGCCACCGGTAATCGCGACGCTGTCGTAAGTAGGTACCGCCGCGACTGCTCCTACCAACAACAACAGACATACAAAAAAGATACAATTTCTTATCTGAACCAGTTTCATCACACCCCATCACCCGTAGGAAGAGAGGTGCGGATATGGAAATACGGAGTCCTGCTTAAGCAACACAGAGTATACGAACGGGTTTCACACCTGCCTTCTAACGAATAAAACATTGTTACTGCGATATATATCAATATCCCCGATTTTGGTTATTATCCACGGTTAAATGAAGATTCTGAACAAAAATTCAGATTTGCGTGCGGCAGGACATATCCACAACAACTCCTGACAAACCTGAAATCCAAATCTTCATGCAGTTAATCCCGCAATAGTAGAAGGATAACCATGCCAGAGCCCCGGGTCATCACCTTCTCGCGCAACGTGTTCCTGCCCCTCACCACAGTCTGCCACAACCGCTGCGGGTACTGCTGCTTCCGGACATCCGTCCAGCCGGGGTGCCTGATGGCACAGGAAGAGGTTGAGAAAACCCTCCTTAACGGTGCTGCACTGGGATGCACCGAGGCGCTCTTTACCTTCGGCGAACGCCCGGAAGAGGAACCGGGATTTCCGGAGATGATCCGGGCCGTGGGATATGCAACGATCCTCGATTACTGCGAGGCGATGTGCAAAAAGAGCATTGGATATGGCATCCTTCCGCACACGAACGCCGGGGTCCTCACGTACGAGGAGATGGAACACCTCCGGCCATTCAATGCCAGCATGGGGCTGATGCTCGAGACGACTGCCGAGATCCCGTCCCATGCAACCTCAATCGGGAAGTCCCCCGATGTCCGGCTTGCGATGATGGAAGATGCCGGCAAACTCAAAATACCGTTCACCACCGGGCTCCTGCTCGGAATTGGCGAGACCATGGCAGACCGGGAGGACTCGCTCTTTGCCATCCGGGACCTGCACAAGCGCTATGGGCACATCCAGGAGATCATCATCCAGAACTTCTGCCCGAAACCCGGCACCCCGCTGGAGCGGCAGCCGGTCCCCTCAACAGATGAGATCTGCGCCACGATCCGGATGGCAAAGGATATCCTGCCGGATGACATCGCCATCCAGATCCCGCCGAACCTGATCGATGCTGCTTCACTCATCCCCTGCGGCGTGGACGACCTCGGGGGCGTCTCCCCGCTCACCATCGATTACGTCAACCCGGAACACCCGTGGCCGGCATTTGAGGAACTGAAACGGATCGTGGGCAACGCCGTGCTCCGGGAGCGGCTCTGCATCTACCCGCGGTATATCGAACGCGGATGGTACCACTCCGATTTGCAACCCCTAATAAACCGGCTCAGCCAAACAGTACAGCAAAGGAGCGGTGGACCGTGAAACAGAAAAAACTCCTCTATGCCGGCAAGGCAAAAACCGTGTACCGTACCGATACGAAAGGCAAGCTCATCGTCGAGTTCCGCGACGACATCACCGCCTTTGACGGCGGAAAAAAGGATGTCCTCAAGAACAAGGGGAGCTATAATGCCGAAGTATCGGCCTTCGTCTTCCGGTATCTCGAAGAGAACGGGGTAAAGACCCATTTTGTGAAGATGCTCGATCCCCGCCACATGGTCGTCAACGAGCTCTCGATGATCCCGCTCGAAGTGATCGTGAGAAACATCGCTGCCGGCTCGATTGTCCGGAACTATCCTTTTAAGGAAGGCTCAAAACTCAACCCGCCGGTCATTGTCATTGATTACAAGGACGACTCCCGACACGATCCCATGCTCAACGACGACCTGATCGTGGCGCTCAAACTTGCCACCCCGCAGGAACTCCGTAAGATCAAGAAGATGGCGCTTGAGGTAAACGCCCTGCTCGCCAGACTCCTTGCAGCACAGGGGATCACCCTCGTGGACTTCAAGATCGAGTTCGGCCGGAAAGGCAAGACGATCTGCCTTGGTGACGAGATCAGCATGGACTCGATGCGCCTCTGGGACAAAAAGACCGGGGAGTCGCTTGACAAGGACGTGTACCGCTTCAACAAGGGCGACGTCATGGCAATCTACAACACCGTTGCCACGCGGATCACCAGGTCAAAGAAAAAGCGCTGATGATTTTAAAAACAGAGCACAAATACTAATGTCTTGTATGTGAATATCGTGTCAGGGAAACAAACCGGGTCGGATATCATGACTGAAGAGACAATGGACGAAGCGGACATGCTCAAGTGGGCAAAAGCCTATGCCCACAAACAAGGTTTCCTCCTCAATACGGAGGAAAAACAGCTCAATACCGTCATTAAGGGGCTGGTACGGAACAAGAACAAGTTCGGGAGGCCCTACTGCCCGTGCCGGCTTCGCAGCGGCGACGAAGAGAAGGACCGGGCAATCGAATGTCCCTGCGCATACCACAAGGAAGAGATCGCGACCCAGGGCCAGTGCCACTGCAATCTCTATTTCAAAGGCACCTGATCCAGAATTCCCAACCTGTTTTTTATGATCGCCGCACCGCAGGATCCCTGCTCTTATCCCCCATCGGGCGGTCTTGCACCGGTCGCAGGCCCCAAACCGGAGATCCTTATCCTTGGCAGTTTCCCGAGCCAGCTGTCCCTCCGGCATACCGAGTATTACGGCAATAAAAAAAACCACTTCTGGAAGATCATGGAAGCGTTGTCCGGAATAGACCCCGCGCTCCATTACGCAACACGAATCGGACAGGTGACGGCACACCATATCGCCCTATGGGATGTGGTCGCATCCTGTTCACGACACGGCAGTGCGGACGCCCGCATCACAATGCCGGTCTTTAACAACATTGCCGGTTTTGTTGCAGCGCATCCCACCCTGCGGCTCATAGCGCTGAACGGGAGCACGGCGGCACGGTTTTACTCGGGCATAGCGGCTGGCATCAGTATCCCATCAGTAACACTTCCCTCGACCAGTCCTGCCAACGCCCGAATGACACTCAACGAGAAGATTCAGCGCTGGTCCGTGATACAAGAACAGGAATAAAAAAAAGGCCGTTGAAATATCTCCCCTACCGCTCCATCCGGAACTTGAGGAAGATGACGTGATAGATGGCATAGAACCCGGTGAGAACGGCAGCCGTGTACCCCGCAAGGGCAATATAGGAGATCCACCACGGCAGATCAACCGGGCTCTTCTGGAGGACAAGGGATGATCCTACGACCAGGGCTGCAACAACCATCCCGATCATCAGCTTGTCGCTTGCCTTGTCTGCTGCCATCTGGAGCTTCTCGATATCGTTTTCCACGATCTCGAGCTTGAAGGTCCCGGTCGAGAGCCGGCGCAGCATCAGGTTGAGGTTGCGCGGCATGTCGAGGAGCGCGTCAGCACCTTCCAGGAGGGACATTGATGCCCGCTTGATATAGCCGGCCGAGAGCGTGTTGGTGTCGGCCAGCTTCATCAGGTACGGGGTGACCTCCTTGCCGAAGTTGAACTTCGGGTCGAGCCGGATCCCGATGTCGAGTACCATCATGAAGACCTTTAAGAGGAGCATGAGGTTCATCGGCACCTTCAGCTGGTAGCGGCGCATGGACTCGGTGAGCTCAGTCACTACAAGGCCGAAGTTCATCTGGCCCACATCCACATCGCCGCCGCCGAAGTCGTGCATCATGATGTAGAGGTCGTCACGGAGGGGTTCACGGTTATCCTCAGCAATGACGATGCCAAATCCTTCAAGTGACCGGATCATCAGGTCGATATCGTCCGTTGAGAGTGCGAAGAGAAGGTTGATGAAGTTCTGCCGTTTTTCCGGCCGCAGGATGCCGACAATGCCGAAATCCAGAAAAACGATATCTCCCGCTTTTGTCACAAGAAGGTTGCCCGGGTGGGGGTCGCCATGGAAGAACCCGTCCTCGAAGATCATCTGGAGGTAGGCATGGAACCCGCGGACGCCAATCTCGTGCGGATCCAGGCCCATTGCCATGATCGCCTCGAGATCATCAATCCGGACACCTTCGATAAATTCCATCACCAGCAGGCGGGGCGAGGAATACTCCCAGTAAATCTTCGGGAAGCGGATACCGGGCACATCCCGGAAATTCCGTGACATCCTGTCAGCGTTGCGGGCATCCCGGGTGAAGTCCAGTTCTTTGACGATCTGGTGGGCAAAATCATCGACCATCCCCGCCGGGTTGTAGAGCCGGGTCTCGGGGAACACGGTCTCGACGCGCTCTGCCATGGACTGCAGGATCGCGATATCGGTCTCGATAAGTTCCGCAATACCCGGCCGCTGGATCTTGACCGCGACAACCGTGCCATCCCGCAGGACTGCACGATGCACCTGCCCGATCGAGGCGGAGGCCACCGGGGTCTCATCGATCTCCAGGAACCCGTCTTCACAATTCGGGCAGGTCTCCTTAATGACCTCCATAACTTCAGAGAACGGGATCGGTTTGGCATGATCCTGCAGCTTCTTGAGCTGTTCGATCATCTCTGGTGGCAGCAGTTCGGTCCTCGTGCTCATAATCTGCCCGAACTTTACAAATGTCGGACCGAGGTCCTCAAGTGCAAGCCGTATCCGCTCGTACACTGTCGCTGTATCAGATGCTTTACCCGTTGAGGGAAGCCGGAACCCCCTCTTTCCCGGGAAGATCTTCTCAAGGCCGAGACCAAAGCCGTACTGGCTTAGCACGTCTACGATCTGCGCATATCGCCTGATACGGGTTACCATGATTAAAGGTTCGCGCTGGTCATACTTAATGCGTGCTTCTTATCAGGACCGTTGCTGTGCCGGGGGCCGGGCGGTTCACAGCAGGGAAACATAAAATATCATGGCAGGACTGTGCCGGGATTGTCGTCCATGATAATGACCAGGTCGAGCGGTTCGATGGAAATGGTATCATTGCGGTCGATTGCACTGACCGGCATCAATGAGCAGCAGCTGAACGTATTGGCTGCATCAAGCCAGGTACCGGGGCACATCTCCCCGGGCGTTACGATCATGCCTCCCAGCCCATCACAGGTCCGGAGCTCGTACGTGCCCGCCGGGGTACTGGAAATGGCGCTCTGCACCGTCGGCTGCGCAGGGGACTGGACAGTAGGCAGGGGTGTCGGGGACAACGACGTCATCGTTTTTTTCGCAAGGGTCTGGACGTTCAGCGGGCCCGGATCCGTGGTTTTTTCAGGAGTGGGTGTTTGCCGGAGTTCCGGCCCGGGGATGGTGGTGCATCCGGCCGTGACGAGCAGGCAGAGGATCAGTATCGATGCCATGACCACGATGAGCACATGATTCCGGCGCATCATTGCACCTCCATCTGGTCTGCAGCGTTATTCAGGGTGATGACCATGGCCCGCAGGGTAGCGGAGAGATCTGGCGGAATGTCGGCAGTACTCGCAAGATCGCGGTACGCCATGGAGAGATCCTTGAGATCCTTCTTGGAGAACTGGAACGGGGTATTTGCCATACCGAGGTTGCCGGTGGTCAGGATCCAGTTCGCTGCTTCCAGATCGGTTTTCAGGTTTATGAGCGGGGATTCAGCCGGGCCGATATCGAGAAGGATCACTGTGAGATCGTAATTGATCCGGTCCGTCCGTGCAACAGCCCGGAATCCCTGATCTACGAGAAACTGCATTCGTTCGGCTTCCGATACCTGCGCCTGTGCTTCCTGAACCTGATCTCCTAACTGCCGGGTTAGGGGGAGAATCTCGCTGTTCATAGCGATAATACGATCCTCGCTCTTCGATTCAAGGGCTGCATCAAGGTTGGGCCGTTTCGATGCAATCACATCCAGGCTCCGTTGGGCTGCTGCGGTATCAAAGCCCTGTTTTTCCAGGGAATCTAGCGAAGCCTGCGTTTCTTGGGTCCATGCATCGAAATCGTTCAGCTGGTTTGTCCTGCGGATACTCCAGTACGCCTGCTGTTTCTTTTCGATATAGGGATTGTTAGTGGTTGCCTCCGCAACCTGCTGGGATAGTACATCCCACTTCCCGTACCCCGTGGTCATCTGGGTCTCGGACTCGTTCCGGAACTGTGTTGTTATAACGCGCATCTGCCGCGTAATGTTCAGGAAACCGGCCCGGGTGCTGGTTGCAGGAATACGATCTTCCAGCGCCTGGAATTCTGAGTAGAGCGCGTTCAGCCGGGTAGTATCGGTCCCGAAGAGGGGGTAGATGTACGTGATCGCGGCTTTCATCTCCGTTTCCGTGGTAAATGCAACCAACCCGAGGTGTGCCTGACGGATAGAAATCTCGCTGGGGCTTAAGGAAGTATCCGCAGCGGCGCCTGCAACCGGGTTACAGAGAATAGCAACGGCGATGAGAAGAACAACAAATCCCTGGCCATACTGCATCATCGTCATTTCAGAGCACTCCAAAGACTTTTACCGGATATATCAACATCCTTGTGTTCCGCCTTTATTTTATTCATACGGTATGTATGTTTAGGAAATATCAGGATTGTGAAGTATTCGGATCGGAATCCTGGTCCGGGTCGTGCTTCCTGAAGACCACGATACGGTTCGTATTCGTTCCGCAGGCATTGTTATCAACGCCCCAGATATTCGAGGTCTTGGTAAACGACTGCTGGTTAATCAACACCCCTTTGCACGTGAACCCGGCGGCTTTGCCCAGCGGGATAACCTGCTCCTCTAACCGTATCGTTCTCTTGCGCACCTCACCAACCTCGAAAGCTACGTACCCCCCGGGCCGGGTTATGCGGCAGAGTTCCACAAACACCCGGCCCATGACAGCGCACCACTCGTCCACGGTTCTTGCCATGGTGATCCCTTTCCCGACAGTATCCCTGTCAAGATTATTGAACCAGCAGCGAAGCCAGTTATCCTCCCGGTACTGGACGATATCAAGGAACGGCGGGGAGGTGACGGTGAGCTGGACGGTGTTGTCCGGGATCTGCGGGGTTGTCCGTGCATCGCCATTCAGGAAAAGGGCGCTCTTGCCGGCACGGACCAGGTTCGATTTTTCTGCAGCCGAAAGCGAACGCAGGAGGCTTCTTGTTTTCTTCAGGATGATCTGGTATGTATCGCGGTACTCCGGGACCTGCTCCCGTTTTTTGTTGATCCGCTGCTGGCTCTGCGGGGAGACTGCCTGGTTGGGAGGCAGGGTGTAGACCGAGAAGAATCCTTTTGAATGGCCGGTCAGACGGTTGGTTGCCACCATCGCGATCCAGCGGTCGATCTGGTCCATACGGGCATGATCGTTCCGGTCAATGAGGTAATTTTTCAGGGAGACTATCTCCTTCTCGGTATCGGGATGGAAGAACATAGAGAGATCGATATCCGCGGAACCGGCAGATCGGGGGATTGCCTTCAGACGTTTCCCGACAACGTCCGGATCCGGGGAGAAGAAGCGGGGTTCGGTCATGATCCGCGAGAGCGGGTTGGCATCGTTTGCCACGACATTTCTGCCGCAGAGGCCGGCCTCGAGAACCGTGGTCCCTCTCCCGCTGAACGGGTCGTACACCAGGTCGCCTGCTTTTGTCAGGCTGTCAATGAAAAAACGGGGGAGCTGGGGCTTGAAACAGGCCCGGTAGGAGATCTCGTGGATCGACGATGCCTGCCGCTGGCGGGGGGTCCAGAATTCGGCCGTGTATTTCCGGATGGTCTCACCCCCGATATCCAGAAGTTCTGGCGAGGTTTTTGTACCATCAAGGCCCCGGAAGGTACGAAGAACGGTGTTGATATCCGGATCTGCCTGCGTGGGTGAGGGGGTCACACTATCGTATGGTAGGTTGGCGGATGATGGTATAATGGTGTATTGGTACAGCATCGGTTGCCCGGACCGATACCATGACGAACAGAGGATGACAAGGAGATAAATTGGACACGTGAAGACATGACGACACACGGGCAGGATACATCCCCCGCGGCAGGGACGGGGCTGGGATTTATGGAGAAGACGAAATACCGGTATCTCACGAAAAGCGACCAGCAGCGGGGACATCCCCAGCCACCGCTGGAACTACCCGCGGATCCCGTGCTGCCGGTTTTTGAACTCCCCCGCCCGGAGACCATTACCGTCCCGCCCCGCGACATCAGGGACGCAATCGAACAACGGCAGAGTATCCGGTCCTATGAGCATGAACCGATTACTCTGGAAGAACTCTCCTACCTCCTCTGGTGCACACAGGGGGTCAGGTACGTCCACGGGACGCAGGCGACATTCCGGACGGTTCCTTCGGCAGGTGCACGCCATGCTTTTGAGACATACCTGCTGGTCAATGATGTCACGGGTCTCGAACCCGGCCTGTACCGTTACCTTGCACTCTCCCATACGCTCCGGCAGATAGATACGGATCCCACGCTTGCCCACCGGATAACCAGCGCCTGCTTCGACCAGCAGTTCATTCTCCGGTGCGGGGCCGTATTCCTCTGGACGGCGGTCCCCTACCGTATGACATGGCGATATGGTGAGCGGGGGTACCGTGACCTTCATCTCGATGGCGGGCATGTCTGCCAGAACCTATACCTTGCAGCTGGTTCCGTGGGCTGCGGGGTCTGTGCGATCGCTGCCTTCGATGACGACGTCATGAACGAGTTGCTGGGGATTAACGGTACCGACCAGTTCCTGGTCTACCTTGCTGCAGCGGGAAAAGTGAGAGCCCGTGTTGCGTTCACCGGCTAGGATGTGTGGGCGCCGACCTTGTCAAATGCCACAGGATACCGTACGGTTCCGCCAATACCATCAAGAGCATGGGGCCGTAACGGCAGAGCCATGAACGCATCATCCGGGCAGGGGAAGGGAGGGGTGATTCCGGACTCCTTTGCCGCGGTAAAGCCAAAACGGGGATAGTAGCCGGGGTGGCCGACCACGATTACGATACGGTGGCCGAGGCGGCGGCATTCGGCAAGTCCTGCTTCAATCAGGGCACCCCCGACACCCATGCACTGGTAATCCTGGTGAACGCCAAGCGGGGCGAGTGCGAGCGCCGGGGTCTCTACCGTTTCGGAGATGATAGTGATTGGACAGAAGAGAATGTGCCCGATGATCCTGTTGTCGTGCACAGCAACGAGCGAGAGATTCGGGTTGATGTTGCCATCGTCCCGCAGGGCATTTACAAGCCGGGATTCCCCGTCCTGTGCAAAGGCCTGGAAGTGGACCTCGAATATGGCAGAGGTATCCTCCGGGAGTTCCGGTCGGATGATATAGGAATCCATCTACCTATATATGACGGCTGGCCTGATAAGGGACACACCCGGAACCGTGAAGAACAGGCCAAAAGAAGGGAATGAAAGCCCCTAAAAGGCAAAAGCGCCTATCTTTTCGTAATGAACGCGACCCTTCGGGCATACGTGGATTTATTCCGGCTCCAGTTCTTCTTTGCATGGCCCCTGCTCTTCTGCTCCGGGTATCTCCTCGCCACGGTCACGTACGGCGGGTTCTCGTGGTTTGAGCTGGGAAAAGTCGCCCTGATCGGTTTCTTCGGTTTCGAGGCAGGGCTCGTCCTGAATGATTACATCGACCGCACGTTCGATGCAAAGGACGTGGAGCGCAACCTGCTCACGCGCTACTGGCGGCTCTTTGGCACCCGCCCGATCCCGGACGGGCTCATCTCTCCCCGCATTGCGGCCGGGCTCGTCATCGGGCTGGTGATCCTCACCGCAGGCCTTATCCTCACCCTCCCGTACCCGCATTCTATCTATGTCATTCTCCTGATGTTCTACTGCTATGCCATCGAGATCTTCTACCAGGAGGAGAAACGGGAACAAAAACACCCGTTTGCACAGGTAATCGGCCGGACAGATTTTGCCCTCTTCCCGGTTGCCGGGTATCTCTGCGTGGGGAGCCCGGACATAACCGCGCTCCTCTACTTTGTCTTCTTCTACCCGTTCGCCCTTGCCCATCTCGGGGCAAATGACCTCATCGATGTGGCAAACGACCGTGCACGGGGGATGAAGTCCATCCCCGTCCTCTTCAGCACAGCGGGCACGGCATACTGGATTGCCGGGTTCACCGCAGTCCATATCGTTACCGCGTTCCTCTTCATGGCCGAACTCGGGTGGATTGCCCGCATGGGGATTCTCGCGGGACTGGTGCTGCTCCTGTACGCGAATGCCGTCATCCTCCGGGATAAGTCACCGGATGCTGCGTTGAAAATGCTGCCCTGTTTCCATGTCGCGATGGTGTTGTATGCGGCGGGGATTTGTGCGGGGGCGTTGATTGGATAGCCCATATACCCGGCACAGTCCGGGGCAGTGCAAAGTGGCCATGCACACGTTTTTGCCCCCGCCCATACCATAAAATCCAGGAATATGGAGATCGAAATCTCAGCAGACCAGAGCCGGCTCCGGCCGGATGATATTCACATTATGCTCTCGAAGACCTAGAGGATATACCGATCCCAGTCTGAATACCGCCCAAACTCCAGCATCGCTACTTTAACAAAACCGGCGTTCTTTAAGGGCCCGGCACTAGGATTCGTCATATAGTTATGAGTTACATTTTCTCCGGTTCTGTATACGCTGATCGATAAGGCTATTCCCAGGTATCCATTTCCTTCAGGAACCGGGTTATACACGAGCGTGGTCACGGTTGGAGGCAAAGAACCGGAATCAATTTGCGGAGAGACTGAGAATTTTTTTCAAATCATATTCTCTTTCTTTAGAATGAACGAAAAATGTTGACCCTCGTTTCGTGGATTCGGAGGGCGATGAATTGCAATCATTGTTCCATAATCTGTTTTCACATAACTGATGTCAGGAACCTCGGGGGTTTGTGCGTCACACGGGTAGCTGCTGTTTCCATCAAAACAAACGAATTCCGGCAGGGTTGTCAGGAGATCCTGATCGGAAAAGACCAATGAACCTGTTTCATTCACTACTGCAGGGATCAGAATTTCCTCTGCAGGGGTCGCTGCATTAAATTCCAGATTGCCATATACGCTATATTCAATGCTATCCGGGCCTGTCACAACATCATTACCCGTTGAACCGGTGTATGACATAAAGACATAGAACCCCAGGTAAAGAACAAGAATTCCCACAGCAATGAATCCAGTAATCTTCCATTTTGAATGCATTAATACCCCCCGTGTGGACGCAATATCATGAGATCTTTCGGACGCATTTACCTCTGCTAATGTGCCTTACCTTCAAAGCCGAGGTTGTTTCATTGTATTTTCCAAGTTGTGAAGGCGATCGCGAGGTTGGTCGAATGTGACTACTCGTAAAAACATTTGGTTTATTCATAAACTTACCCGGGTATCCAGATCAACTTAGCCCATTCGGAATAGTGTCCATACTCTGACAAAATAACCGGATTATTACCATATGTGAGGTTGAAATTATGTTCTGGATCTAACATATATCCCTGATGAACTGAATCTCCCATCTTTGAGAACTCTGATGCTAGAGATATTCTACTTCCATAAGGTTACTATGGATTTGCTGTGTTGTACAAATCACAAATCCGGTCGGCGATTGTTCAACACAGCACTAATTACAATCAAGATGAATATTAGGTTGTTCACGATCTGATTTTTATATTTCGATCGATTTCTGATAAAAAACTGATTGCCCCGAATTCCCACATGCAATACAGAATCCAGATACTGGTCTTCCGAATTACATCCTCAGCAGCCGCTCGTTCTCCCGCAGCCACTTCCGCCTTCGGGCATAGTCCGGCATCAGCTCCTCAACCTTCTTCCAGAACTTTGGTGAGTGGTCCATCTGCCGGAGGTGCACCAGTTCATGGACGATCACGTAATCGACAATCTCCAGCGGGGCCTGGATGAGCCGCCAGCTGAAGTTGAGCCCGCCCCGGCTCGTGCAGGAGCCCCAGCGCTGCTTCGCGTCCGAGATCCTGACCGACGCGGGCGAGTAGCCGGTCATCATCGAGAAGTACATGCACCGCGAGCCAATCTCCGAAACTGCCTCCTGCCGGTACCAGCGCCGGATGTGGTGCCGGACCTCCGGCTGGAAAGCACGCGGGACCAGCAGCCGGTCGGTGCGCCCGATGGTTGTCCTCCCATCGTCCACGTAGTGGAGCGGGTACTGCCGGCCAAGAAACCAGAAGATTTCCCCCTCCCCGTACTGGTGGACGATTGCCTGCGGCCGCTGCTTCACCTCATCGAACTTCTTGTGGATCCAGGCACTCTTCTCCCGGATGAGCGTATCGATATGCGCTTGCGATACGCGGTGCGGGGCGCGGACGATCAGGGTCGCCTGCGGGGTCACTTCAATGGCGATGGAGCGGCGGCGGGAACGGACGATCTTCTCGATTCTGATGGCGGGGGGCATGGAAGTTCTTGTACATTCTCTTGCGCCGGATGAGAAAAGAGCTCGGGCCACCGTCCTGTTTTGTGAGGTTCTGGCCTCCCCCCTGCGCCACCCGTGCCCCCATAACGGGGGGACGGCGCACGGGCGTTATAGTTGGTTATACCAAACCCTGAAAAAATGCTCTGGAGAAACAGACATGAACCGATTCGTTTCACACCAGAGCGATGAAAAACGCATGCCCGGGGGATATCTTTTAAGCACGCTCTGCCCCGATACGTCCCTTGCAGGGCACGGTGGAGCAATGACCGGTTCGGGAAACCGGTAATAAAAGCCGCCGCGGGGCGTCCTTCGGGGCGGCGGTCGTTCATCACATTTGGGGAATGGAGGCAGAGTACCCCGATAATAATGTCATTTCGCGTTTTTCACGGGATAACCTGCCAGAAATCATAGATTGATCTGCGATGGAGCCACGGGCGCTCGGGGTCTCCCGACCCACGCCCCGTGGAGCAGGCCATGAATTCCCGTGAGCGGTCCAGGTTTTTACCGTGCACCAGTTCTTAAAAAAAGGAGATTACCGGATAACTATCCTGCCTTCTCCGCCTTCCCGTTGAACCCATCGCTCACAACCTTGCCATCCTTAAGCCGGACGATCCGGTTGAAATAATCCTTATGCCAGTCCTCGTGCGAGACCATCACGATGGTCTGCTTCATCTCCTCGTTGATCTCGCGGAAGAGCTCAAGCACCATCTTCGAGTTCTCGGAATCGAGGTTGGCACACGGTTCATCGGCAAAGAGGATATCCGGCTTGTTCACCATGGCACGGGCAATCGAGACCCGCTGCTGCTGGCCACCCGAGAGTTCCCGGGGCAAATGATCCCTGCGATCGCACAGGCCAATCTGCTGCAGGATATGATAGCTGTCCCTTTTTATCTGCTCGTCATCCCTGTCTTTCCGGAGCATTGCCGGCAGGGAGACATTTTCCATGACAGTCAGGTCAGGGACAAGCGCATAGTCCTGGAAGACATACCCCAGCTTGTAGAGCCGGAACATCGTCCTCTCGTAATCCGTGAGTTTTGCGATGTCGGTCCCGTCGATGACGATCCTGCCGGAACTTGGTTCGTCGAGGAGGCCCAGCATGTGGAGCAGCGTGGTCTTACCGCTCCCGCTCGCCCCCATGATGCCGAGGAACTCGCCCTTCGCGATATCGAGTGTCACACCATCGAGAGCCCGGACTTCGACATCCCCCATCCGGTAGATCTTCTGTAAATCGACAATCTCGAACATATCAGGCCCTCATCGCAGACTGGATATCCTCGCGGGAGACCTGGTAGGCAGGAACATACCCTGCAACAACTGACGCGAGGAACAGGATCAGGGAATTCGTGATATAATCCAGAGGTGTCAGGTACAGGGTTGCCGACCATTCGGGGGTTACAATGGGATTCGCGGCCAGGTATACGGCAATGAGGGCCGTGAGGATGACCCCAAAGAAAATTCCCATGACGGCCATGATGATGACCTGGAAACCGTAGTTATGCATAATAACCTCCTTATCCACGCCGATTGCTTTCAGGATCCCGATCTGCCGCCGGCTGTTAAGCGTCTTGATGGTGATGACAATGAAGAGCACGACCGTTGTGATGATGATCCCCACGATGAGCGAGACCATGTTGATGATGGCAAAGCTCTGGAGGGCCTGGCCCATGACCTTGGAGAGCAGGTCAGCAGTAGTCTGTACTTTCTGCGAGACCCCGTACTGCTGGAGTTCGTCTTTGATGAACTTCTCCGAATAGCCGGGCTTTGCCTTGACGGTGATGTAATCCGCATAGTCGAGGGGCTTTCCTTCAACAAGCTCCATGTCGCTCATGGTCACGTAGACCGTGTTGTCTGCCGACGACCAGCCGGTAGAGTATATCCCTTTCACCCGGTAATCTTTCGTGTACCCGTTACCGTACTCGATAGTGATCGAGTCGCCGACACGGACACCCCCGAGCGAAGGCTGGAACTCGTCCTCTTCCTTGATCGTGGCATCCCCTGCCACGGGTTTCCCGATGATGACTTCCCCGGTATCGCCATCGCCAAGGTAACTGCCGGCAACCATCTTGGTATACAGGGGTGAGACATACTTCTCGTCATTGGGAGAAATTGCCCGCACCGAGACCCCGAGCACGCGCTGGCGGTACTTGAGAGTCGCTCCTTTCGAGAGGTGGGGTGTTGCACGCTCAACGCCGGGCATGCCGTTGATGAGATCGAGCGTGGCGTCAAGGTCCGTAACGTACTGGTCGCCCGATTTGGGGCTGACCAGAACGTTCCCGACCTCGTAATCCACGACCTGCGTTGTGATGCTCTGCCCAATCCCGTTGAAGAGACCGGGCAGGAAGACCATGTTGGTAAAGCACATCGCGATGATGAGTACGGTCAGTACTACACTTGAGCGGCTTCCCCGCTGGAGCGAGCGCAGCGCCAGCAGGAACGCGACTTTCAGTTCTTTCTTTCCCATGGGAACTTCCCGTCACCATTGACCTTCGGCAGGTACCAGTAGCGGTAGCCTACAGCCCCGAGGATGAGGAGGATGATCAGCAGGGTGATGATGGTACCGGACATGTCGGTCGGGGGAACCCGGAGGTCCATCTCCCGCGTCATCGTGTGCTCACCCATGTCATCCGTGTAGTTGATCGTGAGCGTGTAAGGGATATTGCCGGCCTTCGCCCCTTCGAGCAGGAAGATTGCCGGGGCATCGTTGCCGGGCTTGATCTTCCCGATGAAGGCTTCCTTCTTTCCTTCAACCGGCAGGTCAACGGTTGCCGAGACCTGTTTGGCCTCACCGGTACCGGTATTCTCAATACGTATCGTGAGGTCGAACGGGGTGCCCTCGGTCAGCCGTGCTGGGTTGGTATCAACCGTAACAAATCCCAGCTCGGCCTTGCCCTTGAAGAGGACGTCGATGCCGGAGAGCCGGGTCTGCCGTGTGCCATCGAGAGTATTGTACTGTATCGTGACTGGTATCTTCGTAAGCCCTGAAGGAGTATTCTTGTCTGATAGCAGGACAAGGTCCACGGTCTTCTTCTCTCCGGCCGGAACCGAACCAAGATGGAAGAGATCAGTATTCTTCGGGGCAACCGTGGCACTCACATTCTCAATCTTCAGCGTTACATCATCGGCAAGCATCTCACCGGAATTCAGAATCGTTACGGAGATGGGGATCTCGTCGCCCGGGTTCTGGCTGCCGGTCAGGGTGCTGTCCATGATGAGGATCGCACCCTTCTGGATACCGAGTGCTGTGTTGACATTGACGGGGATTGGGTATTTCACGCTCTTCCCGCCAGTCGTGTCAATCCAGACCTCAGGATAATAGATTCCACTTGATGAAGGGGCTTGGATGGAGAAGGTAAACTGGATGGACTGCCCGGGGCCGAGCGCTCCAACGCGGTCGAAGTCGCTGGAAAGGACCGTGATGCCGTTTCCTTCGAGCTTGACATTCTCGAGGTTCACATTGATATCCGTGGTCTTGACCACAGCATAAACATCCGTGGAGAGCTGCCCGGACTTCTCGCTGATGGATGCACTTGACGCCGTGTTCTTGACAGTTATCGTGATGGTCCCCATGCTGCCCGGCATCAGGACGGACGGGGTTACCTTGTAATCGGAGATAGTCACGGTCGGTGCATCTCCTGCATAGGCAGGAGGAATGGCTAATGCGATGAGGGCAAATGCCGTTATGAAGAGCGCTAATGTGCTGATTTTCATATGATTCATTCCAGTTCTCGTATTCATACTGCTTCAAGGGTGATGTCGCCGACACCCTGTTCAACAATAATCTGGTTCACCGGGAGTGCGGAATTATACCCGGGTGTCGTGTAGGTATCTTCATTGGGGGTAAACCCGTTATTGCCAATATCACCAACTCCCTGGTGGACGGTGATACGGGTGTTGCTGTTTTTCTCAACGATTATGGTGAGATCGCCAACACCGCTGTTGATCTCTCCGCTGAATACGTTACCGCGATATCCGGTGAGATCGATTCTTGTCTCTCCGGCACCATTGTGGACGGACAGCATCCCGAGATTCAGCGAGCCCAGATCAAGCGTGCTGTCACCCGCGCCGACTGCCACTTCGAGATCAACGGGGATCAGGTTGTTTATGAGGACTTCCCAGCTGTTCGGGGAGTGGACAGCAAATAATTCCTTTCCCTTGTGTCCTGTATCGGTCATGGTGACGGTTTTTGTTGTTCCGTTTTGTGACTGGAGATAATCCGGCTGCCATTCCGGCGCTTTACTAAAGACCGTTGCTTCCATTATGGCATCATCGGGTGCCCCTCCGCGGAGTGATAACTCGCCTGCTCCCATCGTGATCCCGATAGAACCGGTAGTTGCGTCTTCAAGCGGAAACGTCGTAGTAACAGGAGTAAACATGGCCGTGTTACGGAACGGTGAAGTTTTGTTCTCCGAAGAGGTTGGAAGCCCCCCGGAGATGGCAAGAATGCCAAACCCGATAATAAAGGAGACTATGGTGATGGCGACCAGCCAGAGAATTATCCGGGTCCCGGTCAAGCCGGACAGGTTCAGGTTGCAGACAAGGCACGCAAACTTATCGTCGCCGGTTTCTTTGGATTTCATGAGACATCCTCCGTGCCGGCAATAACAGCGATGTTCCATTTGAGGTATTTGATCCCGACACGGTAGAAGAACCGGGCAAGATAATAGTCCCAGATGACAAGGAGGAGTCCTGTTGTGGTGATCCCAATGGAAATGAACACGCCGGCTACCGGGTTGAGCCAGATGGCAAACACGGGCAGACCCGCAAGCTGGAGGATCGAGTACGCAAAAGCAAACGGTCCGAAGACGGCAAACATCACTCCGATGATAAATACCACAAGCACCATGCAGATGAGGAGGAGGAACGGTGCAAGGACAAAGACAAGGTTGAACAGGCCCAGCCCGACAGTTGCAATGACCGCGTGGAAGATATTTCCACACGATTTCATATTTTCCGCTCTTTTCACAAGGTGCATGGCCTTAATCTCCCGGGCAACATCGTCCGGTGACCCCAGCGACCGCCAGAGTTCCTCATCGGTCCTCCCGTTTGCCAAACCCATCCGGAAATGCTCGGAGTAATCGGAGACGATATCATCGAGCTCCTCCCGGGGGAGCGTTCCTCCCAGACGGTCTTTGAGAATCCGGATATATTCTGATTCATTCTGCAGCATCGTTCTTCCTCTCGAGGAGCGCGTTTACCGATGCCGCAAACTGCATCCATTCCTCTTTCTGTTCATGTTCTTCTTTCCTTCCGCTCTCGGTTAAGCGGTAATACTTCCGGGGCGGACCCCCGGCGGATTCCTGCAGGTATGTGGTGACATGCCCTTCGTCTTTCAGGCGATGGAGCAGCGGGTAGATCGTGCCTTCCGAGATATCGATCTTTTTTGAGATCTCAGCAACAAGCTCATACCCGTAACAGTCCTTATGTGCCAGAACAGAGAGAACGCAGATCTCAAGGACGCCTTTTTTAAACTGGATATTCATGGGATCTCCCTGGTTGGTATGCATGCCCGGTCCACGGCAGTGCGCTGATTCAGAGGTTTTTAGTTCCGCACTGCCGGAGGTTTGAGAAGGCTTTTTACGGGCATACGCGTGTTAAGTGCTTAACACAGTATCTTGCATCACAAGATACCTACTAATGCTATGGTTCATTGGTATAAAAGGTACTCGGTATAGCGGAGACAGGACAAAAAAAACAAGGTGCGGGCAGGCAAATGCCAACCATCGGATATAGGGCTGGTTACGATGAGGCAGGGCAATCATCCTTGTCGCTCGCGGGGAGGGGCTTTCTCGTCCTGGCTCAGGACGATTGAAACTACGCTGCCCGCGATATTGAACTCCAGAGATCGTTTCAGGGAAGTGGCAAAGTCCTGCACATCCCCCATTTTCTGCTCCGGGTCAAACCCGAGGAAGATCTCGATATAAATTCTGCTGCCGGACCGGCGCGAGCGGACGCCATGGAACTCCTCGTACTTGTCGAACGAGGATGCAAGTTCCCGGAGGATGACGATCTGGAGTTCCTCATCGAGGGTCTTGTCAAAAAGGTCCGGCAGGGAGGAGGAGAACTCACGATACCCGGCAAACAGGAGGAAACCGATGATGATGAAGGAGACAATCGGGTCGATATAATGCGCCCAGCTGTACTGGACGAAGACGACAGAAACGGATAGTGCGAAGAGGACCAGCAGGTTGGAGAAGGTCTTGGCCCTGCGGAGCCGCCACTGCGCCTCCATGATCGGGGACGGGTCTTCCCGGGCACGATGATAATATTTCTGCCAGTGGTGATAATCCGCAATACTGGCAATAAACATGAGCGGGATACCGATGATCGCTGCAGTCATCTCGAACGGCTCGGGCTCGAGAAGGCGGTGGATAGTGAAGATGACAAGGATACAGAGGGATACCAGCATCACGCCGCCGGTGATGAGCCTTGTCAGGGTCTCAAATTTTCCCATACCGTAATCGTACGTGAACTTTCCGCCGGCTTTCATCCTCCGGATAATCATGAGGGCAAAGAACGTTGCAAGAACTTCGTTTGCACACTTGATGACATCGGAAAGAAGCGTGGCAGAACCGGAGAGAATAACGGCGGTTGTCTCCGGGATCAGGATACAGAGATCCATGCAAAGGCCGTTGAAGACGAGCTTCTCGCGCGACTCTTTTGCACCATTTCCCCCGCCGCTCAGGTTTTCCGGCATATTCGTCTAAACTGATAGATCGGGAATGGGGAAAAACATGTGGGGACAGCTGGTGGTGGATATGTCGATCGGGATCCCGGGTGCAACACACATTTTTACCTCCCGGAAGGTCGTAAGAACCTGAGCTTTTTTAAGATCGATCGTTTCAGAAGAATGATTCCCCCCGCCCGACCCACGCAAACACTCCACCCAATGCCCCACTGACCCGGATTCTGCGCTCCATGGCAACGACACGGTTGCGGCGGGGTTGCACCGCGGACATCGGATCCACCTGAAAATCCCATTCCGGGCAGGCGACATCCATCATGCTGCCGGGATATAACGGGGGAGGCCCGCCCGCAGTCAGCCGGACTAGTCCTCGAAGAGCGCCGGGTTCTGGCGGCGCAGCAACCACCGCCGGGCGAAGAACACGCCCGCACCCAGGATCCCGACCAGGGCAATGACCAGCACAATGTTCATGACCGGGGGCTGTTCCGCGGCTGGTGCAGGGGATGCCGGCGGGGCTGTTGTCTGCGTGGTGACGGGTACGGTCGTCACGATTCCCGCGGCATCATCTGCCTTGTACAGATCCCCGTACATGGGGGCCACCTGAGTGGTTGGGAGGATTGTTGTGGCAGTGGTCGTGGCATTGCCCGGTGTCCCGGCGATCGCAAAGAGCGAGAAGCCGGACGTTGTGGCAGAGAAGTACACGGTCCCGTCCTTTGTTGAGACAACGGTCGTGGGCAGCGCCACCCAGCCGGTTTCCGTCAGGTGGTAGAGCACGATGGTTGACGGGTCGATCCCGTTCTCGTCCAGCCATGCCTGCGGGACGCTGAAGAGGAGTTCTGCATTCGTGATTGTGGTGTATCGCGCCGGGACGAGACTGATGTATTGGTACACGGTACCCGGGGGTGCGACCCGGTTAGTCCCGGATCCGTCCTGAACGGTACCGGTCACAATGAGATCCTTTAAGCCAGTTCCGGTCACGACCGCCAGGTACGCTCTTGAGTCCCCGCCGATATTCACGGTGACAGTCCTGGCAGGGGAATCCATTATGACAGCATCATCGTCACTGGTTTCCATACCCTGATCCGTTGTTGTACCGGGAGCCGGATCTGGAACCGTGACATCTACCGGCACCGTTACGCTTTGCCCGTCAACGGTGACGGTGATCATTGCCGTGCCGTTCATTACCGGGGCGAACAAGGTGGTGTTCGTGCCTGCCAACGTGTTGCCGGTCACTGGCAAGAGGCTGCCCGAGACCCCGCTCAGGGAGAATGCAACCGGGACCGTGTCCGGGACAAAGATGCCTCCGCTGGCGGTGTCGGTGCCGTCAGAGGTCTTTGTCAGGGACATTCGGATCGTCGCGGTCCCGGGAGTTGTGATGGTGGTGGTGGACGATGAGGCAGTGAGCACCAGCCAGGATGAGGGATCGGCCAGACCGGAGATGAGACCCGAAAACCCGGGCGTATTCGTGCCCCACCAGTTGTTGATAAAAGTCCCGATAGTGCCGCCGTTGTTGTTGATTGCCAGCCCGGTCGTTGAAGGATCGTTATTAAACCGGGAGAACCTGATTGTCGATATTGTACCGGAGTTAGCGATAGCGCCTCCAACTCCAATCGTGCATCCTGCAAAGGAGGATGATGTGATGGATGTAATTGTACCAAAATTATCGATCGCGCCCCCAACACCCGCTGATGCCGGGCATCGGGTAAATGTTGAGTCTGTTACCGTGAGTGTGCCGGTATTGTAAATACAGCCACCCTCGAGTGCTTTACATTCGGAGAATGTTGTGTCGGTAACGGTAAGCGTGCCACCATTGTTATAGATTGTACCACCCAGTCCGTCTCCTGCCCCCACATAATTTACACGAAACCCGGAAAATGATGTGGAGGTTATCCGGACCGTTGCGCCATCATTTCTAATGCCACCACCAGATCCCCCGTAAGAGGCTAAAGATGGATTACACAGGGTAAGGTTGTCGATGGCAAAGTTTGTAGTACCGCCCGAGACACTGAAGACCCGGGAGGCTGCATAGATAACAGTGTTCCCTGCATTGCCGTCGTATGAGGTGTTGGCCCGGATCGTGATGCTCTTTGAGACCGTGATGCCGTATTCGAAGTAAGCACCGGGCTGGAGGATGATGACATCGCCATCACTTGCACTGGCGATCGCGTCCGCCAGCGCAGTTGCCGAGCTGTTGTCGATCGTTGTTTCTGCAGCCGCCACCGGTGCCGCAAGCGCCAGCAGTATGATTGCCAGCACAGCAGCAGCAACAGCGTATTGTCCCGGGCCTGAAAACATTTCCTGCGCCATAGTTCCCTTCCCACGTGCTCCCTGTATTGGGATGGCGACACCCGTCCCGGGAATGCCAGGGCCCTCAACCGGTAACGATCACGGTCGTATACTCCAGAAAAACAAGATCCCACCGGCAGGTCATGGCCGGTGCTTCCGTGTACTGGAACCTGACCAATGTGATTGTAATTTTTAACATTTTGTAACAGACCGCAATAAATACATCGTTTTATTCTGCGGTTTGTATCAGAGTGATCCGGGGACAGACATCCGTATAGCAACCGGACTGACGTATTAAAAGAAAGAAAAAGGGAAAATTCACTTGTGCGTGAAGTACGCTTTCACGCCGTCGGCATCCACGAAATCGATCTTCACGAACCCGACCCGCTCGAACTGGACTACCTTTCCGAGCGCGGTCTTCACCTGCGGTTCGCAGGCGCCGGTCATCTCGCCATCCGGCGTCAGGAGTTTGCAAGGCACAGCCTGCTGCACCGGGAGCCACTGGATGATCCGGGCTTTTGCAGCCCTGGCATCGGCAAGCGAATCGCCAGCGAATGTGAACGAGGGGGTACCATGGTCCCAGGTGACGTTTACATTGAAGAGGTCCTTGAGCCGGATCATGGTGACATCGGGAGTAATCTCGCTATTAGGGATAAGAACAGTTCCATCAAACTCCAGCGTCCGGGTGCCCCGGGCGGCATCGCCCGGGTGGAGCATCGCATGGGCGGTGTGCTTCTGCGCCCCGCTGATGGTGATCTCAATGGGATCCGGCACGAAGAAGTACCGGTTAGCCGTAGGGTCAACAATCTTCTTGTTCTCAGCATAGAGGTTGTCCCACGAGAACGAGATGTCGGTGTCACCAATGCCGATGGCAAGCATTGCATTTTTCACTGCCTCGGGGCTGATCCCCCGACGGGCCAGGGCCCGCATCGTGCCGAGACGAATATCATCCCAGCCGGAGTAGGTGCCATCATTGATCCCAAGGCGCATCTGGGACGTGGAGAGGACAACTCCTTCGATCCCCATCCGACCGTAGTGGCGGTACACCGGCACCTGCCAGCCCATGTGGTCGTAGATATAGCGCTGCCGCCGGGTGTTGGCGATATGGTCCTTGCCCCGGATCACATGCGTGACCCCGAGGAAGTGATCATCGGCAACCACCGAGAAATTCATCAGCGGGTATACGTGGGCTTTCACTTTCGGGTGGGGCGGAGAGTCGAGGATACGGAAGGCCGGGTAGTCCCGCATGGCCGGGTCCGGGTTGTTGAGATCGGTCTTGATCCGGACCGAGACCTCGCCCTCTTTATACCCGTGATCGAGCATCTTCTGCCACATTGCGAGATTTTTCTCGACCGGCTGGTCGCGGCAGGGGCAGGCAGTCTTTGCCTGCTTGAGCTCCTTGAAGTGCTCATTGTCGCAGGTGCAGACATACGCCCCACCGCGCTCGATGAGCTGTTTGCAGAGGTCGTAATAGAGAGGGAGCCGGTCACTCTGGGTCACGGTCTCGGTGATGCCAAGCCCGAGCCACTTGAGATCCTCAACCACCATCTCGTAGGCATCGGGATCGACCCGCTTGGGATCGGTGTCCTCAATCCGGAGAATATATCTCCCGCCATACTGCTTCACGTATGCATCGTTGAGAGCTGCTGCCCGGGCATGCCCGATATGGAGCGGGCCGGAGGGGTTGGGGGCAAACCGCATCACAACACCCTTCTCTGATTTCTCAAGATCGGGGAGCACTTTCTTGTGCTCGTGCTTCTCCGAGAGTGCAGCAAACATCTCCGGTGCACGGGACTGGAGGGTGACGACACGATCTTCAGCAGAGAGTGCCGCGACATCGGCAATTGCCTCCTTTGCAAGGGCCGAGACTTCCTTTGCCTTACTGCGCAGTTCCGGGTGGGCACCCATGACCATCCCGATAACAGCACCTGCCTGCGGTACGCCGCCGTGCTTCACCGCGTTCTGGAGTGCACACAAAAAGAGGAGCTCTTTTGGATCTTCCCCGGCCATTTTTAATAACTCCGGGTAATGAAGAACTCGCCAACGTCCATCAGGAGCTGTCGTTCCTTTGAGGGGGGCAGGATGGAGAGGTGCCGGTTACTGTCGGCAACAAGATCTGAAGCGATCTTCTGCACCTCATCGAGGACCCCCGCATCGGTCAGTTCCTTAATCGCGGCATTTATCTCTGCGGGAGACAGGTCTTTTTGGTATTTCTTCAGGTCAAGACCTTTTTCCCGTGCCTTGATCATAATAAGGGTCTGCTTGCCCTCGCGGAGGTCGGAGGCCTGGTCCTTCCCGCTCTTCTCCGCGGGGGTCAGGAGATCGATTAAGTCATCCTGGATCTGGAATGCAATACCGGTGTTGAGCCCGAAGTTATAGAGAGCTTTTACCTGCATGACATTACCTCCGCCAAGGACCGCCCCGATACCTGCTGCAGCTGCATAGAGAACACCGGTCTTCATTCGTACCATTTCCAGGTATTCTCCTTCAGTGACATCAGAGCGGTGCTCGAACGACATGTCCATGTGCTGACCTTCGCAGATATCCGCACAGGCCCGGGCAAGCATCTTCACGGCACGGACTTTTGCATCGTCTTTCGAATTGGTCATGCAGATGTGTTCGAATGCCCGGGCGTACAGGACGTCCCCGGCGAGGATGCCGGTGGGCATATCCCATTTCGTGTGAACCGTCGGGACACCGCGGCGCATACGATCATCGTCCATGATGTCGTCATGGATGAGCGTAAAAGTGTGCGTGACTTCGAGCGCAAGGGCTGCCTGCAGGATCTCATCCGAACTCCCGGGAGTTACCGCATCCGCTGATAGCATGACAACCGCGGGGCGGAGCCGTTTTCCTCCCGCTGCGAGCAGGTGGGCCGAAGCCTTGTTCAGTTCCCCCGCCTTATCAACGAAGTCACGGTCGATCATGCGATCGATGGTCTTTGCAACCGATTCCAGGTACGATGGAAGATCCGACATAAATTTCCTCACTTAATTAATCCTGAGCCGCTGCCCGTTCTTCAGCATGTGGACAGTAGAGTCGGGTGTGTACCCCATCTCACCGGCAAACTGGGTGTATTCTGCAGTCATGGTCAGGCTCCCGTGCGCAGGGATGACATGCTGCGGCTGCAGGAGCTGGACAAGTTCGTAGTGGTCCTCGCGGTACGCGTGGCCGCTGACATGGAGGTCATCGAATACCCGTGCCCCGGCCAGGTTCATCCGTGCCTCGATGAGGTAACGCTGGCCAAAGTTCATCGGGTTAGGGATAATATTGGCCGAGATGAGGACCTTGTCGCCCTGCGTAAGCATGTAGGGGGTATCCCCGGTCGCGATGCGGGTCAGGACCGAACCGGGTTCACCCTGGTGGCCGGTGACGATCGGCAGGAACTGGTCCTTACCGCCCTTCATGATCCGGCGCAGGGTACGGTCGACCGTCCGCCGGTTCCCAAAGGCGCTCGTGGTCTCGGGGAAGGATACGAGTTTCATCCGTTCCGCCGTCACAGCGTACTTCTCCATGGATAAGCCGAGCAGCACCGGTTTCCTGCCGATCTCGTGGGCGCATTCCGCAATCGTCTTGATACGGGATATATGGGACGAGAAGGTAGAGACGATGATCGCGTTCTTGTCATCCTCGTAACTCGTGAGCGTGTCGCGGACGAGATCGCGGGCGATCCGCTCACTCGGGCAGCGGCCTTTTTTGCCAACGTTGGTGGACTCGACAATGAGGGCCAGCACACCCTCCTTGCCGATCTGGCGGAGGCGGGCAAAGTCCGGGGGTTCGCCGATGACCGGGGTCCGGTCCAGCTTGAAATCCAGGGCATAGACAATGGCCCCGTGGGGCGTATGCAGCACCGGCGTCACAGCATCGATAATCGAGTGCTGGGTGCGGACAAACTCGAGGACAAGGTTCTGGGAGAGGTTATACCGCTGCCCGGCTTTAAGTGCCATGAGCCTGGTGGCGGCGCTGTTTTTCGGGTCGCCGACAAGCTGCTGCCGGATCAATTCCGTGGTGTACGGGGTCGCAATGACCGGGGCATTGTACCGGTTCGCCAGCATCGGGATGGCCCCGATATGGTCGAGGTGGCCGTGAGAGCAGACAATAGCTTTCACGGTGCCGTCGTTCGCAGTCAGAACGGTGTCGTCCGGTACTGCCTTCATCTTGATCAGGTCCGCAACATGCAGGTTCGCGAGATCTGCATCCTCATGGACCATCACCTGGTCGAGGCGAAGACCCATGTCAAAGATGACAATCTCCTTTCCACAGCGGACGGCGGTCATATTGCGCCCGACCTCCTCATACCCGCCAACTGCAATAATTTCAATATCCATTTTTTTCTCCGTATGTTCTGGTGGTAAGTGTACCTTGAAATATTCCCCGATAGGGGTGTTTATCGTTTTATCCGGGCCGGATTGTCCTTGTCGATCATCTGCCGGGTCCTGCCGGTGAGCTGCACGGATGCCTTTCTCAGGTCGGGGACAGTCGCTGATCCGGTGAGGAACATGGTGACGGTGAGTTCCCGGTGGATTGCATCGATGGTCCGCGCGAGGACATCGTCGCTCTCAATCGCAGGCTTCAGGAGTGGCAGGGCCATGCCACAGAGATCTGCACCGAACGCAAGCCCCTTGGCAATATCCATCCCGCTCCGTATTCCGCCCGATGCGATCACGGGGTTACCGGTTGCGAGCACTTCAGCAAGGCTGACCACCGTGGGAATACCCCAGCAGGCAAAATCCTGCCCGAGAGTCTTGAGGCCCTTGTCATGTTCCCGCCCGCTCTCTTCGGCACGGACACTCTCGACTGCCGCCCACGAGGTCCCGCCCCAGCCGCCGATATCGATGGCACTGGCACCGGCACCCCAAAGCGTTCGTGCAGTTGCTGCCGAGATGCCGCAGCCGGTTTCCTTCACAATAACCGGGGTTTTGAAGTCACGGCAGAGTTCGGTGATGGCGTCAAGGCAGCCGATGGCATTATGGTCGCCCTCCGGCTGAATGGCTTCCTGGAGGAAGTTCAGGTGGATGGCAAGGGCATTGGCCCCGATCATCTCGACCGCCTTCTCCGCCCATTCGATGCCATGGTCACGGAGCTGAACAGCCCCGAGGTTGCCGACAAGGAAGGCATGCGGCGCCTCGTCCCGGACAACCGAGAAGGTATCGGCAAGTGCCGGGTTCTCGATGGCTGCCCGCTGGGAGCCGACCCCCATTCCCAACCCGTACCGCTCCGCCGCCCGGGCAAGCCGGGCGTTCACCACTTTGGTCCCGGGGTGACCCCCGGTCATGGCAGAGATGAAGAGAGGGGAGGAGAACGTGTGGTCCAGGAAGCGGCTCCGGATATCGATTTTTCCCATATCGCACTCAGGAAGGGCGTTGTGGACGAACCGGACATCGGAAAAGCCGGATTCTCCCGACTCGACCTGTTCTTCTGCACAGATCCGCAGGTGATCGAGTTTGCGCGACGATGTGAACCGTTTTTTGTCTCCCATGTTGTTATTCACCCCTCACCATGGTCCCGCCATGGGGCTTCCCGTTCAGGAAGTCACCCACACGCGAGACATGAAAAATGTCAGACCCGATCCCTGCATCCGCAAGGCCGAGCAGTTCGTCTATCTTTCCCCGCATGCCACCGGTAACATCGGTATGCTTTGAGATGCCGATATGAAGATCTAAAACCGTGCTCTTCGTAATACGGGGCACGACATGACCTTCATCAAGTACACCCGGAACATCGGTGGCGAGCCCTACGCGGCGGATCGAAAGTTTCACCGCAAGGTACCGCACGAGCTGGTCGCCCGAGACAATACAGGCTCCCCGTGCAAGGTCCATCACCACGTCGCCGTGGATCACGGGGACCATCCCGAGCGCGAGCATTGTTTCCAGATGCCGGGTCTCGAACCCGACCAGCCTCCCGTTGTCAGCGATACCGGTATGGAGCGGGTGGACACCGATCGCGGGTACACCTTTCTCCCGCAGGGCACGGACCACCTCATCGTTGAGGCTGCTGACCGCCCGGTGGGTCACGAAGATCCCTTCGGTCTCTCCTGATTTTGCTCCCTGGTCCAGATGGTAACGTTTGGCTTCCGGGTGCCCGCAGGAACCGGCACCGTGGATGACCACCGTCCCGCCGGATTGTGCGACGGCGATGGCAGAGGCTACGGTGGCGAGCTGCTCACAGTTGATGGCGCAGTCGGCCTGCTTGTCAGTGATGACACTCCCGCCGAGCTTCAGGATACAGGTATCAGACATTCTTCTCCTTGCGTGCGCCTTCCGTATCGATGCCGGTCACGATTGCCCGGGCATCGCAGGCCTCGATAGCCTGCGCAACCCGGTGTTTCAGCTGCTTGGGACAGAGGGCCACCATGCTCCCGCCCCCGCCGGCCCCGGTGATCTTGGCACCGAACGCCCCGGCCGACCGGGAGGCAAGTACCATCCGGGCGAGCTGGTTGTGGCCGACACCCAGCACTTCGAGAAGTGCGTGGTTCATGCTCATATAGCGCCCGAGTTCCTTGGGGTTGTTCAGGTGGTGGATCCCGCTCATGGTCACCCCTTCGATGGCATCCAGGACCGGGTCCACGATCTCGGGATGTTTCTTTTTGAAATCCGCGACCTGCTCCACCATCCGGGACGTACTGTGCGAGACGAGCGAGTCCCCGATGACAAGATGCATATTCTGCGGCGGCAGGCGGCGCCGGGAGCCCCCACTGATAAGGACAATCCCCCCATATGATGAGACCGTGGTATCCGTGGGGCTCGCCCTGCCCTTCTGCACCGTCTTCTCGATCTCAAACGCCATGTTTGCAATATCTTCCCGGGTCTTGTTCAGTTTGAACTCGTCATTGATGGCACAGAGCGTTGCGACCGTGACTGCTGCTGACGATCCAAGACCTGACGAACTGGGGATCTGCGAATTAATGTACACGCTGCCCACAACGCCCATCGCCTCAAAACACCCGTCGATATACGGTGATTTTGCCTTCTGGGCACGCTTGGTATCCCTCACCGTCACAAAGACGCGGGGTTTAATGGCCATGGCTATGCCGGGCTTTCCGTATACTACTGCATGCTCGCCGAACAGGAATACCTTGCCCGGCGCACTCCACGTTGCCAACCTAGATCACCGCAATACCGGCATACCCCACGACTTCCCGGGTGTCCCCGGTTACGTCACCGCTGGTCGCGTACCTGATGAGGTGTGCTGTTGTCGCCCCGAAATTTTTACAGGCCATTATCATTGCCGAGATCGGCCCGTACCCGCAACAGGTTATGCCGCGTTCCTCGATCCGTCGGTAAAACTCTTTGACGTCAAGGGTCTTTAACGGTTCGATAGCATACAGATCGTCATCATTTGCCTTTGCCGCCGGGACATAGTGGGAGAAATCGCTTGACGCAACAATCCTGATATCCCGTTTTGTCTGCCGTATCGCTGCCGTAATGACATCCGCAAGACGTTGTGCACTCGGGTAGTCCTGCGGGCCCATCATAACCGGGACAATCCGGGCACGGGGGAAGCGGTACCTGATAAACGGCATCTGGACTTCAATCGAATGTTCATCCCGGTGGGAGAATTCGTCGACTTCAAGATCCAGGGCATTGATGAACTCCTCGTCCGGATCCATGATACCAAGGGGAGTCTCCCAGGGAACTTTTGAGACACTGGTGAGATAACCACGATGGGAAGGGCCGATCACGACAAAGGTACCGGAAAAGGCTGCAGGTATTGCACCGAACGCGTGGGCGGCAACCTGCCCGGAATAGATATACCCTGCATGGGGTGAAACAATCCCGAGCGGGGATTTCTTCTCAGGTTTTACTGAAGAGAAGAATTTTTCCAGCAACTGTTCCAGATGAGACGGATCATTCGGATAGAACATGCCGGCTACTGCGCATGTACGCATCTTCATCGGATCAACCCTCTGGTCCTTCTATTATATCCAGATATCGGTCACCGGAATAAAGGTGGACCGGATCAGAACTCGGTCTCGAAGTCCTCGGAGGTGAGTGCCGTGGAGATGCCGCGGAGCCGGAGCATCTCGCGGGTTAAGAGGAAGTAGATCATCGAGAGTGCCTTCCTGCCCTTGTTGTTGGTCGGGATGACGACATCGACAAACCGTGTCACGTTGTTGGTGTCACAGAGGGCCACAACAGGGATGCCGCACTGGACTGCCTCGTTGATGACCTGGGCATCACCGATCGGGTCGGTGATGACGATGACTGAGGGTTCGATGTAGGCATCAAGGACGGGGTTTGTCAGGAGTCCGGGGATGAACCGGCCGGTTGCTGACATGGAACCGATGGTGTCTGCGAACTTCTTGGCCGGGTACTGGCCGTACTGCCGGGAGGTGACTACGAGAATATTGGGTGCCTCGAACTGGTTCAAGAACTTGGCAACGGTCTTGATCCGTGCGTCGGTCTCGCGGATATCGAGAATATAAAGCCCATCGCCGCGGACGCGGTAGATGAACTTCTTCATGTCCTCGCTCTTCTGCTGGGTACCGATGTGGACACCGGCTGCAAGATATTCCTCAACGGGGATGAGCGGCTCTTTTAATTCAATTTCCATTTCGTTTGCTGCTGCTGTCATAGCTGTTCCTCAATGCGAATCAGTTCGTTTAATTTTGCAATGCGTTCTCCACCAACGATACCGCATTTTAAGAAAACGCAGGAGAATGCGGTTGCAAGGTGTGCGATGGTTGTATCGGTTGTCTCGCCGGACCGGTGGCTCATCACGGTGTCCATACCATGGGTATGGGCAAGCCGGACCGCCTCAAAGGTATCGGTCAGGGTTCCGACCTGGTTGGGTTTGATGAGCACGCAGTTGGCTGCGTCCATCTCGATGCCCTGCTGGATGCGGTCCACCTGCGTGACGAAGATATCGTCCCCGCAGACAAGGCAGCGGTCACCGATCTGGTTGTTGAGTTCGGCGAATGCGTCGAAATCGTCTTCATGGAGGGGATCTTCCACGTAGACCAGACCGTATTTATCGACGAGTTCGGCGATATAGGTAATCTGGTCTTCGGTGGAACGTACGGTGGAGCGGTACTTATAGTTCGTCCCGTCCCACATCTGGCTTGCTGCAACGTCAAGGCCCATGTCGACTTCCACGTTCATCTCGTCAGCGACAAGTCCGGTCGCCTCGGCAATGAGCTCAAATGCGAGGGCATCGTCAATCTGCGGTGCCCACGCACCCTCATCACCCTTGCCGCAGGACTTCCCGTGTTTCTTCAACAGGTCCCTGACATGATGGTGGACTGCTGCATTTGCAAAGACTGCCTCTTCGGTATCCGAAGCGCCGCCCGGCACAACAAGGAATTCCTGGATCTCGGTGGCGTTGGCTGCATGCGCCCCGCCGCCAATGACGTTTCCGAGCGGGAGCGGCAGATCCTTTGCAAATGCGCCTCCAAGATAGCGGAAGAGCGGGATGTCCAGCGAGGAAGCTGCTGCCTTGGCATTGGCAAGCGAGAGGGCAACAGAGATGTTGGCCCCGATTCCCGAGAAATTTGGAGTCCCGTCGATGTCGCGGAGCTGCTCGTCGAACCCTTCCTGATCAGTCGAGTCCATGCCGATAAGAGCAGGGATGACATTTTCGAGGGCGTTGTTGATCGCCTCATCGGCGGGCGTTCTGACTTTTGCCTCTAAAGATCCGGTGCTGGCGCCGCTCGGTGCTGCCGACCTCCCAAAGCCGTTTGACGTATAGATATCGGCTTCAACAGTTGCATTGCCCCTGCTGTCGAGAATCTTCCGAAGCTCAATAACCTCAATGGTCGTCATAGGTATCTACTTCCTCTTTACGGTAATGGGGATGGTGTTGTTGGTGAATTCCTCGATGGCGATCTCAAGGGGATCGATCGACGATGTGGTGATGAGTAGCGGAGCACCCATTGATATCTGCAGAGCCCTTGCTCCAATAATTCTTGCCCGTTCGTACCGGGTGTAAACCTGCGTCTGCATTACTTGTCCTCAGAATTTTTCTAATTTTTTTGATAAATGGGGTCGCTGAGATTCGAACTCAGGTCACTGCGTCCCGAACGCAATAGGATGGTCCAGGCTACCCTACGACCCCTCGGTCATCAATTCAGTCTTACTGGTACGGGTTGAGCTCGTCTATGATCTCTTTGTGAGTCAGAAGCATGCGCCTGCAACAATACCGGGAAATATTAAGATCGTCGAGGATCTGTTTAGGATCCTCGCCTTTCTCCCGTCGTGCCTTATATTCTTCCCACGCTGTGGAGATAGTTTTTCCGCAGGTGAAACATCGTACGGGTATCATTTAACCTCTCATCATATCTGTTATCTTAACGATAAGACTTTTGGAACTTCGCGCGTGCACCAGAGCCGTGCGGTTTCTTGGCTTCTTTCTGCCTGGAGTCATTGACCAGGAGCGTCCGGTCATAGGTCAGGTAAACGTCCTTCATCTGGGGGTCGTTGTGCCACTTGACGATACCGCGGGCGAGCGCGGTCCGGACTGCCTCTGCCTGACCCATGACACCGCCACCGGCGACATCGATGGTGACATCGATGCCGTTGATTGCGTTGGGGACAAGGAGGAGCGGCTCGGAGATCTTCATCCGGGTTGTGATGTTCCCGTAGGTCTCAAGGGGGACCGAATTGATCCGGATCATGCCCTTGCCAGCCTTTAAGGTCGCCCGTGCGATTGCTGTCTTGCGTTTTCCGCTTGTGTTGATGATCTTTACCATTGCATTCGCCTCCTTAGAACTTTGCTCCGAGGAACGTGCACACTGCACCGAGCGTGACGTGGTTCGGGTTGTTCAGGCGGGTCATGTGTGCATCTTCAAGCACTTCCATCTCCTTTCCGACAAAGTCTACCGGAACGCCAACGTAGCACTTGATGCGCTTCATGGCTTCAACGCCACGGGGGCGCTTGTACGGAAGCATGCCGCGGATGGTCCGCTTCATGAGATGGTCGGGCCGGCGCGGGACGAACGGTCCCCAGTGTGCACCACTGGCGCCGCGTTCCCTCTTGTGCCGGTAGTTGCCGAGCACGCGTGCACGGCTGCCGGAGATGATCGCTTTCTCTGCGTTGACGATTGCAATCTCTTCGCCGTCAAGGCCGCGCTTGGCGACAATACTTGCGAGCCGGCCGAGGAGAAGTCCGTCACCGTTGATAATGGTTACCATGTCTTGTTCACCTCAGGATCCGGACACCGCAGCCTTTCGGGTTGTCGTTGATGAGTTGCTCGATCGTCATGCACTGCCCTTTAGCGTCCTTGATCTTGCTCGATGCTGAGGCTGAAAAGTTCAGCGCCGCAATCTTCACGGACTGCTCCAGCACGCCGCTGCCCAGGACTTTTCCGGGAACGATGATGGTCTCACCGTTCTGGGCATAGCGGTTGATCTTGGACAGGTTGACCTCGGCGTAATTCCGGTTCGGGGTCTCCAGCCTGTTTGCAATCTCGCGCCAGATCTTGGCCTCATTCTCACGCGACTTGTTCTTTAAGAGCGAGATGAGGGTGGTAAGACGGGGGTTCGTCTTCTGTACAATTCTTGTCATTTCCTGTCATCCCCTGATAATTCGCCAAGCTGTTTTTCCAGCTCGTCTGCCTGCTCCCGTATATATGCAAGCGCACGATTCATGATCTCTTTTGCCGGCAGGGACCCGTCGCTCTCGACCACGAAAATGAAGCGGTCGTTCTCGGCGGATATCTTAATTGCCGGCTCGTCCCCGATACCACTTGCAAGGCAGGCCCGTTCACAGAGCCTGCACAGAGAGCAGTCGGGGAGCTTTCCATCCACTACTTTTACTTTCTTCCCCTTAACTTCGAGAATGTCACGGGGGCATTCGTCAACGCAGTTGCCGCAGGCGTCGCAGATATCACTGACGGTAATTACGGGGTAATTCTTGTACCCGCATACCAGCGTGGGCTGCCATTTTGCGTGCGCCCGTCCGGTGTTGAGGACGGCGCGGGCCTCGATGACGAGTTTCTGCCCTTTCGTGAGTTTCACGATGGGGATATTATCGTACACCGGCGCGGCGTTCGGGTCCTGGGGGATAAGGTCGCTTGAAGTGACCGTCCTGGGGCCCTCGACGCTGAGGGTGTAAGTCGACGTACAGCCCGGGCATCCTGCCCCGCCGCATGAACATTTGTCCTGTGTCGTGTAAGTAGCTAAATCGGTCTTGATGGGAATGAGCCCGAGACGGTGGGCCAGCATCTCGTCGAAGAGTGCGCTCGTGTTGTCGTAGATGCGCACATCCTCGATTGCGAGGGTTGGTACCTCACCGATCATTGCCCGCCGCATGGCGTTGGCAAAGGCGGTGCTCGCTCCCGAGAGTGTGAATCGTGCGAGGGAGTCGTCCAGACTGGCGAATTGAATCTCCATCAGACTCTCCTTCCTCTCCTGCCGCCCTTTGTCCGGCACGAGTCGTGGGGAATCGGTGTTACATCCTCAATACGGCCGATACGCATGCCGGCACGGGCAAGGGCACGGATGGCTGCCTGTGCACCGGGGCCGGGGCTGCGCTGCTTTCCACGTCCAGGTGCACGGACCTTGACATGGACACCGACGATACCTTTCTCACGGGCATTCTGGGCAACATTGGATGCCATCTGCATTGCCGCGTACGGGGAGCTCTCGTTCCTGTCCTGCTTGACAACCATTCCACCGCTTGACTTGGTCACGGTCTCTGCACCGGAAAGGTCAGTGATGGTGATGATGGTGTTGTTGAAGGACGCAAAGATATGGGCGATACCCCACTTTTCCTTGTCGTTTGCTGCCATATTATCTCACTCCTGCAGCCTTGGTGATCCGCGCCTTCTCGGCATGCGAATCGGAGACGAACGGGGACTTGCCATAGTAGGTGATCTGCGCTTCCTCAATCCGGGTTACCCGGTAACTGGGGATATTGATGCGCCGGCCATTGATGGCAATGTGCCCATGGGTGATGAGCTGGCGTGCCTGCTTCGGCGACCGTGCAAGCCCCTTGCGGTAGACAAGGGTCTGGAGACGGCGCTCGAGCGCGGTCTGGAGACGGAGCGAGAGAACTTCGTCAACACCTGCGTCAGGTCCAAGAAGACCTGCACGCTGAAGGTGGCCGATGAGCTCTTCCTTCTTGGTATCGTACTGCGCCTTGTGGGCAGGGTTTGATCCAAGAGCCAGAAGGCCACGGGCTGCCGTACGGAATCTCCGCAGGATGGCCTGGGCCTTCCAGACTTCCCGCTTGTTCCGGAGACCGTACTCGATGACGAGACGGGTCTCGGCCTCGATACGGGTCTTCTCGAACGGGCGCTTGGGCGTCTGGTAGGACTTGTGGTTCTTACCTGGATATGCCATGGTTAGCTACCTCCTGCAGTCTTCCTCTTGACACCAACAGTCGAACCGGTTCTTCCGGTGGACTTGGTGCGCTGGCCGCGGACTTTCTGACCGGTCTCGTGCCGGATGCCACGGTAACAGCGGATCTTTCTCATGAGGTTGACATCCTCGTCCTTGGCAAGGGCAACATCGCCGCCAAGCAGGTGCTTGGTCTCACCGGTGTAGACATCCTTGGGACGGTTTGCCATCCATGATGGGATCTTCGATACGTATTGTTCAACAGCAACGCGGAGCCGGTCAACCGACGCCTCGTCAATGCGGCCGAGCAGTGCATGCTCGTCCACATTTGCCATACGGGTGAGAACCGATGAGGTATGCCTGCCGACACCCTTGATGCCGGTGAGGGCTACTCTCACGGACTTGGTACCATCGAGATCGGTGGTTCCAACCCTTACGAAATACTTAATGTCTTCTTCCTGAGCCATCCAATCCCCTCGATCGTGAGATTTTCTCTTTAGCGCTGAGGGAGGGATTTGAACCCTCGAGTCCTTTCAGACACAGGTTTAGCAAACCTGCGCCATACCTGGCTTGGCTACCTCAACAGAGGAATCTCGCATCTTCTCAGACACTCGCAGTGGACAAAACCACTGCTCCATGAATGGTGCTTTATAATATGGGCATAGTTGGGTAATAAGTGTTGTGTAGGTTAGCCATACCGGAGACAGGATTACCTGTAACGGTGCTGACAGAAAATTTTCAAGCACCCGAATTCGCACAGTATAGAATGTGCGCGTGTTCAGGACTCGCTTTTCTTAGTACCTTAGTGGGGGGCATGCTATTTCAAAAGGATCTGATTCGGGCTCTGTAATCCGGATCACCTGCAGAGAATCCCCATGATTCACCGTAGAGACGTCCCGTTTCAGGCGGCAGTATTCATCGCAACGGGTACTAACGCTTAGAACTACTAGTAGTGATGGTTCATCGTCCCGTTTCTGCACATACTTAGTATAGTGTATTAGTATGGTGTACAACCCACGCCCATCAAATATCCAGGACCAGCCACAAATGAGGGGGTCGGTGGGGATATTTATGATCCGGGAAAAACGGGGAACATGCGCAAATCTTAACCGTAATTTTTCAATATCGCAACGCTTCAAAACCCGCGTCAGAAACATTTTATCCCCACGGACCCCCACCAAACCCGTTCCATTTTTGTTGGGTGTTGTAGCATTTTTACGAAGTAAAAAATTCTCAAATCAATGATTTTTCCAGATCAGGGGTCAGGGGGGATAAATGTCCTGACCCCGCATACAAAACAGTTGGAAAAAACAGATTCACGCAATAATGATAGGAAAAACGTGAGTGGCGGGGGCGGGAAACCCTATCCCAGCTCGAACGTAGTGACCCCAAATATCTCCCCAAGCGGGAGTGGCACCGGCTCCTTGGTCGAATAGAGCCGGGCAGTGAAAAAGACCGGGTTCAGCTTCCGGTCCTCCACGAGCGCGACTGCATCCTTATTCGGCACCGGGATGTCGAGGAAGAACGGCTCTCCGGGAATTCCTGCGATGAGCCCGTCAAGGATCATCTCAGCGGTTGCCCGGTCGCGGGCAAAGAGCGGCCCGATCTTGTGGCCGTCGCGACAGGCCCTCCGGACACCATAGCCGAGGATATTTCCGGCTTCGTCCAGCCGTGCAAGCCCGAAATGCCCTTCCTGTGCGATCCAGCAGCGGAGAAACGCTTCGCGCTGTGCGGGGAAGTGGGCTGTGTCATAAACAAGCAGATCGGTAAATTTCACATCATGGACCGGGACGAGCCCGCCCGGCATCTTCCCGCCACCGGTCCCCTCGTACCGGGCATTGTTGTAGTGCAGGAAGAGATCGCCGGACCCCTCGTACTTCGGCACCATCGCTACAACACCATCAACACCTAATATCCGCGACCCGGCATGGCTCATCGCGTAATGGGCAAGCTGCATGCCGATCCCGCCAGCACGATGAGCCGGGTCAACAATATAGAAGCCGCCGAACGAGAAGCGGTCATTATAATTCACGACCGCGGCAGTCCCCACGATCTTCCCGTCGAGTTCGGCACAGAAGAAACCCTCCGGGTCCACCCGCCAGAAGCACGCTGCATCATGGAGACCGGGGTTCCATCCCTCGGCAGCCGCCCAGTCAACCGCTATTGCCACTTCCTCTTTCGTCATTGTCCGGAACTGCACATCTGCCATTCTCATTCTCCTGCTCCGGGTATTGGCGGGGTTGCTACATACACGTGACGGTTCTTGATGGCCGTAAAAGCCCGATAGGATTCCAGAACAACCTTCTTTGGAATTTGGGCGCCGTATTACCGCAGTATCCTGCAAGTATCTCAGGGTTGTGCGGTCTTTGGGGTTCCCCCCCTCTCCCTCAAAAGCAGCCACAGCACCGGTACAGCTGCGCACTGAAGAAGGAACATGAATCCGGCGGCATAGACAACGCCGGTCGTGTAGAATGCACCGATGATGACACTGCCAGCAAACCATGCCCCGCCGTAGATGGTATTGAAGATCCCGAATGCAAAACCCCTCCCGCCCGGGGGTGTGAAATCCGCAACTGCGGCACGGAGGACCGTCTCCTGCATGCCCATCGAGGCACCCCAGAGTACAGCTCCCAGGAGGGCTGCCCAGTACACTGATGAGAAAGCAACAAGGGGGATCATGATCCCGACCGCCGGGACAAAAAAGAGAACGCGGAGGCCGTACCGGTCGTACGCCTTCCCCACCGCAAGGGCAACCATCGCATCCACTCCCATGGCAATGGCATAGAAGACCGGGATCTCAATATCCGGCAAGATCCCGAGTGCCTTATAGTGATAGGCCAGCAGCGGGAAGACGATGAACCCTGCCATGGTGATGGCAGTGAACACCGCATAAAGGTTGAGCTGGCGCCGGTTGCTGCCGGTTTCTGCCACATGAACAGTTATTCTCCCTGCTGCCTCGAATCCCATCGGATCCGGCATGCTCCGCCATGCAACGACGAGGGCGATGATAAGCAGCACGAAGGGGACTGCAAGGAGGGCAAACCCGCCCCTGTAATTCCCGCCGGCTGCAAGTGCTGCGACAAAGAGAAGCGGGCCCGCTATTGCACCGATCTGGTCCAGCGCCTCGTGGAGACCAAACCCCCACCCCCTCCCTATTGCGGAAGTCGCATGTGAGAGGACCGCATCTTTTGCCGGCGACCGGACCGCTTTCCCAATCCGTTCTGTGATAAGCAGGAGGGCAGCGATCTCCCAGCTGCCGGCAAGGACAAGGAGCGGGATCGCCCCGATCATCAGGTAACCGGCGATGACAAAGGTCCAGTACTGGCGCGACCGGTCAGCAAGATACCCGGTCGCAATCCGGATCCCGTAACCGACAAACTCTCCGAAGCCCGCGATGAACGCAACGGTGAATGCCGATGCTCCGAGCGTGAACAGGAACGGGCCGGCAACACTCCGTCCGCCCTCGTACACCACATCTCCGAGCATAGCCACGATCCCAAAGAAGATCACCAGCTGGTAGGCTCGATAGCGCTTGCCAGGGTCTTCGGATACAGGGGGCATGATTTGGGATACGGAACCGTCTTTTCGTTCTGATATCATCGGGATTTTGGTATCATTGGGGATAAAACCACTCAATATTGTAACCTAACTTTGCCACTTGGATTTTTTGCCTAAGATTTTGGATAAGAATTTGACACTTGTGGAATCTTTAGAAGGGTGCCAAAATAAAGGCCATAAAGCAAAAATTTATTGAATTGTACCGATCTTTAACGATATTGGGAGTTTTCACATCAAGCATTTTTCCACAAAATTCACCAAAAAATCTCTATCGAATTTGACAGTTACTGTGGATTCGTGGGAACGGAAGGTCAAAATGTATGTCGACTCCAGCTTTGTGGCCTTTAACATTACCGTTTTAAGGTCAAACTTGGGTTTTTCAAGAGGTGAGATGCGATAAAACACTGAACTGTCAAATTAGTTTTCCTGACAAAAAATTTGATAGCGATAGTTTACATCTTCTGCCGTTATGGATCAGACTGGCAAACTTGGGTTGAAAATAAAAATCGCGATCCAATTTTTTTGCATATATCGCAGATCGATTGAAAAAGAAAAATCGGGATCCGATTGATCCGGATCACATTTTCGATCGCGATCATGATCGCGATATAAAAAATGGAATCGCATGTTGATGGTAATTTGTGCTACCCGGCACTCAACAGATCCGGAGATTGTTTATTTTGTCACTTCCACCGGATCGATGGTCGCATCGATCAGGCAATTGAAGGATACGGTATCCAGCCACCCGGCCTTCTCAAACATATGCATAAAGCAGACGCCGATTATCGCAGCACCCGGATGTTTTCCGATTACATCTTTCACCTGCTCCGCTTTCACCGGCACATTGGGCATCGAGAGCCCACCCATGACAACAATCGCCTTGGGGTTCAAAGCAACCGCACGAGCACCTGCCTGCATGCCGACATTTTCTACGTGACTGATCTTCTTTGCTTTGCTCTCGTCAACGAAAGGAACAAATACCTGCTCCAGTTCGAGCGAACGGAGGGCAAACGCGAGAAGTTCGACAAACGGGGTACAGGTGCCCGGCACACCGTAGTACACGATCTGATCGCCGTTATTAAGTCCCGTTGTCTCGACAAATTCCTTGAACGGGCGCAGGATACCCGGCACTCCGTGGAAAACTTCCTTTGTGGCCATGATAGATCAACAGTCTTGCCGGAAGAAGATAAAACCGTCGTCCTGACAGGTAATACAGTGATCCCTTTCAGGCACAAAAACGTAATCATCGGTCCGAATTCCCCGTTCTCCCGAACAGGAGAAACTTTATAGCTGCCATGCATCCGGAGTGAAAAGGTACGGTTCATGGTTTTTCGCTTCAGATCTGCGGGGTATCCCTGATGGCACCAAAACACATCTTCGGGCCGGTCCTCTCCCGTCGTCTCGGGCTTTCGCTGGGAATAGACCTCGTCCCGTACAAGACCTGCTCGTTCAACTGCGCCTATTGCGAGTGCGGACCGGATCCCTTTACAACGGTTACCCGGCAGGACTTCTTCCCCCCTGATGAGGTGATTGCCGAACTGGAAAACGTGCTCGCATCACGGCCGCATCTCGACTCGGTCACGTTTGCCGGTTCCGGTGAACCCACACTCTCCTGTTCAATCGGGCAGATCATCTCGTGGGTGAAACGCGAGTACCCTGTATATACCGTGAGCGTCCTCACCAACGGGAGTTTATTAACCGACGCGGAAGTCCGTGTGGAACTCCTTCCCTCCGACCGGGTGATACCTACCCTTACCTCGGTATTCCAGCCGACCTTTGAGCGTATCCACCATCCCCACCCATCGTTCAGGATCGATACCATCATCGAGGGTATGGTGCAGTTCCGTAAGCAGTATACCGGTGCGCTCTGGCTCGAAGTGTTTGTCATTCCCGGGGTGAACACATCGGACGCGGAACTGGAAGCGCTCAAAGTGGCAATCGGGCGGATCGATCCGGATCTCATCCAGCTCAACACCCTTGACCGGCCAGCCCCGGAAGACTGGGTCGTGAAAGCAGGGGATGCAGAACTGGAACGGGTCCGGAACATGCTGGGGATGAAGGGGATCGAGATTGCCGGCAGGAAGTCCCCCCTCACTCCGGAAACCCGGGCATCGACCAGCGGGGAGGGCCTAATCAGGGCAACCCTTTCGCGAAGACCCTCAACCGTGGAAGATCTTGTCCGGACCACCGTCATGAGCGGCGGGGAAGTTGCGAAGATCCTCGGGAAACTCGAACGGG
>JALOBP010000153.1 GCA_023228295.1 Methanoregula sp.
ATTGAAGTTATTGATCATGCCTCTTAAAAAAAAGGAGGTAATGAACAAATGAAACCAGAAAAAAGATGGACTCTGCTGCTCGCGGCACTGATGCTGGGAGTGGTGTTTGTTCCACTGGTAAGCGCGATGAACGATACAAACCCGACCCCGCCGGGATGGGTTGGCCAGTTCGATGAATGGGCCGGGCAAAAGGACATGTCGGCATATAGCGTGATTGTCCCAACTGTACCTGTCAAAAAGATGGATGCAGAAACTGCAAAGGCATACCCGGGGGTCGAAGTTATCAGCCCGGATATGAAGTTCCCGACCGGAAATAACCATGTTGATGTTGAGAAGTCCTCGATGAAAGCGGCGAAGATCATCTTTGACAAACCTGGATTGAAGACCGACACTACGACAAAGGCAGCAGCGGTGGTACCGACGGTGGCACCGGAATACGGGTATTTCAACTGGTACTGGACACAGGATGAGATTGCTACCCAGACCGTTGTCATACACAATTATGGATCAACATCTGCCAGCGGCCTGGTGTACTTCGTATCCATCGAAGACGGGTTTGGCACACCGGCCGCTTATTCGAACCTCGCCCCCGGGGCGAATATGACGGTTTCCATCCCGTTCATGGTCGTTGGAAGCCAGAGTACCGTGGGGATAAAACCGATGGGATTTTTTATCACCGTGGGCCCCGACAATACCGTGACATGGTCCGGGCAACTGGAACTGAACGGGATCGAAAAATACAACAATGATGCATCGCACCTGCCGGATCCAGATGGCGGGGACAACCTTGAGACAAGCGACCTGTACCATTTCCCGTTCAGTGAAGGGTATGCGATCATATCAGAAGCAGCAACCGCAGCCGACAACACCAATTCACCGTTTGAAACTGCCAATACCCTGAATACCTACGTACATGATCTGATGTCATATACGAAAACTGAAACGAACGAGCTCTACGCTGCATCAGATCTTTATATCATAAACCAGGGGTACGAGGGAGTATGCGATGAATATTCCACGATGGACATAACCTTCAGTCGCTCGCTTGGGATCCCGTCACGGTTCCTCGGCATCACCTGGAGAAATGAAACCGGCTATTCGTATGGGCATGCTATCCTTGAAAACCGTATAGCAGGTGCATGGATCCATTCCGACCCCACCTGGAATGTCTTCAATAACGCGCAGGTTTATAAAATGGGAAACAATACTCATATGAACCTGATTAAGTACACCGATGCAGATGACAACCGGTATACTGCGGACCCCGCCGGGGATGGACTGTTGAGGTATGAAGATATGATTGCTGAGCCGTTTGGAGAACTGCCAGGATATAACTAATCTTTTTTTATGAAGTCGATTGCACTTGTTTTCCTCATCGTCCTTGTAACCGCGATGGTTCCCGGGACGGTGGATGCAGCAGAGCCCCCTACGATCTATCCCGGCATGGGAGGCGCACCGGTCGAAGTTCTCACGAATATGCACCCGACCGTGAAAGGCAATACCATCATCATGGATTATATTCAGGAATGCGGTGTCGGGAACTGGCACGAGGGACAGATGGATGCTGACTTTAAATCCGCCCATCTCGCACCGGCCAATTCCTGCGGGAAACAACTGGTCTTCTCGATCAGGAAATCCGCGGGGCGTGATGATCCGACGCAGATAACGACGATATGGATCATCGATGCCAATGAGACCTGGTCAGACTCTATGGACCCGGTATATCCTTCCGTGATTGATTACCGGGCCCAAGGGCTTTTGGCCGGAATCCGCAGTGACCCGGTCTTTGTTGTGGTATGTACCGTCATTGCACTCGGACTCCTGGCGATCCTTTTTCGCATGATGAGACGGAAGGGATAATCCTGTTATTTCCGGTACGGGACGGGCAGAAGAGCCGGTGGTAAAACAGAAAAGCCAAAGTGCTGTCTTCGGTACCGGCAATCGTCCTAAGGGGCTGCAGGATCGGAATTCAAATATGGCCAAATCATACTTTTATTATTTCTGATCAATCATTGTGTATAAAGGAGCGGACCTGAGATGATGATAAAACCGGAAACAGACACGATTGATACAATCTTTCACTATAGCCTCCTTGGCCTTTTCCTGTTTTCATCGGTCTCCTTCATTTTTTTATTTGTTATCAACTGGGAAACCTGGTTTTTTGGTACCCGGCTGGAGGGTTTCTCCGCAGGTATACTTCTGTTCATAAAATTCCTCATCCCAACGATCCTCGCGTTTCTCCTCGTGAAATACCCGGACAAGATCACGATCATAACCATGGCAGCCCTGGCGGTCTTCGGAATCATCTTTCTTGATTCTTCTGTGACCATCCAGAAGAATACTGCCGGAAAGGATTTTGCCGGGATTATTCCGGTAGTGTCGGTACTCGTCCCTGCACTTATCCTGGCAGGTAGTTTTCTTGCAGGTCGGATCCGGAAACGGGACGGCGGTTTCAACCCGCATGCCCGGGATACAGACCCGCATTTGCCGACTGCAGCATTACCCACTCCATACCGTTATCGGAATGGGGATACCCTGATGTTCGCGCTGGCGGGTGTCATTGTCGCTTTCCTTGTAGGGCCGGTTGTCCTCAGCCTCCTGTTTTCCCCCATGAATACAGGGTTTTCTCCAGCAGGTGATTCCGTGGATTCTCTTCTTACAAAAATTGATACAATCGGGACAACGGAGTGGCAGACCCGGGTTCGCGGGTACAGCGATTCCCCGCTTATCGTGAGCCGGTCTGTTGACGGGGGTTTCATTATCGGGGGCATGTTCCGGCCGTTCGCCGGGACAGATGCAGATCTGAACGTAATGAAACTCAGTACAGCGGGCGATCCCGATTGGAATTTCCAGCGGGGTACTTTTGCTTATCGGGAGACAAACCTTGGCGCTCTTCAGGACGTGCTGCCGACAGCGGAGGAGTATACGGTTATCATGGCCGATGGATTTGTTATCCGGCTGGATGCAGCGGGGAATGAATTGTGGCATCACCGGTATCCAAATGCAGTTGTCCAGTCCAGTATATCGCTGCCAGGCGGGGGGTACCTGATGACAGGGGAGGTCCATAAAGGAAATCCTTCAGAACCCGGTTGGTATTCTTTTGAAGGGTGGATGCTGGCTGCGGACCGGCAGGGGAATATCCTGTGGGAGAAGAGTGAGAAGGATTTTGTGAACTGCAGGAGGGCATATCAATCCCCTCAAGGAGACATTCTTGTCAGTTGTTCAGTGGCTGACCAGGATCCGGAAAAGGCCGGCAGTTACATCATAGCCCTTGATTCCCAGGGCAATTATCTCTGGAACAGAACTTTTGTGGAGAAGAATGACGGGATTGTCTATTCGATACTACCATCCGGCAACATGACAACTGAGGTAAACCTGCGGGGAGAAGGGGAGAAAAAAATTCTTCTCGATCCACAGGGGAATGTGATTAATGAGGTGCTGCTTCCCATGAAGCCGGATTCATTCAGCCATCAGTTCGTGCCTGATATTTCATTCAGTACCGAACCGCATGCCGGGAACAGGACCCGGATAAGCGTGGAGGGCCCGTCCGGACAGGGAATTGTATTCATGATTGAGTTTTTCGAAAACGGGGAAGGATTATCAAGGATTTATTCTGTAAAACCAACATCAGATGGCGGATATCTTGTTGCCAGTTCAGCGTAATGAACAATCGATCCGGTCAGGTCAATGCATTAATATTCATCCCGGTTAACCATAGACACAGAGAATCATGGATGCTCTTGCACTCCTGCGGAACCACGAACCGGAGATAAAGAAACGGTTCGGTGTCTCGAAGATCGGCATCTTCGGCTCATTCGTTCGCGGAGAGGAGCGGCCGGACAGCGATGTGGATGTGCTGGTCACGTTCCGGAACGGCGAGAAAACGTTCGACAACTACATGAGCTGTAAATTTTACTTAGAAGATCTCTTCGGGCGGAAAGTCGACCTTGTCATGAAGGGGTCGATCAAGAAGCGGCTGAAACCCTACATTCTTGGT
>JALOBP010000064.1:0-1734 GCA_023228295.1 Methanoregula sp.
CGCTTGCTCTCATCGGGGCCGGTGTGAATGTCGTGATAGCAGGTTCGTTTGCCCGGATCTTCTTCCGGAACTCAATTAATGTCGGGTTGCTTCCCGTGGTCTGCCCGGATGCGGACAAGATCGCCGATGGCGCTAAAATAACCCTGAATACCAGGTGGGGTTATCTTGAAGCGGACGGGAAGAAATACGCCATCGAACCGGTCCCGCCCTTCATGCAGGGCATCATTGATGCCGGCGGGCTCGTGGAATATGCAAAGACCATAAAGGAGATTTCAACATGTACAAAGTAGCCTCAATAGGCGGGGATGGGATCGGCCCGGAGATCGTGGAAGAGGGAAAGAAAGTTCTCGAAGCAGCAGGGGAGAAGTATAACTTCGATATCGAGTGGACGGACTTCGATATCGGGGCAGACCGCTACCTTGCCACCAATACGCTTGTCACTGAGGATGACTTACGCGAGCTGGGTAAATTCAAAGCGATCTACTTTGGTGCTATCGGCGATGATCGCGTGAAGCCGGGCATCCTCGAGAAGGGTATCCTCCTTGCGCTGCGCTTCCACTTCGACCAGTACGTGAACCTCCGGCCCATCAAACTCCTCGAAGGCGTCGAGACGCCGCTGGCCGGCAAAGGGCCAAAGGACATCGACTTTGTTGTCGTTCGCGAGAACACCGAGGACTTTTACGTAGGGATCGGATCGCGGTTCAAAAAGCAGCAGAAGATCGAGCTTGATGTGGTCCGCGACATCTACAGCGTGAAGTTCGGCCTTGATGTGACGAGCGATGCCGAGGAGATCGCGTACCAGATCGGCGTCATCACCCGCGAAGGTTCACGCAGGGTCCAGACCTATGCCTTTGACATGGCGATGCAGCGGAAGAAGAAACTCACCTCGGTCGACAAGGCCAATGTCCTCTCGGATGTATACGGCCTCTGGCGGGACGTTTTCCTCGATACCGCAAAGAACTACCCGGATGTCAAGACCGAGTTCAATTTCGTGGACGCCGTCACCATGTGGTTTGTCAAGAACCCGGAGTGGTTCGATGTCGTGGTCACGCCCAACATGTTTGGCGACATCATCACCGATCTCGGCGCCATGATCCAGGGCGGGCTCGGCCTTGCCCCGGGTGGCAACATCAACCCGAAAGGCACTTCCATGTTCGAGCCGATCCACGGATCTGCCCCTAAATACAAGGGCATGGGAGTGGCAAACCCGATTGCCACTATCTGGGCCGGTTCGCTCCTGCTCGATCACCTCGGTGAGCACGAAGCGGCTGCAGCGATTGTCAAAGCCATCGAAGAGAGCATCCGGGATGGCATGGTGACAAAGGACCTTGGAGGACAGGCAGTCAGTACCTCAAAGGCCGGGTCATACATCGCCGAATGCGTGAAGAAAGGGATATAACACCCTTTTGGAATCCCCGGCAAATCCCTTTTTTTTGTTTTTCAATGCACACCAGAGGGGTGTACGTAATTCTGAATCTACCGGGGGGCTATTAATCACCCGGGCAGGCATACGAAAAATGCGTACGTATCATTTTTCAGGATGATAAGAAAATTATGGTTTTTACTTCACGATTTCGTATGGTGCTTGTTTGTCTGGCACGAGGTAATCGCAGTTCCTGCAGGCGGGTGCACGTCATCTCCGGACAACAATGGCGGCAGCAGTCCCGGTGCTTTTGAGGACGAGAATTTCCATTCATCCTTTGACGAAATTGCAGGTACCTGTAGGTAGTGTAA
>JALOBP010000064.1:1744-17363 GCA_023228295.1 Methanoregula sp.
TTTGATTTTACAGCAAATTGTTTACACTATCTACCTGTATCAATGTGGACAATACTGCTTCGTATATTACCCTGAACCGTGACGGATCTGCGATTTTGGAGACAGATTCATCGAGAATTGACACCTGCGTTTCCATGGAAATGGGGGTCATGCAACTCGCGGATGGGACCAGCATCGGTGCCGATCCGATCCAGGACGATACATTAACCTATAATGGCATGAGATTCAGGAAGTATTTTTTCCCTTTTTTCTTAATACGGAGATCCCCTCTTGCGCCAGGTTGTCCCATTGGAGGACAGGGCGCTATTGGGGGATGCCACAGCGGCGGGGGCTTTAGCCGCCGGGAACATCTGAAAATTCTGAATCACTTCAATACTGCAAAAGCCTATACCGACTCTTCTTCCGCACCCTCATCACGGCCAAAAATCGAGCGGATTGCCTTGAGCGGGGAGCGCCGGGCTGCCTGCGGCTCCTTCGGACGCACACCCTTGAAGAGGATCTCGGCCTCGGCAAGTCCCTCGTCAACGTACATCCGTTCAGTGATATCGATAAGGGAGCCTACGATGGCAACGGTCTTTTTGTCTTTTACGACCGGGATCTCGTTCACTTCAATCCAGATCCGGTTCCCATCTTCGGTCTCCATCTCCAGCCGGTACGGGGGTTCGCGTTTTCCGGTCGATACTGCCCGCAGGGTCCGTTCAAGGCCGGCTGCATTCACCGGGTTGTCGGTGAGGTAATCAGTCCACGATCTCTTCTTTGAATTGTGGGTACACTTCAGCAGGGTGCGGATACGGGGACTGGCATACGTGGTACGGTGGTCGGGGGTATGGGCATAATACAACCGGCTCCCGCTCTCGATGAGCAGCATGAGTTCCTCATCCCGTTTCCGCAGTGCCTTCTGCCCGTTCTTGAGAGGGGTCATGTCGCGGCCGGTGGCAACGAGTGCAAGAGGTTCATTCTTTGCATCAAGTACAGATTTTATCGACCAGCTGATGCACCGCAGCCCGGCCCGGGTCTGGAGCCATTGCTCCACGATACAGGCATAGGGAGGCCGGAAGAGCTTGGTCATCTGGGTTGCAATAACGTCCGAGTACCGCTCGCTTGTAACAGGCATAAAAACACTGCCGGCAAGCTCGTCTTTTGATTTCCCGAGCAGTTCCGAGTAAGCCGTATTGGTAAATTCGAGCCGGCCTTCAAGGCTGATCCTGACGATGAGATCCTGCTGCTGTTCCACAAGATCCCGGTATTCTGCGTCCGTGGTATCCATGGTTATTACCCCGTGCTCCAGTGCCGGTTTACGGCAATTATTCCGGATAAAAGGAGAGGACTAAATCTCCACACTCAAATCATCTGTTGCAGAACTATTAATGGTACACGATTCTGCCGGAAAAAAGGAGCGGGGGTTATGGGGGAGGGACGGTGCACAGCGTTGTCGTAAGAACAGGGATCAGACCATGGCACCGATGGTCTGCTGGCCTTCGACAACCCGGCGCAGTTTCTGCGAGGACGAATCGGGGATCCGCACGACACTGGCCAGACGTTCCCTGCCGTAGAGCACGGCGCGGAGCGAGTTGAGCGATATGGTAAAACTCCCGGCTCCAAACAGGTCGATATTCAGTGCTTTGCCGGATGCTGATATCTGGGCAAGACCTGTGGTCACCCCAAGGTAGTATTCCCAGTTCTTCGTCAGTTCCTCGACCTGGATCATTACCCGACCGGAAACCGCCCGTATAAGATCCGCCCTGCGGACGGCATACCGTGACCCGCAGATGTGGAGTTCGAGTACTTCGTTCAGAACTCCTTCGCTGTCAAGCGCCTGACACCGGGTCCGCTGGAGATATCCTGCTTTTTCCATCATACACGACCACCTTCTGTCGTATACAGGCATCTGCATCCGGGGTATATAGCCTGTCAGCGTGTGCAGGGTGAAAGTGAAAATAATGAAAAATCAGGAATGACTGATTCGGTTTTTTACATCCATGCAGGTGTTGAGTACATCTTCCATGAACGACAGGGTCCCGTTGATCCCGGCAAGAGGGCGGGGGGCGAGCCGCACGTCTCCCCGCAGCGGCGGGATGAGGCCGACGAACGCACGGTTCCTGCATATCGATCGCTCAAATGATGACCCGAGCACGAGATCCGGATTGGCGGTTTCTATCAGCGTACGTACCTGGCTGAGCCCACCGGCATATTCTGCCGGGCGGGATATGGTTCCATGGTTACGAAGCCCGATACAGCGGATCTCAGCATCGAGATACTGCTCCAGGGTATCAGCCGCAAATTCTGCATACGACGCTCCGGAGAAGATTGCAACCGAAGGCGGATCGAACCGCTGGAGATACTTGTCGCACGAATAGATGATACGCTCTTCCTGCCGCTCGATCTCGGCAAAGACCGGCCCGACATCGGTACCCGGGAACAGGTCTCCAACACGGGAGAACGTTGTCCGTACTTGTCTGAGCCCGAGCGTCCCTCCGAGATAGTCTCCCACCCCGCTGCCAAAATCTGCATTGGTACCCATAGTGGAGGAGGCTGGATGCAGGATATTTTTAAGCGTGTCGTCGCACAGGACCGTCCTGACCGGAACATTGGCAAGCCGGAGAAGCCGGTTTATCTCCTGCACATTTCCGCGGGAAAATGGATCGAGCAGGCAGGCCCCATCGATATTGATACCTTCAGCGTCTGGATCAACTTTCGGTTCGAGAAGCGAGAGCGCCTTTGCATACCCGATCTCCTCATCGCCCGAGAATCCCGGGCTGTCAACGAGAAGGACATCATACGGGGAAAGCATGGCGCGGACATCCTCGCCGAGGATTGACGGGACGCAGGTTGTGATCACCGCGATCCGGTTCCCTGTTCCGGCAAGGCTCCCGATCACGTCCAGAAGCCGGTCCTCGGACCCGAAGATCACTTCGTTTTCGAGGATGAAAGTGCCATGGAGGGGGGCGTGAAGGAGGGTCGATGGATAGAAGTAACATCCGCTGGAACCGTGGATGACGACGGATACACCGGAACACCCGGCAAGGCAGGCTGCAGCACCGGTCATGGCGCACGGCCAGAGCGGATTGTCGCATTCAGGCATGGAGGGATCGCCTCCAGCGGTGGAGCATGCGTTTTACACCGGCAGTCCCGACAACCGGATGAACCGGGAGGGCATTTGCATTCTGATCGTTACCGACCCGGATATGCAGGGCATCGGCCGCTTCCTGTGCTGCCCGGGAACTCATCGGATCCGACACCGGCCCGCAGAAGACAGCATGGGAGTCGGCAAGGTCGGTAAAGTCAGCCAGGATCTCGGCCTGAAGTGCCTGCTCGATCCCAACTGCACGTTTCCCATCGATCCCGCAGGATCCTGCAATGGATTCTATGAACGACAGGGTATCGGACAGACCCGTGGGAAATGAGGGGAGAAACGGAGTACCGAACCGGTCCTTAAGGTATTCCCCAACCGGTACGAGCTGCGGATCGCGGAGAATATTGAGCTGTGCAGCCCCGAGTTCTGAAATTTCATCGAGCGTGATATTGTGGACGAACCGTATTCCGGGGGTCAGGCCAAGGAGGGTGAGGATACGGGCAATTTCAGCATAGTTCTCTTCCACCTCGTATTCAAGGTTCATCTCGCCGATGAAGTTCACACACCCGTTATTCTGCGTGGGTTCTGCCAGAGCCGCAAGGGAGATAAGGGCTTTATTCACGCCATCCTGGAAATTCCCTCCCAGGAACCCGGCGGTTGAAATCGGAATGACCGGCACCGGGTATTCCCTGCTACAAACCGCCACCACATCGTCGCCGATGGTATCAACGATACAGGTGGAGAGGACAAAAACTGCCGATACATCCCGTTCGCAGACTGCCAGAATCGTCCGTGCCAGCGCTTCCTCGCCGCCAAAGACGATATCGCTCTCGGCAAGGGCGCTGGAAACGAGATCCGGGATAACGGCGAGATCGTTGTCGAGGCCGGTTGCATGGAGGAGTGAGAAATTATGGTGGGCACAGCCTTTGGGCCCGTGGATGATACTTACTGCATCCCGCACGTGGGTCGTAACCGAGAGGGCACCGGTGAGGGTGCAGCCGCCGGATCTAGATGAAAGAGTAGGCGAGGTGTTCAAGATCATCGATCTCAAGGGGGGTGGGGATCGTCAGGCGGGTGTTCTCCATGACCCGGGCAGCAAGCGAGCGGTAGCATTCTGCCTGGGCGGATGCCGGTTCGTATTCGATGACAGTCTTCCGGTTGAGCTCGGCAAGCTGCACAACACGGTCGCGGGGGATGAATTCAATGAGGTTGCTGTTCACCTGCCGGGCAAACTCGGCCACCAGTTCCTCTTCTTTCGGCTGTCCCTTGGCATTGCAGATAACACCGGCGAGCCGGCAGTTGCTTTTCACCCGGGAGGCAAGCCGTTTTATTGCCTTGCAGATGTTGTTGGCGGCATACAGGGACATGAGCTCTCCCGAGGTTACAAGGTATATCTCCTGTGCATACCCTTCCCGCATGGGCATGGCAAACCCGCCGCAGACAACGTCGCCGAGGACATCGTAGACGATGACATCTCCTTTGAGAGCCCCAAACTTTTCCAGCAACTGGAAGGTTGCGATGATCCCCCGGCCGGCACACCCGACACCGGGTTCAGGCCCGCCGGCCTCGACACAGCGGACGCCGTTGTAGCCCGGAAACTCGACATCCGAAAGAGTAATTGCAGTATCACCCTGTGTCCGGACAAGGTCCATGACGGTCGGGATGAACCGGCCGTGCATCAGCATCCGGGTGCTGTCCCGCTTGGGATCGCAGCCGATCTGGAGGATGTCAAGCCCCCGCTCCGAGAGGGCGGCGGAGAGGTTGGACGAGGTGGTGGATTTCCCGATCCCACCTTTCCCGTACAGGGCGATCTGCTTCATTGTCGTACTATGGGGCGGCTGTTTATATGAGATTTCCTGATGTTAAGAAAAGTAAAGTTGTGCATTACCTGGTCAGGCTTACCAACGATCAATCCTCCCCCTTGAACACCGCTATCATAAGCATCACTACCGGAATAACCTCCAGCCTTCCGATCCACATGGTGACGATAAAAACCCACTTGGAGATGACCGGCATATCGGGTGAGACATACCCGCTGTTGATCCCGCAGGTGGAGAACGCGGAGATGATAGAGAAGAGGATCTCGGTGATGGAATACGTGGTGAGGTGGAACTGGAGGATAATGAGTGTGGCAATAAAAACCGTTGCAACTGACAGGATAATAATGAGCATGTTCTTTGCCGTCTCGAGTTCTGCCGTTGCCTTGGGGATGATACGGCCTTCGATCCGGAACGGGATGAGCACCTTGCCGCTCACGTACAGCCGCTGGAACCACCAGAACAAGGCCTGGAGCGCAAACCAGACCCGGTTCAGCTTGATCCCGCCTGCCGCACTCCCCGCTGCACCACCGACAAAAGCGATAAGGGCAAAGAAGAGGATGGTGACATCTGCCCACGGATGCAGGCTCGTTATCTGGTAGCCCGTCGTGGTCATGGCAGATACGGTCATGAAGATACCCTGGTGCAGGGCCGTACCAGGACTAAGATTTACAAAGAAGATGAGGTCATAGGTCAGGACCGCAGCCCCGATGGCGAGGATGATGAGGAAGAGCTTGACCTGCATATCGCCAAAAAGGCTCCACTGCCGGTTCTCGATGACAAGGTAATAGAGCTTGAACGGGAGCGCCCCAACAATCATGATCGGGATCAGGAGGAGTTCCAAAAATATACTGTCATAGTAAAGGATTCCCCCTTCATGCAGGGTGAAACCCCCCGTGGAGATAGTGGTAAGCCCGAGATTGACAGACTCCCACAGGGAGAGGCCGGTGAAGAGGATCAACCCGACCGCAATGAACGTAAGGAGGGCATAGATCTTAAAAAGTGCCCGTCCGGTACTCATGACACTGGGCATGAACGGCTCGTCCCGGCTCTCGGTCCGGAAGATCTTCGACCGGGAGAGCCCGGTACTGCTGCCGAGCGCAATGGCAAACGCGATGATCCCAATCCCCCCGACCCACTGCATATACGAGCGCCAGAAGAGGAGGGTATGGGGAGCGGTGTCGAGCGACGTCATCATAGAGAACGCCGTGCCGGTCCACCCGGCCATACCTTCGAAAAAGGCATCGATAAAACTCATCTGCAGTCCGAGCATGAACGGGATGCCACTCACCAGGGCACAGGCAAACCAGAAGAGGGCTACCGAGCAGAACGCCGTCGAAAGCCGGGATCCCCGTTCGTTCCGGGGGAGCGAGCGGATGAACATCCCGGATAGGAAGAATACAACCGGGACCGCTGCCATAGGGAGGAGCATATTCCATTCGGCATACAGGAGGGCGATGAGGAGAGGCACACACGAGACCGGCGCGATAAAAACAAAGATATCCCCCACGTCAGAAACGATCGTCGAGAGATACCGCAGGCGCTGCATCACATATGGGTTGCAGCCCCGGCTCTATTAGCATTTGCTCTTGAGATAGAGAAAAATGGGATGAGGATCAGGCCTTGTTCGTCCAGAGCCCGTGGACATTGCAGTATCCCCGTACCTTGACATTCGTATCGTGAATACAGAACTCAGCCTCGGGGATCTCACCCGGTTTGAATCCATGGATGTACACATTGTTGCCGTGACGGACCTCGACCCACTCGATGTAGTGTTTATCTTCCATGGGATGGGGGATGGACCCGATCTTCACGATAATCCCGTTTGCAGACTTCTCCACAAAGGGCACGTGCTTCTCCTTACCCAGGTCAGCGGTCTTCTCTGCCTGCAGGACCATTGGCTGGCCGCAGCAGACAAGGATTCCGCCGGATGCATGGACGACCTTGGTGATGTTCCCGCATACCTCGCATTTGTACACTTCAAACAGTTTTGTCATACCAGTACCTCCATTCCTACACGATGTTGTTCTCTTTATGTTTCTTTAATATATCATCTGCCAGCCGGTCGAGTGCCTGCATCGTGGCCTCGTCAGGCTGCCCTTTCACCATCACCGGTTCCAGCACTTCGAGTTTAAGGTGATCGAGCATTTTTACAATGGTATCAACGCTCTTCCCACCCCAGCCGAAAGACCCGATGACCGATGCATACCGCGTCTTGGGTTTGAGCGCGTTTGCCAGGTATGTTGCGTACACGATCCGGGGGTGCGGGCCGAAGAGGACCGTTGGCGTTGCCATCACGACTGTCGCAGCGTCAACAAGCGAGAGTGCGAGATCCCCGATATCCGTATGAGTAAGGTTAAAGGGTTTCACAACAATCCCGCGGGTAATAAGTGCTGCTGTGAAGTGGTCCACCATCTTCTGCGTACTCCCGTGCATTGAGACATAAGGAAGAACAACCTCGTTCTTTACTGTATCTGATACCCAGTCGCTGTAGGCATCGAGAATGAACGCGGGGTTCTTATGGACAGGGCCATGGCTGGGGGCAATCATCACGGGCGAAAGGGCCCTGACCATGTCGATATAGCCTTTGATGCTGTTCCGGAACGGCATCATGATCTCCGCATAATACCGCTTTGCCGAGCGGAGGGAAACCGCGTCCTCGACCAGGTAAAGTTCGCTCGATGCCATGTGGAACCCGAAGAGATCGCACGGGAAGAGGATCTTATCCTCACGCAGGAAAGTTATCTGGGTCTCCGGCCAGTGTGTCCAGGCGGTCAGGTGGAACTCAAGGGTCCGGTCACCAAGCGACAGGGTATCTCCGTCTTTCACCAGATGGAAAACGTCGGCAGGGATGTGGAGCAGGGATATAAGGAGTTCCTTGCATTTCTCGTTCGTCACGACTTTCGCATTCGGGAAGAACTCGAGGATCATGGGAAGGGACCCCGAATGGTCCTGCTCGGCGTGATTGATGACAACGTAGTCGATCCGGTCAATCTTGAGCTTGACAAGGTTCTCGATCAGTTCGAACTCCTTTACGGGATCCACCGTGTCGATCAGAGCAGTCTTATCGCTTCCTTTGATAAGATACGAATTATAACTCGTCCCATCCGGCAGCGGAATGAGCTCATCGAAGAGCCGCCGGTCGAAATCGAGCGCTCCGACCCAGAAAACTCCAGGGACTATTTCACGTGAAACCATACTTACCAGTCCTCATTCCGGTTTGAAAAATTTCTTTTCCGCAGAACAGACCGGGCAGGTCCAGTCGGCAGGGAGGTCGGCAAACGGTATCCCGGGAGCAATGTTCTGCAACGGTTCGCCCTTTTCGGGATTGTATTTGTGGCCGCATATACCACAGACATAACATTCCATTCCCATAAAAAAACCTCACAGATTTGGTAAACAATACTCTAGTGTGGCGTCAAGATCTCAATAATCATTTCGATGGTGCATACCGGGAAGATCCGGGGGAGATTCGCGGACAACAGGATCCAGAGACTCCAGTCCGGCAAGATAGCGGTTGAAAAAGAACCGGAACGAGGCATTTTTCCGGACGGCAGTCTCGATGGAGAACGACTTGAGGATCTCGAACATGAAGTCAATCCGGGAATCGAACCTCGTGGGGATAAGGGCGTTGAAATCCTCCTTGGTGAGCTGATTGGTCTCGGAGATGTCCGAAACGCCCAGGGCCCGGGCGGTATCGAACGAGATCCCGGCAAGGTACCAGCTCTCGATCTCTTTGATCACAACGACTACGCTGCGCCCGTTGATATCGCTGAACCAGTAGTAGAGGATCTGCTTCTTGTCCTGCACGGAACGTTCCTGGTCGAGGTCTGCAACAAAAATGTAATCGTTCTTCATCAGGATGACGCTTTTTAAGAATTTATTCACCTTCTCTCGCTTGATACTCGCATACGCGATGATCTCAACCGAATGATACGAGGGGGCGATCAGGGGTTTGATGATCCGGCCGAAGAAACGGATATCATCCTCTCCCTCGACCAGGATGAACAAGCGCTTTTTCATACCCTAGAGCCCCAGGAGGTTCTGCACATAAAGTTCCTCAATGCCGATCTCGTTCTCGAGGAATGCCAGTACTTCCTCCTTGTCACCTGGGTGGGAGATTACCGAGTAGCCCTCGCTGTCCCGTGAGATGAGGAGGAGGTTTTCGATGGATGCATACTTGACCACTTCGGTGCTGTGGGTAGTCACCATAACCTGCTTCTTCTCAGAGGCCTCTTTCATCATCGCCATGAGGCGTGAGACCAGGAACGGGTGAATGTGGCTTACCGGCTCTTCGATGATGATGAAGGGATTCTCATCGAAGTAGAGAGCAATGATCATGGCAAAAATGATGATCGTACCATCCGAAAGCGACGATGCAGGCAGCTCATAGCTCCTGACGTAGCGTTCTTTCAGGGTCAGGATGAGCGAGACATCCATGAACTTCCGGACCGAGAAGTCCTCGACGAAGGGTAGAACATCACGGAGGAGATTTGAAAACTTCCGTTTCTTCTCAGGGTTGTCGATAATCGTTTTGATCGCGAGGGCCAGGTTGCGCCCGTCCTCCTCCAGTTCGCGTTTTCCGGTGATAACAACCCCTTTTTTCGGGAGTTTCGGATCGATATCATAGATCGCGATCCTGTCAAAGAGTTTCTCAAAATGTGGAAGCGGGAAACCGTACACGGTCTCCAGGAGCAGGGTCCGCTCCGGAAGGCGTTTACCCTGGAAGAAAACCGGGATGAGATCGTTCTCCGTCAGGCAGCACCCGGCCGGTATATTCGCAGCATAGCGGATCTCGCCATTCTCGCTTGTGATCCGGAGTTCGCCTTTCCCTATGGGTTCTTTTTCCTCAACCTGATCACCATGGCACTCGCAGGCCAGAAACTCGCAGCCGATCACCATCTGGTCACGAACAATGGTAAACCCGTCAGATGTATCGTCAAACTGCAGGGCGAACTCATATGATGATTCGCAGGCCCGCATACCGATTCGGGCTCCGTCCTCTTTTTTTGGATTGTGAACATCGAGTGTACGGTCGGGTTCGTAAAAGACCTTCACAACGAGATTCCGGGAATTTTTGATCCGTGCATTACGGAGATACTCGACGCCTCCCTGCATAGCGATTGCATTCACGACCCCGTTACGGGCGATGTCACGGAGAAACTCAAAAACGCTGATGAAATTGGATTTGCCGGCAGCGTTGGACCCAATAACGACATTGAACCGGGTCAGGTTGATGTCAATTTCAGAGAAACTCTTGAAATTCCCGATATGGATACGGTTGATGGTCATGGCAGGTCACTGGTATCTCATCGTCATCGTGCAACAAAAAGAAGGTATTGGTAGTCTTAGATAGTCCTCTTCAGGACAAACCATAGGATACCGGGTTCATCATCATGACGGTATAACAGAGGTATGTTGCAAATGTGACCCAGAGGAAATAAGGGATCAGGAGTGCCCCCCCGGCTACCGTGACACGGAATTCCTGGATCATGGTGCAAAGGAGGACAAGCCAGAGTGCAATGATTCCCATGAACCCTAAGAATGTTGATTGAAGGCCAAAAAAGAGGTATGACCAGCCGGTATTCAGGATTAACTGGAGGATAAACAACACGAGTGCAAAAAGGACTTTTTTATTTTTAATTCCCTGCCTGAGCAGCAGGAAGAGGGAGATACCCATGAGGATATATAATACAGTCCAGACCGGGGCAAATACCCACGCCGGGGGAGAAAAATCCGGTTTTGCAAGACCTGCATACCAGGTGGGGATTGCCGGGATCGTAAAGATCGAACCGATATAGCCGGCAAGAAGGCAGATGCCGATTGCGAGCAGCAGCAGTATAATCTTACCAAGAGTCTTTTTTACCATAATCCGCGATCACGGTAATGTATACTAAAGGGGGATATAGAATTGTCGGCTATTGCAGGTTCAATGACTGACCGAAGAAACCCAAAAGAACCCCGTAGTTTTTTTAAAAAACAGCCCCATCGGCTCCGGGTAGCCCGGCAGGATCCGCAGCAGGAAACCCAAAAGGATCGTGTGTCATTTCCCTTTCCGGAAAAACCTGAGGGAATCCATCCATGAGAATACCCCGCGGGCTTCCCGATCTGGGAAGACACCTTCCGCAACAGACTTCACCTCTTCCACCGAGTAAAAGGCGTTTGGCTGGCACTGCTTGATGATCCCGACAACATGGGGAAGATCCTGCCGCTGGATGATCGTGAATACCATCTTCACTCTCCCGGTCGCTCCCTCGCCATCAACACAGGTTACACCATAGTCATGGGAACGGAAGAACAAGACGAGGTTCCGTGGATCATCCTTGGTTATAATGCGGACACTGACAAGCCCGATTGAGATCTTCTCCTCGATTATCATTCCAATGAATGTCCCTGCTGCAAAACCGGAGCCATATGCTACATAGGAGACAATGTTCGTGAGGTTGCTCATGACCTGGCTTATGGCAAGCAACCATATGATGACTTCAAAAAAACCGATAACCGGGGCGAGATACTTGATACCCTTGGATATGAAGATGACCCGCATCGTGCCCAGGGTGACATCGCAGATACGCGCACAGAAGATAAGTATCGGAAGAATTACGTATGCGAAGAGTTGCGGTGAGCCGAATGGATCCAGCATCATTTTCTAATGTATAAAGGTGAGTGGCTAATAGTTTGCGGTGGAGAAAAATCCCACAATCCATTGCGGATATGCAAAAGAGAATTGCCAGGTTCCGGAGCAGAGGGAATTTTCCTGGGTAAAAAAAGGGGATTTTTTAGGATTCTTCAGATAATGACGTCGAATTCATGAGAGAGAATTTTTGTCCGGATTCCAGACTGCGATCCCTCGATATTGCGAACCTGCACATCCCGGTCGCCGAACGTGACATCCGAATACCGCTTCGGGTTGAGATCGGGGTCACAGGTAATCCGTGTTGCGGAAACCGTGGCCGGAGATACACAGGGAATCCCGGCCGTACCTTTGATTAACGGAACTTTAACCCGTCCCCGAAATTCTGTCCATCGGGGATAAGCCCGCTCTGCTCGTATATTTCAAGCACGGACGGGGATACGCGGGTAATGAAGGGGGTCGCAGGGGCCGTAGCAGGATGGACTCACCGGTCAGGAACCACGATTACCGTGGTAAAATTCCGCGAGAAATACCCGTGGATTGCAAGAAGGGCACACAGTGCCAGAAGTGCACAGAGAACCACACCCGGTATTGCACTGCCGGAAACTGCAGGGTCCGCCAGACCTGAGCGGACGAGCGTCATGCCCGTGGTGACAACGATACTCGTGGCATATACATCCCGGACGGCAAAGAAGAAGAGTGCGGTAACCATCCCCAGCACGAGGCACAGGGATAACGGATCCGGCAGGCCGGGTGCCGGTGTGTGTGCCTTTGTTGTCAGGCCGAACAGGATCGCCGTGACTGCAACACCGGCCGGGATCGAGGCTCCTGCCCCGCCGGAACGGACAAGAGCCTGTACATGCGTCCCTACAAGCACCCAGCAGATCATAACCGCAGCAATGCCGGTGGGCAGGTAGAGGAGAAAAAGCCCGGGAAGGGCGCTCTGGAACGAGCCTGCCGGAACCATGAGGACGGCAACAAGGTAACACGCCATCCCGACGAGTATGCAGGCCATAACCGTCCTCCGGAAGGGCCGGAATCCAATCTGGAACATATTCACAGCGCCGGTGAGAAACGACCGGCGGAGGAGGAGGACAGGGACGAGCATCCCGGTCACGATACAACCGACAAGTGTGTAGACTACAAGCGGCAGGGTGCCGGGGGCATGGAACAGGGAGACGTTGCCTTCCAGGAGGAAAATCTCGGTCAGCCATGCACAATAGACCAGGAGCGGGATTACCAGGAGCCGTATGACATCCCGCTGCGATGCTGTTGGCGAGAGGAAGGGGATCGGGTCCACGGGGGTAATTCCGGCCATAGTATATCGGTTGGTTACAACATACGCTGCCCCGTCACAAGTACATTTTCCTTTGTGCTGATACACGACATGATCGGGGCATATGGACCGGAGATTTCAGGTCCTCGTCGCCAGCAGGTCCAGGATCCTTTGTTCCCGCTCACCGGCAGGGGACGGGACAACAGCCATTTTCTCATCGAACGTGGGGAGGTTCTGTTCATAGAAGATTCCAAGCGCGATCTTTGCATCGCTGGAATAGTCCCACTCCCGTGCTTTTGCACAAGCCCTGGAGAAATCCGTCAGGTCGTAGTCCTCATGATCATATACCCGTTGCGAATAATAATCGGCAACCGGGAAGAATGTGGCGCAGATCTGAAGTACGTCGATGAACGCAAAACCCCGGTGAGCGATGCCTCCACGGATCAGGCTCTCGAGCTGCTGCATTTTCTTTGTATAACCACGGGCAATGTAGGTTGCACCGCTCGCAAGCATCAGTTCGAGGGGGTTGACGGGATACTCAGCCGTTCCAAGAGGGGTGGACTTGCCCCGGAACCCGAGTGGGGAAGTCGGGGTGTACTGCCCGGTGGTGAGCCCGTATACCCGGTTGTCGTGCACGATGACCGTGATATCGATGTTCCGTTTTGCGGCAAAGATGAGATGGTCCAGCCCTTCGGCATAACAGTCGCCGTCCCCGCAACAGCAGATAACGGTAAGATCCGGGTTGGCCAGTTTGAGACCGGTTGCTACAGGAATTGTCCGGCCATGGAGAGAGTAGAAACTGTTGATGTTGAGGTAATCCGCGATCTTGGCATGACAGCCGATACCGGTGACCAGCACGACATTATCAAGGGATTTGCCCTCGTTTTCCCTGCCGGCGAGGATATTCTTGAGGGCATGCTGGATGGTGAAGTTGCCGCAGCCCGGGCACCAGGTATTCTGTGCACCTGTGACGAGGTTCCTCCCGGTCATTTCAGAGCACCTCCCGGATCCGCCCGGCAAGATCTTCCGGTGTGAACGGTCTCCCGTCAAAGCGAAGAATGGTGTCATGAACCGCGATCCCGTTGCACTGTGCAAGATCAGCCAGTTGGGCGGTGGAGCTTTCTTCGACTGCGATGAGGCGGGTTACACCGGCCAATGCCGTTTTTAACTGCTGCAATGGAAACGGGGTAAGGACAACGGGCCGGACCACGCGGAGCCCGAGTGAGGTGGCGGCTTCCTCACAGACCCCCCGGGTTGAGCCCCAGCAGAGGATTGCCGTTGCTGCATCCCTGATGCCGGATACGTCCACTACGGTGTATCGTGCAATTTCCGTAACAAGAACCTGCCCTTTTCTCATGCGCTTCTGTACCATACGTACCACAACTGCCGCATCCTCGGTCGTGATTCCGGATTCATCGTGGGCATAACTGTTCACCTTGACAATGGCACCGGGGCTGCCGGCAAATGCAAGAGGCGGGATCCCGGATGGGGTATCGGCATACCGCAGATAATCTCCCTTCCGGTCCCATGTGACAGGATCTCCGGACGTTGGCTTGTCCGGGGAGGGAAGATCCACACTGTACGTCCCTTCCGAGAGGGTCTTGTCCGTAAGAATAAATGCCGGCAGCTGGCAGCGCCATGCAAGTTCCATTGCCCGGGCAGACCAGAGTATTGCTTCGGATGCATCACCCGGTGCAACAATCAGGCGGGGAAATTCTCCCTGCCCGGCATGAAGGACAAAACGAAGATCTGACTGCCCGGTGTAGGTTGGAAGACCCGTTGAAGGACCTGTGCGCTGGGACATCAGGATCACAACCGGGAGTTCTGCCATGCCGGCAAGGGAAAGCCCTTCGGTCATCAGGCAGAACCCCCCACCGGAAGTGCCAACCGCTGCCCGTTTTCCGGCAGCGGCAAACCCGAGTGCCATCAGGATCACGGCAATCTCGTTCTCCGGGTGCACGACCGTGATGCCGAACCGCGTATTCTCCCCGGCAAGGAAATGGAGCAGGCTTGAGGAAGGGGTCATCGGGTAGGAGACATAGGCATCCAGGCCGCCACGGACAAGACCAATACCGACCGCTTCGTTGCCGGTCAGCAGGGGGCGGGGAGGGTTTGCGCACCGGGGGATCGGGCGGACGGTTGCAAGCTGGTCATAGGCACGCTGTGCCACCCGCAGGTTCAGGTCAGCACCTTTCGGGACGTGAGCATGGAAAACCTGCTCCACCGTCTCCCAACTGATACCTGCGGCTTTTGCAAATCCCCCGATGAATGCAGAATTCCCCATGATCTCCGGTGCATTTTCCTGCACAAGGATTTCCTTGACCGGAACCACCTGCCCGTCGGCTTTCACAAGCCCTTTGGTGAAGAGGAGGGCTGAACTCGGGTTTTGCTGGTTCTGGTGCATCTCAACTGTGGCCTGGTCGAGTGCAAGAATAAAATCCACCTTTTCACGACAGGTCCCGGGGCTCCGGGCACTTTTTGACCCGCGGACAATGGCAAAGTTGTGGCCACCACGGATCAGTGACGGATAATCGAAGTTTACGTACACGGAATAGCCAATATGGTTGAGCAGCTGGGCGACCATTGAGCCGGCACTGTTGATACCATCTCCCGCTTTTCCCCCGATCAGGACTGCAACATCATTCATGGTTTTCCCCCGTATGTTCTGATAATACCGCAGGTATGGAAAAATGTTGGCATAGGACACACCGTGAAGGGATGAGCAGATACGCCGGAAGGGGAAAACCAGGCAGTTCCGGAAGATGCACCCGGGAATAATATGGATCAGTATATTAAAATAATCCGGAATCTATCAACAG
>JALOBP010000065.1 GCA_023228295.1 Methanoregula sp.
AGAGGATACAGGAACACGGACAATTTCATTGCCATGATCTATCTCAGGTGCGGGAAGCTCGAATTCAATTTACCCACTTGAAATGACGAAGAGGCTTTTTTTTTAAAATTCTATGGGTAGTAATCAAACTAAACATAAAAATTTACCATACCCTAGAGACGACATCGCAGCGGCGTTCATCTTTTATTTATGGAATATCGCGAACTTTCACTCGTGTAATCTCTTGACCATCAGAAATATTCATAAGAACGATCTCAGCTCCAGAGTTTCTCGTTAAAGATTTCGGATTTGAGTCGAAGACAACACATTGACCTTTAATAATTATCGAAATCCCTTCGGGAAATGGTAGTGGGTATTTGTTAGTTTGACCCGTAAACGCTATTGCCATCGATATCTCTGACGCGTTGATAGTGTCTCCAACATTGGTAATTGAAAAGATCAATTCGCCAAAACCCTGACCATTTGCCGTCATTGAATGATGTTTTCTTTCTAATACAGCATCGATCTTAAATGCGCTCGCCACTTTCGTCATATATGGGGCGTATTATCATTGTCGCCATATAACCCATTGGAGTACGTGGAGTGAAAGTATAGGCTGCACTGTATTTGCATCAACCAGAGACAAAGGAAAGAATGCACTCCTGAAAGCCTGCGGTGCTGAGGTTGTATACTGGATGACGGCACAATCGCAGAGCAATTCCGGACCGTTTGCTCGGAGGAGATTACGAAAGTCCTCAAACGGGTTGGCCCAAAAACGCTGGAAGAATCAATGACCTTCCTGACCTCGTATGGTATCGTCTGTTTGACCGGGGTATTGAGGTACAGAGAACTCCCATCACCATCCTTTCAAAAGACCAGGACGATTACATCTCGCTTGCAGATATGGCGATGCACTTTGAGGGAGGAAGCACCCTCATCGAACAATGGCTGAAAAACAAGGAAACTGTGCTCTTCCACGGAGTGTGGGGGCAGATCAACAACCCGGATTTAATTCCCCCGGATTCGAGGGATTTAGAAATGAAGCGGGGCGGAACAGTTTCTACCTCTCCGCGAAGAAGTGGATTGGGGTGACCGGTGCAATGGGTCTTGTGGCGGCTGCCGGGCGGTACGGCGGCACGTACGCTCACAACCCCCACCCCACCCTCAGCTCAATTATGATACTTTTTTCACCAGCCGTGATGATAAATAATGATAGATCCTCGATCGCATCTCGCGTTCACCGATCCGTTCACTATCACTGCAGGAGTTGGATACCATCGCCGAAATACCCAAAGAAGAATTCGTGCTGAAATGTACCTCGGCATGTGCCGGGTGCAGCGACTCGCTCGCCCTCCGGTACGTGCTCAAGGCGGCAGGGCCGGACACCGTTCTGGTCGTGCCCGCCTGCTGTACGAGTGTCATCCAGGGCATCTACCCGAACACCGCGTTCAATGTCCCGGTCTACAACATCGCATTCGGAGCCGCAGCGGCCTGTGCCTCGGGCATGAGCAACGCGTTCCGGGCAGCCGGGAAGAAGACGAACGTCATCGTCTATGCCGGCGACGGCGGGACGCTCGATATCGGTATCCAGGCAATGTCCGGCGCGTTCGAGCGGGGCACCGATTTCCTCTACATCTGTTATGACAACGAGGCATACGGCAACACCGGCATGCAGCGATCGGGCGGCACACCGCTGGGAGCAAAGACCACGACAACCCCGGCCGGGAAGACCGAGGCGAAGAAGGACATCGATGCAATCATCGCAGCCCACGACCCGCCCTACCAGGCAACCGCTGCCGCAGCATACCCCCAGGACCTTTTCAAGAAAGTCCAGAAGGCACTCACCTTCCGTGGCCCGAGTTTCATCCATATCCTCGCCCCCTGCCCGCCCGGCTGGCGGTACTCGACCGAGAAGACGGTCGAGATGGGCAAACTTGCCGTGAAGTCCGGCATGTGGGTACTCTACGAGCGTGAGTACGGAAAACTCACCATCGGCGCCCAGTCGAAAGTGGCGATGAAAAAGCCTATCCCGCTCGAGGACTACCTCGCCCCCCAGGGCCGGTTCAAGGGCATTGATCCAAAGACCGTGGAAATCATCAGACAGCGTCTCGCAAAGAACCTCTCAAAACTCGCAGCAGAGGAGGCCGCACCATGAAGAAGATCGCGACCGGCAACAAGGCCGTTGCCGAAGCAGTAAAACAGGCGGTCCCGACCGTTGTTGCCGCATACCCCATCACCCCGCAGACCGAGATCGTGGAACAGATCGCCGAGTTCGTCTCCGGTGGCGAACTGAAAAGCCGGTACATCCCCGTCGAGAGCGAACACTCGGCGATGGCCGCCTGCATCGGAGCAAGTATCACCGGTATCAGGACCTTTACGGCCACCAGCTCCCATGGCCTCCTCTACATGCACGAGATGACCAACTGGGCAGCCGGGGCACGGCTTCCCATCGTCATGGCCAACGTGAACAGATCGATAGGGCCCGGCTGGAACATCTGGGCGGAGCACACCGACTCCCTGCAGGAACGCGATACCGGCTGGCTCCAGGTATATGTCAGCACCGTGCAGGAAGCCTACGACGCAACCATCATGGCATTCCGGATCGCTGAACACAACGATGTGCTCCTGCCGGTGATGGTGAACCTCGACGGGTTCCTCCTCTCCCATATCATGCAGCCGCTCGATACGGTCGAGATCGGAGATTTCATCCCGCCCACCCATCTCCCCTATGCAATCGATGTGAAGAACCCGACAGGTTACGGCGGGCTCACGGGCACCGAAGAGCACTACAAGATGCGCTGGGATATCGAACGGTCGATGCGGGACTCCGTGAAGGTCATTGAAGAGACCGAGAAGGATTTCGCAAAGCGCTTCGGCCGCAGGTACGGGTTTACCGAGAACTACCAGTGCGACGATGCCGAAGTCATCGTTGTCGCGATGGGCACACTCGGGAAAGAGGCCGAAGTCGCCATCGACCTTCTGAGGAAAGAAGGGATCAAGGCTGGTTCCCTGCGCATCCGCTGGCTTCGCCCGTTCCCGAACCTGAAGATCCTGAAAGGAAAGCAGGTCGTTGTCGTTGACCGTGACTACTCTTTTGGACGGGGGGGAATCCTTGCAACAGAGATCATGGCGCAGACAAAGGAGGAGGTCTTCAGTGTCATCGCAGGTATCGGAGGGCAGGAAGTCACATTCGAGGATGTTGCGGAGTTTGTCCGCAAACGTCGTATAGGAACAGAGGTCTGGTTCGGGGTGAGCAATAATGTTTGAGATCCGTATCCACTCCCGGGGCGGGCAGGGGGGCGTTACCGCAGCCCGGCTTCTCGCTCTTGCGGCAATCCATGACGGGAAATATGCAACGGCAGCCCCGTTCTACGGTGCCGAGCGCCGTGGAGCACCTATCGTATCATTCGTCCGGATTGATGACAAACCGATCAGGGTCTACAGTCAGATCAAGAAACCCGACATGGTCGTGGTTCTTGATGCAAGTGTTATGGATGTGGTCGATGTCCTGCAGGGGCTCAAGTCCGGCGGGAAAGTGCTTGTCAACAGCCAGCAGAAGAAAGAGTTCGGCGGCTATTTATCGAGCAACGTCGACCTGACCGGCATTGCCCTGAAAGAAAAACTCGTGGTATCGGGCAACCCAATCCTCAACACGCCGGTCATAGGCGCGCTGGCAAAGATGGGGGTTGTCTCGGTCGATTCGGCAAAGAAAGCAATCCGCGAGATGTTTTCCGATGAGCGGAATGTCACGGTTGCAGAAGCGGCCTATAAGGAGATGAGTGCATGACCCGCACACCAACGCGTGAACGCCTCGCAGTGAGCAGGCCGGTTGAAGGGGCAACCGGGAAGACCGGTACATGGAGGGTCTTTTACCCGGTTGTTGATAAAGAGAAGTGCAATGAATGCGGGCTCTGTGCAACCTACTGTCCTGATGCAGTAATTAACGATGATCTTGAGATCGACCTGAATTTCTGTAAGGGCTGTGGCATCTGTGCAAACGAATGCCCGAAGAAGGCTATCGGGATGGTCAGAGAAGAAAAATAATTTTTTGTCATCACGCGGATTTCCCGGATTTATTTCACAACCTTTTTTATCTATACCTTAAAATATCACATCATCAGGATGATCTGATGAACCGACAATTTTTTGGCGATACCCGGGATCTGTTCAAATACGATCTCGTCCGACATGTCATGAAGGCGCTCCCCCTTTTTGACAGTTTTACCTTTATTCCAATGCTCACGGAAGAGGAGACAACGAAAAAGAAGGGTGCGGATCTTGTGAGGGCAACAAGACTCGGTAAGGCGGGCAGCCAGAACCGCGATCTCATCTCACAGATGGAACGGCTGCAGGAGATCGATGACGACCTCGAATATTTCCAGATGGTAGGTGCGTATTTCAAGAAAGAAAATATTCTCCTGGACATCCTGCAGAGTCATCCCTTCTCCCACGAGAAACGGGCACGGTATTTTGATTCTATCGTTTCCCACCTGCCTAAGAAAACCCTGATCTTCCTCGACCCGGATATTGGGCTTGAAGAGACCAGACCCACAAAAAAACACCTCCTGTTTGATGAGGTGAAGGAGATCTTCGAACAGATGGATCCTAAATCGGTGCTGATGATTTACCAGCACTTCCCACGGGAAAAGCACGAAGGATATATCCTGCGCCGGTGCACAGAGCTTCAAAACCTCACCGGAACGCTTCCCGTCACCATCGCCGATAATGAGATCATTTTCTTCTTTCTCGTGAAAAACCCGGTGCTTCATGAAAGGATTGGGGATATCGTCTCCCTCTATGCCGATACCTATCCGTCATTGAGCTCGGGTACCTGCCATTAAATTTTTAAGAACCTGTGATCTGAGCGGGGCTTCTCACACAGGATTCTGCTCGTCCTTTGCCATGTACTCGAGGTCGAATTTGTAGAAATGCGTGAATGCACAATGCCGGCACCGGACGGTGATATGGTGCGAGCTGACAATGAGGTCGTGAGGACCGGTCACCTTACAGTTCCGACAAGGCGCTTCCTCAACAAGTTCCCAGACCGGGTATTTCCCGATCTTTGTTAAGACGCCGGCTGCATCGATTTCCTCGCTTCGCGGCACGAAGACCCGGGTTGCCCCACAGTTGTCGCACACAACCTGCGCCCTGTTCGGCACGGCCACGATGATCTGATCAGCACGCTGCCTGCAGTGGTAGCAGTCGGTACGGTATCGGGTAAGGATGAACCGGTTGCTCATGGGAGATACTGGAGGCGTTGGAGTTCATTAATCTGTTGCTGCTAACGGAGACTGAATTTGGAGGCAGGGATTTCCGGTTCGGTTTGACTGACAAACGAAAAACGACATGGTGTGCCTGATTAATTCTGTATTTTTTTTGTGCAATTTGTTGCAGGTAAATTTTCCCGCGTTTTGGTCCAAAGCCTTCTGTTTGGAGGTTTTGGGGGAAAACAAAAGCAGAGAGGCAAGTAAATTTAATTATACGGCAATAACAATCTATTTACCATGAAGAAATTCTTAGGATTGTATATTCTTATTGTCCTGCTGGTTGTCGCCAGCGGATGTACCCAGACCGCACAGCCCACGACATCAACCCCGGTACCGACAACGGAAATTCCTGCGGAGATCCCGACTTCCGAGCCAACCATGCCGGTAGCAACGGTTGAAGAGACCGCTGTCCCCACAGTCACGGCAGAAGTGATCGAAGAAGTAACAACCATGGTCACTACTGAAACAACTCCCAAGCTGGTAATGACACCATCGACAAAGATCACCACGATCTATATCCGGAACAACACCTTTGTCCCCCAGGAACTCACTGTGCTCCCGGGCACCGGAATTACCTGGGTTAACGAGGACAACACCATGCACGCCATTAAAACCCTTCCGGCAGCGGGCATCAAATTCATGTCAAGCGACATGATATCCGGGGCAACCTTCGGGTATACATTTGGAGAGAACGAGGGAACCTTCGGGTTCTACGACACGTACACCAATGCAACCGGTGTCATCATTGTGAAGAAGGGTGAGTCGGTTCTCGGACAAACAACCCTCAAGACCACAGCAACAACGCCGTGAACGAGATTAATTTCCCCTTTTTTTCCTAAAAAAAACACGACAGGTCTGCATCGTGTAACGGTTTTTTAGTACGGGTGCCTCACCCGGCCTGTAAATTATCAACAGGTATTTTTAATCCGGTAAAAAATCCCGGGGCAGGACGGGACCTGTTTGCCGTGAAGTCTCTCTTGACACCTATAAGGGAATTCAGGTGTTCTTCGAACAAATCTGTACACCGTTGCATCTGGGTGGAAAAAATTCAATCAGGCAGGATCATGCGGTCAAGTACAAAATATTCCAAACCGCGAATTCTCCAAAAGGAGAGATCAAAAAGAATTGTGTAAAATAATGGGGGACTTCAGAAGTCGCCCATGCCGGGGGGCATACCGCCCATGCCACCCATTCCACCCATACCGCCCGGAGGCATACCGCCTTCGGGGGAGGGGCTCTTGGATGAGGCAATAACATCATCGATGCGGAGGATCATGATCGCTGCTTCTGCTGCAGAAGAGATTGCCTGGGTCTTGACGCGGAGCGGCTCGACAACGCCGGCTGCCTTCATGTCAACGGCCTTACCTTCGAAAACATTCAGGCCGAATGTCTTCTTGCCCTTCTCGTGAGCTGCACGGATCTCGACAAGCATATCGATGGGGTCAAGTCCTGCGTTCTCTGCAAGAGTGCGCGGGATGATCTCGAGTGCTGCTGCGAAGGCTTCGATGGCGAGCTGTGCCCGGCCACCAACGGTTGCTGCATACTCACGGAGACGGAGCGAGAGCTCGGTCTCAGGTGCACCGCCACCGGCAACGACCTTCTTGTCCTCGACAACGACACCGACAACGCGAAGTGCATCGTGGATGGCGCGTTCGAGTTCGTCAACTACGTGATCAGTGCCACCCTTGACTATGATGGAGACTGCCTTGGGGTTCTTGCACTGCTCGACAAAGGTCATCTCTTCGCCTCCGACCTTGCGCTCTTCGACAAGACCGGCTTTCCCGAGTTCTTCCTTGCCGATAGCGTCAATCGATGAGACAAGGCTTGCACCGGTTGCCCGGGCGAGTTTCTCCATGTCGCTCTTCTTAACACGGCGGGTTGCAAAGATGTTTGCCTTTGCCAGGTAGTGCTGGGCAATATCGTCAATACCCTTCTGGCAGAAGAGGACGTTTGCACCGCTCTTGACGATCTTGTCAACAATACCCTTGACCATACGCTCTTCCTCATCAAGGAATGCCTGGAGCTGGTCGGGCGAGGTGATGTTGATCTCGGCATCGACTTCGGTCTTCTTGAACTCGACTGCTGCATTCAAGAGAAGGATCTTTGCATTGGTAACCTTCTTCGGCATCGAGGGGTGGACGCGTTCCTTGTCGATGAGTACTCCCTCAACGATCTCGGAGTCCTCAATGGATCCACCGGTCTTCTTCTCAACCTTGATGTTCTCGATGTCAACCTTGCCGTCATCGTCCGTGACCATGACGACTGCGCGGACAACAAGGTCGCAGAGCTTGTCCTTGGATGCCTCGGCACCCTTGCCGGTCATCGCAGTGCCTGCAATGTTCTTTAAGAGCACCTTGTCCGTTGGCTTGACATCGAAGGCGATGTCTTTCAAGAGTTTCTGGGCCTTCTCGGCGGCCTGGCGGTAACCGTGGGCGATGACGGTCGGGTGGACATCCTGTTCAAGAAGGTCTTCTGCCTTCTTGAGGAGTTCCCCGGCAATGATGACTGCGGTGGTTGTACCATCGCCGACTTCATCGTCCTGGGTCTTTGCAACCTCGACCATCATCTTTGCGGCCGGGTGCTCGATGTCCATTTCCTTGAGAATGGTGACACCGTCATTCGTGATAACTACGTCGCCAATCGTGTCGACGAGCATCTTGTCCATGCCCTTGGGACCGAGCGTGGTCCTGACTGCACTTGCCACTGCCTTTGCGGCGGTGATGTTCATACCCTGGGCGTCGCGGCCGCGGGTACGGGTGCTGCCTTCTTTAAGAATAAGTATCTGCTGTCCTCCAAGTTGCTGTGACATAAAAATCACCACTTTTAGCACTAAAATTGGTCTGCGGTTCTATATAAACATTATTGAAAAATCTTCAGTCACCCAGAAGGTCGAGGAGCTCGAACCCGTCCTCGATCCGGTGGAGACGCTTCTCGCCAATCACGAGTGTCGTGCCGATCTTCTTCTCTTTGGTGGAATCGGTGAGCACGCACATAGCATGCTTTCTGGCGATCTGCGAGATATTGCCGATCAGGGCCGCCCTCTTCACCACTTTCTGCGAAGGGCCATAGCCGGTCAGGATCGTGTGCTTGTCGAAAGTGAGCAGGGCCTGGAAGGGGGCGCCGTGGAGCGTGTGGAGGCGGACGCCGATCAGCTCCAAAAACTCCATCGGGCTCTGGGGATGCATGCCGGTCTCCTTCTTCTCTCCGTCCATCACTTTTGGCGGTTCGTGCCGGATAAGATCAATGGACTCGACCACCCCGGTATCGAAGAACTCCTCAATCCGTATTGCAACATCGAGCGTCGTGCCCATGCCACTCTCGTACTTGCTGATGGTCCGGCGCGAGACCCCGAGCACGTGCCCGAGATCGCCAAGCGACATGTTCCGTTTCTCGCGGAGGTCTTTGAGCACATCGCCGTTAATATTGACATAAAGCCCTCCGGGAGAGGCGTATACGAGCGGGGGGATCTTGTCCACGAAATAATCGTAAAGTGTGGCGGGGCTGATTGCATAAATGCCATATCGCACGTAGACCGCCCCGCGCTCCAATTCCGCGTCCCGGGCCCGCTCACCAACGATGAGGGGTATACCACCCAGCAGGCGGGAGATGAGCTCTATGTCGAACGCCACCTCTTCGCTCACCGAGTCAATGTGGGAAACAACCTTGATTACAAGCAGCGTACCGTCATTTCGGGCGATGAGGTCAAAACTCCGCGGGCGTAAGGTAAACCGTTCGGAAACATTGAATCCGGCCGTGATCATTACGCTCATGACCATCTGGTGCTGGCGGTCCTGGGACATGTAGATACAAATGCATGGAGCGTTCCCATATATTAATATAGACATGCTGATCGGGATTGATGATACGGATTCGCCGCGGGGGATGTGCACCACCTACCTCGGGGCAGTCCTAGCCCGCAACCTGATCCGCGAACACATGCGGGTGCGCGAAGCCAGGCTTGTCCGGCTCAACCCGAACGTGACCTGGAAGACCCGGGGGAATGCTGCGATCATGCTCGAATTTGAGGGAGACCCTGAACGGGCATTTGAGATCACCTGCAATCTCGTGGAGGAACTCGCTGATCAGTCATGCGAAAATACAAATCCCGGAGTTGTTGTCGCGGAAAAGAAATTCGATCCGGCTTTTTACCAGAAGGCCGTAACGAACTTCTGCACGGTAGACGAAGCGGTCGCCATCCTTGAAGCAGCAGGTGCCCGGTACCGGGGCTGGAAAAACAGGCGCGGACTGATTGGCGCAACAGCAGCAGTGGCGAGTGAACTTGCGGACAAGACATCCGAGATCCTCGTGTACCGCGAGCCGGAACGCTTTGGTACTCCCCGCCACGTCAGCCGCGAGAGCCTGTTTGCAGCCGAGGCCGCAACATTCCCGCACACGTGGGACACCGTGGACGTGGTAAACGATGTAGTTGTCTGCGTACCACACACCCCCGACCCGGTCCTGTTCGGGATCCGGGGCGAGAGCCCGCAATGGGTGATGGCTGCCCGGCAGATGATCCTGTCAGAACATCCCGGCATCGAGCAGATCTGGGTGACGAACCAGGGAACGGATGCCCACCTGCTTCCCGGAACAACCGGGCACCTCCAGGACCTGATTTCGTATTTCGTATCGGGAACCGTAACAAGTGCCACGGAGACGAAAGTGGGCGGCCATGTCTCGTTCATCATGAAGGACGGGGATTTCGCTGTTCGCTGTATGGCGTATGAACCCACGAAAAATTTCCGGCATATCGTACGACAACTGGTACCGGGCGACCGGGTGATCGCGGTCGGGAGCTTCAAGAAAGGGAGCATCAACTTAGAGAAGCTGAAGATCGTCTCGCTTGAGAAAGTGGAGAAGATCCGCCCACCGCTATGCACCGCGTGTAACAAGCGGATGACAAGTGATGGCAAGGGTAAAGGGTACAAGTGCAAAAAATGCGATGCCCGGACGGAGGCTCCAGATGTGCAGGTGGGGAACCGCACGCTTGCACCAGGATGGTACGAGGTTCCATCAACAGCGAGGCGGCACCTGGCCAAACCGTTGTGCCGGGGCTTTCCGGACTAAAAATTTCCTGTTGGGAAACGGGGAAATGATCAATCCACGGGAACATATTTCTATCATCATACTCTTCTCTAGATTACCCATCTTTCAAGGCCAACCCGATGATCTTTGTACTCTATGTCGACGATGAACAATTACTTCTCGACATAGCGCAGGCATTCCTGGAGCAGACCGGCGAGTTCACCGTAGAGATTTCCCCTTCGGTTAAGGAGGCCCTCGATGCATTGGCAATACGATCGTACGATGTCATCGTCTCTGACTACCATATGCCGGGCATGGACGGTATCACGTTCTTAAAAACGGTGCGGGAACGATATGACGATATCCCGTTCATCCTCTTTACCGGCCGGGGCCGGGAGGAGGTTGTAATTGATGCGATCAACAACGGTGCGGATTTCTATCTCCAGAAAGGCGGCGATCCGCAGTCCCAGTTTGCCGAACTCGCGCACCAGATCCGGCAGGCTGTGCGGAGAAAAGAGGCCGAGCGGAGCCTGCGCATGAGCGAGGAGCGGTACCGTTCCGTTGTCAACGACCAGACCGAACTGATCGCACGCTTCACACGAGACGGTAATATTACCTTCGTCAACGAGGCGTATCGCCTGAACTTTGCGCCGCTGCTTGACCTTTCCGATCTTGTCGGAAAGAACATCCGCGAGATCATGCAGGTAAAGAACTATGCCGAGGTTGAACAATTCCTCGGTTCGCTCACGAAAAAGAACCCGATCCGCAATATGGAGCGCAGTATCACGGGAAAAGACGGGAATCTGCACTGGCAGATCTGGTCTGTTCGGGCACTTTTCGGAGAGGGGAAGAACCCGGATGAATACCAGGTTGTCGGCCGGGACATCACTGACAAAAAAATGGTGGAGGAGGAACTGCGCAGGAAAAATGAAGAACTCAGCACCTCCTACGAACAGATCGCAGCAACCGAAGAAGAGATGCGCCGGCAGCTGGACAAGATTACCAGGCAGCAGGATGCCATCCATATTTCTGAGGAGAAATATCATGGCATGGCCGAACGGTCATCCGACCTGCTCTTCATCATCAACAAAGATATGAGCCCCACCTATGTATCTCCTTCAGCACGGTCGATCATCGGTTATGACCCTAAAGAACTGGAGGGAAAGCCAAAGGAATTTGCCGATGCAACGATCTTTTCTGCATGCGGCCAGAAGTTCAGGAAGGCTATTGGTATGAATATGGCCGGGTCTTCCATCAGGGATCTGGAGATACCGCTCAAAAGAAAAAACGGCAGCATCGTGCAGGTCAGGGTCCATGCTGTGCCGGTGATGAACGAAGGCATCTTCTTAGGTTCAGAAGTGACCATGCGGGACATCAGGGCCGAAAAAAACGCAGCGGGCGCCCTTTTCGAGAGCGAACAGACATTCCGGACCATCTTCGAGAACAGCCCGTATCCCATTGCCATCAACAGCTTACCGGACTCCAGGTTCCTTGCCATCAATAAAGCATTCATCCAGACCAGCGGTTATTCAGAGAACGAAGTCATCGGTAAAAACCATCTCGAACTTGGCCTTATATCACTTGCCGACTCAGTCCGGCTCATTGCACTCTTCGTAGCGTCAGGACGAGTTGAGAATATGCCGCTCGCACTGGCAGGAAGGGGAGGACGGCAGGTACATGTGCTCTTCTCCACAATTCCGATCACGTACGACAGCCGGCCGGCCGTCCTGACCATCACCACAGAGGTAACAGACCTCAAGAGGATCGAGCAGGAACTCATCCAGAAGAATGAGGAACTCCACGCCACCTGCGGGCAACTGTATGCAACCGAAGAGGAACTCCGTGCGCAGAATGAAGAACTGAGGATCAGCAAAGAACTGGTAGAGAAAAGCGAGAAGAAGTTCCGTGCCCTCGTTGAGAACGCGCTTGACGGCATCCTGATCATCGACTTTTCCGGCAATCTGCTCTTTGTCAACCGGGCGGCAGGGCTCATCGTCGATGTAACGGATTACCATGCAGTCACCGGGACGCGTAACGTGATGGAGTTCATTGCACCATCGTCAAGGGAGGATGTACTCTCCGATTTTCGAACAGTCGCTCAGGGAACTGACTCGTTCCTTGCTGTATACGAGCTTATCACGGATGCGAAGCGACAGGTCTGGATCGAGAGCATAGGCAAGAAAATCCCGTTTGGTGACGCCGACGCGATCCTGGTATCCATCCGGGATGTGACTGCACGCAAATATGCCGAAGACGCCCTTCGCGAATCGGAGAATACGTTTGCCACGGTCTTTAAAAACAACCCGGTTTCCCTCACGCTGGTATCGGCAACCGATGGTGTATTTGTCGATGTCAATGAAGCATTTGTACGTAACACCGGTTATTCCAGATCAGAAGTAATCGGCAGGACCTCTGACCAGATTGGCATTTTTGCCGACGCAACAGAATATGGGCGTCTGGTCTCTGCACTGAAGGAAAAACAGCACCTCAAAGGAACAGAAATGTTGTGCCGGATCAGGAGCGGGGAGATCAGGACATGCCAGTTCACGTCCGGAATCATCCTGATGGCCGGCAGGCCACACATTCTCTCAACGGTGGAGGACATCACCGACCAGAAGGCTGCGGAGTCGGCCGTACGTGCCATAGTCACGGGCATGGCAAGGACGACCGGGATTGAGTCGCTGGACCGGATCGCGGAGAGTATCAGTGCCTGGCTCGGGGCCGACTGCGTCATGACGGGGGAGATCACACCGGATGGCGAAAACGTCCGGGTGCTCACCATGCTGCTTGACGGCAGGAAAATCCCGGATTATTCCTATGCCCTGAAAGGGACACCCTGTGAAAAAACCAAAGAGAGAGGTTTCTGCCACTATCCCGACGAGGTTGCCAGACTTTTTCCGGAAAGCATAGATCTCCAAAAATTCAATATCCGCGGATATGCCGGGACCCCGCTGTACAACCGTACCGGGAGGGTGATCGGCATCCTCTGTATCTTGAGCCACAAGCCCCTCATTCTCACCCAGTCCGCACGGGAGATCATCGATATCATTGCCGTAAAAGCGGCAGCTGAGATCGAGCGTTCCCAGCTTGAGAATTCCCTGCGCAGGAGCCAGCAGATGCTTGCAGAGGCCATGGACCTTGCAAACCTGGTGAACTGGGAGTATGACGTTGCTACCGGGCTCTTCACCTTTGATGACCGCTTCTATGCCATGTACGGGACCACGGCGGAACGCGAAGGGGGTACCCTGATGCCCGCAGAGATTTACACACGGGAGTTTATCCATCCCGATGACATCAGTGTGCTTTCTGCGGAAGTTGAGAGGAATATCGGAGCAACGGATCCCAACTACACGTCGCAGCTGGAGCACCGGATCATCCGCAGGGACGGGGAGGTCCGCCATATCGTGGTGCGGATCCGGCTTACCAAAGATTCAGCGGGAAAGACGATCAAGACCCACGGGGCGAACCAGGACATCACCGAACGCAAGAAAGCCGAAGTGGCACTCCGCGAGAGCGAGGACAAGTTCCGCCGGGTGGCGTTCAATGCCCCGGACATGATCTACCGTATGGCACTACCGGGGGGAAGGTTCGGGTTCGTCAGCCCGGCATCGGTAGCCCTGACCGGCTATACCCCGGAAGAGTTCTATGCCGACCCGGAGATCATAAAAAAGATCATCCACCCGGCGTGGAGGGAGTATCTGAAGAACCAGTGGCAGGATCTTCTCGCAAAAAAGGTCCCGCCCGTCTATGAATTCCAGATCATTGACCGGGCGGGAAAGACGCGGTGGGTCAACCAGCGCAACATGCTCGTGACCGATGACCGCGGGACACCGGTGGCCATTGAAGCTATCGTGACGGACATGACAAAGCAGAAAGAGACCGAGCTCGAACTCAGGAAGAGCGAACAGCGGTCCCTTGCCGTGAGCGAGAACGCCGTGTCGTGGATCTGGGAGGTGAGCCCGGACGGGCTGTTCCGTTACTCGAGCCCGGCGGTTGAGAAGATTCTCGGCTACCACCCTGATGAGCTGGTGGGAAAGAAGCACTTCTACGATCTGTTCGATCCCGATATGCGGGAGGATCAGGAGATTGGTGCCCGGGCAGCTTTCAGCAGGCGCGAGCCGTTCCGGGATTTCATCAACCTCAACACGCACCGCAACGGGAGCACGGTTATCCTGAACACTAGCGGGACCCCGCTCTTTGACCAGAACGGGAATTTCACCGGATATTGTGGTGTCGACGAGGATATCACCGAACGCAAGAAAGCCGAGGAGGCGCTCCGCCGGGCCAACCACCAGCTCAACCTGCTTGCCGGCATTACCCGGCACGACATACTCAACAAGATTACCGTGATGCTCGGGTACCTGACCATGGCTGAAAGAAAACGTGCCGATCCTGCATCGCTTGAATATTTTGGAAACATGCGGGAGACCATTGATATGATCCGTTCGCAAATCGAGTTCACCAGGATATACCAGACCATCGGCTCCCACGAGCCGCAATGGTTTGACCTAGATGCTGTCATCCCCCAGACCTACGTCCCGGTCACAATTTCCCTGCAAACAGATGTGCAGGATTTTTCCATCTTTGGCGACCCGATGCTCGAAAAAGTCTTCTTTAATCTCCTCGACAATTCCGTCAGGCACGGGCAGCGGGTTACCAGTATCCGGGTAACTGCCCGGCGATCAGGAGGCGAGCTTGTGGTAGTGTGGGAGGACAACGGGGTCGGGATCATGGAGGAGGAGAAGGAGCGGATCTTTGAGCGGGGATACGGAAAGAACACCGGTCTCGGGCTGTTTTTGGTAAGGGAGATCCTTTCCCTGACCGGGATCATGATCAGCGAGACCGGGACACCGGGCACCGGGGCAAGATTCGAGATCACCGTGCCGAAGGGGTCATACCGGATCGCGCCGGCATAATGATCTGGGCGTGGGCATAAGACGGGGGCGGGGCGGAATTCCTGAAATGATCGGGCGTCCGCGGTAATTTAGTTTTTTTGCGAAATCTTCACACAGGAAAGCGTATCACCCCCAGATCTATTCTTTCAGAGAAATATTTCAGCACGGATTTTCCTGCACCATCCGGACGAGATTGATCCTGCGGGGACGAACAGCAACCAGCCTGAAAGATGAGGGGGGAAAGTGTGCAGAAAACATGGGATACCACGGGCTGGAAAATTGTGGTGCGGCTGTACGGTTTGATGGCCGGATATACCGCCAGGCTGTGGTGGTTGCCGTGAAACAAAAAAAGTCCGGTACGGGCTTGATGCTGACGTTATCATTGAGAATCAGTTTCCTGACCGGGTCGAGGATCTCCGGGCGGAGTGGAAATTGTATCCACACACGTGGAAAACAGGGATAAAAACGGGTTTTTTTGTATCGGGGTGAATTCTGGAGGGGGCCTGTCCTGCAAAACAGCGGGCTTGCAGCACCCCTTTTTTGATCTATAATTCTGGAGGTCCGGAAAAAGAGGCGGCCCGGTTGCCGATATGGCTGTTTTGGAGTGGGTCACAGCGGAGATTTCTTTGGTATGACTGATTCCACGACGGCAATCTCCTCTGGATTCAGGCCGTACAGATCGTACACCAGAATATCGATCTTCGCACCGGCTGCCCGGATCTTTTTCTGCAATGATTCGCGTTCCGAATCGGTTGTCGTATTCCGGAAATTCTTTTCAAGATCGATTTTTCTCCGGACAAATTGTTCCACGCGATCGTGCCGGGCCCGGTCCTCCGGGCAGTCAAGATCCGGGGTATAAACCGGCAGTTGGCCAAGGTCATCCCATGACAGGATCTTTTTTTTCGGCAACAGTTGCCGGGCAGTATGTTCAAGAACAAATTCCATGAGCCGGCTGTTCAGGATCCCGGCAAGGTACAGACCGGCCGAGGGGATGGCAAGCAGGGTCTCATCCCCAATGCCCCGGCCGGTATCGAACCGGAAGAATGGACGGCCTGAATATCTGGCGAACATCAATTTCTTCCGTGGTTCCTGCCAGAACTCGTCACAAGCGGTCTCCCACCAGAGTGTATCCAGCCCGGCCCGGGCTTTGAGTGTATCGGAAAAATCCTGCAGATGCCGTGCGATGAACGGGTGCCGGTGCCGGAACCACTGCCACGGCTTCTTCCCCGCCATCAAATGACCGCGGGTCCAGCCGTGCGGGATCACGATGAGGAATTGTTCACTCAGTGCGATATCCTCCGCTGACAGGATCGGGCGGAGCAGGGGTTTACATCGCGGATCGCGCCGGATCCATTCGCGGGCAAGCGTCCCGTCAATGACAAACGGATCATTCCCTGCGATCCGTATGCCGTCATGAACCTCTCCCATCACGACATTCTCGAGCGGCGTGCTGACCCGGTTCACCTTCCGGAGGATCTCATCCGGCCGGGTATCGCAAAGCGACCAGCCGCCCGCATCCAGCAGCTGCTGGTCAACCGGGAACCGGTGGGCCGCAGCGTACGCGCCCGGGTCTCCGGGGAATGTGGCATCGGCGAGCACTGCCTGCAATGGCCGGGCCGGGGGGAATGCGACAACGCGGAGGAGACAGAGTCCCGCACCGGGATTTCCGGCGGGAACACAAGAGAGATCGACAATCTCCTCGATCTGCCGGGTGTTGAGCGCCTCCCTCAGGGATGAACCGGAGGACCCGTGAAGCCAGCGGCCGCTCATGCACATCGCAACAACCCCGCCCGGAGCAAATAGCGAGAGCGACTTCTCGAAAAAGTACGCAGACCGGTCGATGAGCGGGTGATAGACGGCATAATGCCGCTGGAAGTACTGCTGGATCCACTCGCGCGGTTCAAGCGGACCCTCCGGCGGGTTGCAGACAACGAGATCAAAACCGCCCGCTGCAACAATTTCCGGGAACCGTTCGCGGTACGGGAACGGGTTGAGCGTATGACGGTTCCGTGCCGGGCAGAACATCCACGATTCATCGCCTGCAATCTCCGGCCCGATGAGGGCATTACCGCAGAGAAGGGTGTGCCGGAGATCCCGGAGCACCGACCGGGCAATACCGGAAAAGTCCCCGGAACCCGTACCGGGTGAGGGGCAATCGCAGAGTTCAAGGA
>JALOBP010000066.1 GCA_023228295.1 Methanoregula sp.
GATTGTCAGGGTGCTGCTGCTGGCGGAGTTATAGATTGCGCCGCCGTAGGTTGCCGAGCAGTTGGAGAACGTGGAGGAGGTGATTGTCAGGGTGCCGGCGAAGTTATAGATTGCGCCGCCGTGGGTTGTTGCCGAGCAGTTGAAGAAAGTGGAGGAAGTGATTGTCAGGGTGCCGGCGGAGTTATAGATTGCGCCACCATTAACTCCTCCTGCATTCCCATTCCGCAGCGTCAGGTTGTCAATGGTAAGGGCGCTTCCAGAATCAACTAACATGATCCGGGCGTTGCCCCCATCAAGGATTGTATTAGCCGCGTTCCCGCTGTACGAAGTGTTGGCCTGGATACGTATGTTCCTGTCCACCGTTATGCCGTTCTCGGAATATACCCCGGGGTTCAGGATCAGCGTGTCACCGGGAGCAGCGCCAGTAATATTCTGCTCGATCGAGTCCCCGGGGTTGAGTGTGTGCACCGCCGCACCGGCCGGCGCTACGAGCACCAGCGCAAAGATCAACAATCCTGCAATAACCAGACAGTACCGTTGTACAACCAATCCTTCACGTCCCTCTCATGCCAAGAATGGAATTTCACGATACCCGCCCGGAGAATCAATCTATCAAGGTCATTTCGAGGGATATTTAATGTTCCGTTTGTATTTTAACAGGATTTTTTATCGTGGAATCTCCGGGCCTGATGGTGGATCCCCGGGCCGTATTGGCCGGCATGCCCGTCCATAGGGAAAAATGGTGAAAAAAAGATTATTCGATCACAATCGCCGGCTTGAACGGGAGCGCCGTCGCCGCCTTGGTGTGCCCGGTTAATCGGTTCTCTCAAACAGCGCCGGGTTCTGCCGGCGGATCCACCAGCGGCGGACGAAAAACCCGCCCGCGGCAAGCACGACAAGGCCGGCAAGGGCGAGGAGGGGCAGGGGGATCTCCGGTGCCTGCCCGTGAAGAGGCGCCACGACCGCGGTGGTCTGCGTGACGATTGGTGCCTGCGGGCTGGGCCGGCTATCAGCAGCCGGCCCGGAACCTGCCGCAAGGTCGCCGATGGTTCTCACGCCCGGCGCTTCCGGTGTAACGGGTGTTCCGGCGATTGCGAAGAGTGAGAAGCCCGGGCTCGTTGCGGTGAAGGTGACGATGCCGTTCTGTGTCCCGGCTACGGTTGTCGGCAGGGCAACCCACTGGCCGTTCACGGAATGGTACATCGCGATGTCCTGCGGGGCCACGTGGTGTTCATCGAGCCATGCCTGCGGCACCGTGAACGTGATGGCCGCGTTCGTGATGGAAGTGTAACGGGCCGGGACAAGATCGATGTACTGGTATGCGGTACCGGGAGGTGGGGAGATACCTGATCCCGGTGAGGATCCCGGGGTACCGGTCACAACAAGATCCGAGAGCCCGGTGCCGGTCACGGTTGCTGACGCCGCTGCGGAGTTCCCGCCGATGTTCACGGTGACGTTCATGGGCCGGAGAACGATCCGGGGGGTATCGTCTCCCCCGTTGAATGTCGGGGCCGGAGCGGTAGTGACTGTCGGAACGGGCGACGGTGTTGGCGCTGTGCCGGAGACCGTGACGTAATCCGCCCGGGTCACCCTGCTCCACCCGTCGGCATTGTATGCCTGCTCGGTGACCGTGTATGTCCCGGCCTGCGTGTATGTGTGGGACGGGTTCTGCGCAGCATTCGCGGTCGCGAGCCTCCAGGAATTGTTCAGCATTATGGCACTGCCCGTTAATGCGTTTCCCCCTGATATGATGATACTCGCGTCCGGCAGTACAACAGACGTATGACCGAACCTCGGTATCCATTCGGCATGGTCCGCAAGCTCGGTCCACGAGGCACCCTGGTCCGTGGACCGCCAGACATCGTTCAGGTCGCCACTGGCAGAGTAGCCGCCCATGAGGATAATACTGCCATCCGGCATCACAACGCTGGTGTGGCCGGTCCGTGCGATCCACGGTGCTGTTGCGGAGACCAGCGACCATGTTGTGCCATTGTCGGGAGACCGCCAGATGTCATTGTAATTTGTTACTGCGGCATCCCTGCCCCCCATGAGGATAATGCTGCCATCCGGCAGGACAACGCTCGTATGTCCCCATCGTGCGATCCACGGTGCCTGTGCGGAGACCAGCGACCAGGTTGCACCCTTGTCAGCAGACCGCCAGGTATCGTTGTAGTAGACAGACTTGTTATCCACTCCCCCCATGAGGACGATGCTGCCATCCGGGAGCGCAACTGATGTATGGGATTCCCGGGCCGGCCAGGCCGGTGCCGGGCTTTGGAGCGACCAGGTTGCACCCTTGTCAGCAGACCTCCACGTGTCGTTGAACGAGAGGGTCAACGGGATTGTGACCTCATTTGCGCCCCCGGTAAGGATAATGCTCCCGTCCGGGAGGATGTTGCAGGAATGGCCGCTCCGTGCGAGCCACCCCGGGCTGGAACTCTGGATGGACCAGGTGACTCCCTTGTCCGTGGATCTCCACACATCAGCATAACTCGTTGGCGGATTCGTCGACTGGTCCATACCTCCGGTGAGGATGATGCTCCCGTCCGGCAGCACGCCGCTTTCATGACCGGCCCGGTAAGTTGCCCACGGGCCTGTTGACTGGAGGGTCCAGCCGATGCCGGTCCATGTCTCATCGCCGAAGTACCAGGCCCAGCCCGTTGGCGTGTTGGTGGAGGCATCGGTGAACTGTACCGCAAGCGGCGCCGGGCCGGTGAGCGGTGTGCCGGTGAATGCGGATATGGGTTCTGCGGCAGCAACCGGTTGTGCGAGCACCAACAGCAGGATAATCAGGAGACACCGGATTACCGGGCAGTACATCCGGCAGGCTGTATGGCCGGCCGGCATGGTAATATGTGAAGTCCACCCCATTTTTCATTCCCGGAAAAAGTTGTTCCGGAAATGTTGAAGGGGTAATCCCTTGAACATTCCGGTTGAACGGGGCGATAACATGTCCCGATTGCCAAACAGGATCTTCTTTGACTTGTTTTCCTATTTGTGTGTTGTCCGTGATCCCGGCCCGGGAACTGCCTGTCCGGGACAAATTCCCGGAGATCTTCCCGTTTCCGGAGAGGATTGGGAGGTTCCGGCTGGAATCGGGTGGGTGCGCACCGTCAATGTTATTGTTCCCCTGCGGGAACGGCCGACAAAATGAGTGTCCGATGACGATCGACGGTTTGAACGGCAGCACCATCGCGGAGTTCAGTCAAACTCCCGGAACAGCGCCGGGTTCTGCCGGCGGATCCCCCAGCGCCGGACTACGAACCCGCCGGCCGCGAGGATTTATGGGTGGTATCTGGACAAGGTTCGGCAGCAGCCTCATCACGGCCATGAAAAAGATCAGGCCGATTCAATCATCACAGTCTTCAGGCTGGCTGCCGGGACTCGTTCTGAGAGCCTGAGCAGTTCGATACCAACAAGATTGTTATCCTCGTCATAATCAAGGATCACCCCGGGCTTTATCTCTTCCGAATCCCTGATCCGGGCATCGGAAAGGCGCATGTACAGGGCATCGGCTTCTTTATCCACGGTCACTTTCATTGCTGCACTCTCCTGTCAAAAAACACTGTGATCACCCTGCGGGGATCGATAGAAGGATTGACGATTACCCTCAGGAACCTGTTCTTGTTCTGTGGGATCCGTTTCAGGTAATGGATCTCATCATCCTGTCTCATCTCGATCTGTTCCGGAGTGTTGACAGTGCTGGTAACCCAGTCCTCTGCAATCATCCGTTCCTGCATCATGGTTCTTGCATGAATGGAATAATCCAGACGACTGTGCATGATAGTGTATTACCATCCCATAAGATATGCATAATGGTATCCGGAACCAGAATCCGGCATGACCTTGAACGGAAAGGGACCCTTCAGCTGCTGATAATTTTCGATCGGTTTCGATCCATGGGAATGTGTCATCAGGATCTTTTCAGGAAATTATTCATCCAATCTGCATTCCGGCAGCATGCAGGTCCCTGTATCAATGTGCAGGGAATATGCCGGGCATACAGGGGAAAAAGAAAAAAAATTATTCAATAATAATCGACGGCTTGAACGGCAGGGCAGTGAGGGCCGTGAGATGCCCGCTTCCTTCCGCCTCGGCAATGTGGATCGCGACGATGAATTCCTACCTGATCAATCTGATTCCTGAAACAGCGCCGGGTTCTGCCGTCGGATCCACCAGCGCCGGACTACGAACCCGCCAGCCGCGATCACGAGGATGCCGGCAAGGGCGATGAGGGGCAGGGGGATATCCGGGGCCTGGCCGTGAGCAGGCACCGGTGCTGCGGTGGTCTGCGTGACGACCGGTGCCTGCGGGCCGGGCCGGCCTTCTGCTGCCGGCCCGGAACCCGCGGCAAGGTCACCGATGGTTCTCACGCCCGACGTTTCCGGTATGCCGGGCGTCCCGGCAATGGCGAAGAGCGAGAAGCCCGGGCTCGTGGCCGAGAACGTGACGATCCCATTCGATGACGAGACGACCGTTGTCGGCAGGGCAACCCACTGGCCGTTCACGGAATGGTACATCGCGATGTCCTGCGGTGTCATGTGGTGTTCATCGAGCCATGCCAGCGGGACCGTGAACGTGATGGTCGTCCCGGTGATGGTCGTGAACCGTGCCGGCACGAGATCGATGTACTGGTACACGATGCCCGGCGGGGGCGGGATGTTCGTACCTGTGCTGCCCCGCACCGTGCCGGTCACGATGAGCCCGCCAAGCCCGGTACCGGTCACCGCGACGTGGTGCACGGCCGAGTTCCCGCCAACGTTCACGATCGTTGTCACCGCTGTCCGGGGCCCGGCCGTTGTTGTATCGTCGCTGTCACTTGCTGGTCCCCCGGTGTATGACGGGCTGGTGGTTGGTGCGGCCGTGACAGGAACAGCGGAGGCCGTGATATAGCCGGCCCGGGAGAGCGTGAAGGGTGTCCCGCCGATCGTTGTTGTCAGGTTTACGGTGTATGTCCCGGTACCTGCATAGGTATGCACCGGGTTCATGGCAACCGTGGTGTTGTACCACTGCCCGTCGCCAAACGACCAGTTCCACATCGTCGGCGACCCGGTCGAGGCGTCAGTGAATGCGACCGCGAGCGGTGCGGTACCGGACATGGGCGTGCCGGTGAAGGAAGGCCCGGCCACACTGATCGGCACGGTCACCGTCTGCCCGTCAACGGTTGCGGAGATGATGGTGGTGCCGCCCCCGAACGGTATGAACGTGGTCTCCGAACCCCCGAGCGTCGTGGTATTGGAATGCGTGGAAAGCGACCCGGGGCCGCTCACGATGTCGAACGTAACCGGTGTCGCATTGGGGATATGCCCTCCTGCAGGATCATGGTATGCTCCGGAATAATCATAGGTCAGGTTTGCCCCGATGAATGATGTCTGGGCCGCGGTGATCGTGGCCGGGGTCGCGATGACGCCGAGAACAAGCCAGGGATTGTAAGGGGACGTTCCGTAAATTGATCCTGACGGGTTGGAATTCGTGCTCCACCAGTTGGATACCATGGAGTAACCGTTTGTCGAATCATATAGTGCGGAACCGAAGGGGGCACTGTTCTGGTAAAACCGGGAAAAACGAAGATTTTTCAAACCAGCCCCCTCAATAAAGATCGCACCGCCACGTGCACCGGCAATGCATCCCGAGAATGTGGATGATACGATCTCCGGATAGACGACACTATAGATTGCACCGCCATAATTACCAGCAGTACACCCTGAAAATGTTGACGATGATATTGAAAAATAAGTAGCATACACTGCGCCACCATCCCACGTTACCGAACAGGTGGAGAACCTGGATCCTGTTATAGTAATATCGCCAACACCGTAGATCGCTCCACCATATGTTGCCTGGCAGCTGGTGAACGTTGATGACGATACCGTGAGCGTGCCGGCATTATAAACAGAGATTGCTCCTCCGGAATCTGCCGCACAGCCGGAAAATGAAGAGGTGCCGATGGTTACTGTTCCTGAAGCAACATAGATTGCCCCGCCCCTTCCTCCCGTTCCCGTTGCCTTGCAGGACGTGAACATGGAGCTGGCGATGATAACCGTGCCGTCGGTATAAATCGCGCCGCCATAGCCAGCACCGGCACTGCCCCGGGTGAAGGTGAGGTTGTCGATGGTGACCATGACACCGCTGTTTACCTTCATGATCCTGCCGGAGTTTGTACCATCAATGATCGTATCGGACGGGCCATGGTTGCCTGCAGTATCGGCCTGGATCCGGATGTTCCTGTCTACGAGAATGCCGGTTTCCACATACGTTCCCTGCCCGAGGATGATCGTATCCCCGGCGGATGCGTTATGGATGGTGGCGTTGATGGAGAGGTGGTCGGGATCATTGGGCACGATGTTGATGGTACCCGCAGATACCGGCCCGGCAGCCAGTACCAGTACCATGAACAGAAAACCATACGCAACCGGGGACAGGATCGGCCGTGTCCTTCGATCCCTGCGATTCCCTGTGCCGCCAGTAAAAAACAATCAATAATCCCCAAAATATGTATTATCCAATGTAAAAGAGAGGACACCTTAAAGGTGCCGAAAATATTCCTGTGCTCACCATATACCATCCGTCCGGCCGGAAGCCTGAACGGTGGTAACCGGGATATAATTGTTCGTATGAATTGTATTTTTCCGGAATCCGGACGGTCCGGTTTTTGAGAAAATTTTTTTTAAAACCGGCACAATTCCGCTGCAACGCACAAATGAACCCGTGACCCTCAGAGCCCCGTGTTTGCCGAAAAAATCTGTAATGATCCCCGCCCGGTTATCTGCAGGAGCGCGGAAAAAAGCCGGGCCGGTCACTGCACACAAGAAGCCCGGCAGATCAGCATACGACACCCGGAAAAAAAGAAAAAAAATTATTCAATAATAATCGACGGCTTGAACGGCAGGGCGGTGAGGGCCTTGACATGGCCGCTTCCTTCCGCCTCGACAATGTGGACCGGTACGCCGAACTCCTGCTCGAGGAATCCCTTTGCTGCATCGAAGACTGCCTGCTCATTGATGGGTTCGCGGACAAGCGGTTCCACCACATAAGGAGGGAGGCGGTGGATGAGCGTCGTGATCTGCTTGGCGGCATCAGTTGCTTCCTTGCCGCGTTTGCGCATCGACTCGTCCTTCATGATCTCTTTCACGACCATATTCTTGTCGCTTGCCGTTGCAGTCATGCGGAAGATCTCGTGTTTCCATTCCGGTGCAAGGGCAATCGTGATCGCCTTTGGCGTGATCTGGATCAGTTTCCGGATCGACTCGACGTCCTCGACCGTGCGGGCAAGGAGTTCTTCAGCCAGTTCTGCCTTCTCGTTGACAAGCTTCGGGTCGGCGACCGGCCATGGAGCAAACGAGACGAGCCCTTCCCCGGCCATCTCCTTCCAGAGGTTCTCGGTCGTGAACGGGATGAATGGACTCAGGAGCCTTGTCCAGACCGAGCAGAGGGTGTGAAGTTCCCTGCTGCCATCGCTGTCCTTCCCCAGCCGGCGGCGGTACCACTTGAGATCGGTCTCGATCCCGAAGTATGCCTCCTGCAATGCCTGCCGGGTCTGGAAGTTGTCGAGGGCATCGGTTGTCCGGGTAATGTGGTACTGGAGCCTGCTCATGAGCCAGCGGTCGATGTCGTGCGGTTCGCCATTGATATCCTTGATCTCCTGGACCGTGTTGTAGAACCGCTCGATCTGTTTCCTGGTCGAGAGCACGAGCTCGTTCCTCCAGTCAAAGTCCTGCCATGGTTCGGCACTGCCCATCAGGAACATGCGGACGGTGTCGGCGCCGAACTCCGTCACGGCGTCCTCTAAGAGGAAGACGTTGCCTTTCGATGAGGACATCTTGGCACCGTTGAGGAGGCCCATACCGAAGACGACCATGCCTTTTGGCATCTTGTCCTTCTGGCCATCAAAGACGGTTGCGTGGTGGAAGATCTGGAAGGTGAGATGGTTTGAGATCAGGTCCTTTGCCGAGAACCGGAAGTCGTAGGGGTACCAGTACAGGAACTCCTTTCTCATTGCTTCGAGTTTCTTCTTCTCGGGCAGTTCCTTGTTCTCTTTCCCGAGGAAGATATAGTCGAAGACCTCGGGGGTCAGGAGTTTAGAGTCGATCTCATGGATCTTGTGGGCGATGGTGTAATACGCCATGTAGACGGTAGAGTCGGAGAGTGGCTCGATGAGCTGGGTAGTGTCCCACGGGAAACGGGTGCCAAGGCCGACACGCCGGGTGCAGGCCCAGTCCTTGAGCCAGTCCACGGTGCGGTCGAACTCGAGCCGGACTTCGGGAGGAACAAGGTCCATGTCCTTTAAGTGGTCCGAGACCTGCTGTTTCCATTCAGGGTCACTGTATTTTAAGAACCACTGGTCGTGGAGGATCTTGACCTTGACCTTGTTGCCGCACCGGCAGACAACGGGCCGCACATCGAACTCGTACATAACAACCGAGTCGTACTTCTCGGTCATGAGGGCCGCGAAGTCATCACGGGCTACCCGGACCGGCTTGCCGCCGAACTTCTCGAAGAGTTTGCCCTTTGAGAACTCCGCGGAGTAGAGCTCCTGTGTGAGAGCGTCCATCCGGCTGTCTTCCTGGCTCTTTACGCCGGATTTCTCGACTACGTGCTGTGCCGGGATCTCGCCAAAACCCTCGACCTTGATGAGGGGGACCGGTTTGATATCCGTATATTTCCCCTGCTGCTGGAGGTCGCGGAGGGCGATGTAATCGAACGGTGCATGGGCGGGCACGCTCATGACCATGCCGGTTGCCATGTCTGGGTCGACAAAGACCGCGGGGAGGATAGTAATTTCTCCGCAGAGCGGGTGGCTGACCTTTTTGTCAACCAGCTCGCTGCCCTGGATCTCTTCTATGATCTCTACGTTATGTTCCTGCAGCGAGAGCTTGTCAGCCGCTTCCTTTGATACGATCCATGCTTTCCCGTCAACGGTGGCCTTCACGTACGTAACGTCCGGGTTGGCCCAGAGGTTTGTCACACCGTGGATGGTTTCGGGGCGGAGGGTTGCGCACGGGATGAATGCGTCGCCGTACCGGAACATGACAAGAGTGAACTTGATCACTTCTGCCTTGTCGCCTTCGAGGAGGTCGTGGTCACCGACCGGGTTGTCGTCTACGGTACAGTACCGGACCGGGTGAGCGCCCTTGATGACATGGCCTGCATCGTAGAGGTGCTTCCACTGCCATTCGATGAATTTGCTGTAGGTTGGGTCGACCGTGATGAACCGGCGCCGCCAGTCAATGGAGAGGCCGCAGGTGGTCATGACCCGCTGGTACTCGGCAGCAAAGTGCTTGACGATGGTGAGCGGATCGGTGAACTCATCGAGCACGTTTTGCGGTACGCGGTAGAGATCGCGGTACAGGCGGATCGTCTTCTCATCTTTGGCCGCGATCCGTTTCGATATGCCGACCACCGGGGCTCCCGTGACGTGGAATGCCATCGGGAAAAGTACCTGCCGGCCTTTCATCCGCCAGAACCGTGCGATAACGTCCGGCACGATATAGGTACGGCCGTGACCGACATGCATGGCGCCGCTTGGGTACGGGAAGGCTACGTTGAGGTAGAACTTCTCGAGCCGGCCCGGGTCTGACTCAAAGGCGTGCAGCCAGCGTTCGTGTGCCTCTTCTTCGAATTTTTCCAGGTTGAATTCTCCCACTTTTGACACCATCCATCGGCTTATACCGGCCGGAGCTTGATATTCTCGTTATTCGTGAAGCGCCGGATCATTTCCTGCGCTATGCTCGAGTTCTTTGCAAGGTGGATCTCGCCCTGCTCATTGACGGTTGCGGTAAAGAGGTACTCCTTGCCGGCAAAGACGTCCACGATCCTGCCGCTCTCGGCGGGGGCGAGGATGGTGAGCTGTTTCTTGTCGGTCTGGATCTTGATGCCGCCGCCGAGGTTGATCTCCTCGTCTCCCCGGGGGGCAGATGCCTGCTGCCGGTCGAACTCGGAGCGGGGCTTGATGTCGATGCCGATGCCGAGCTTGTTGACGATGGCAGACACGTTCTTGCCGCCCTTGCCGATGGCTGCGGGCACGTCCTTGTCATCGATGTACACGACAGCCTTGGTATCGGAGATCATCTGGACGTCCACGAACCCTTCGGTGTAGCGCCCGATCTCCCGCTGGATCTCCTTCTCGGTGAGTTTCCAGCCGGGCCGGTCGTCGCTCTCTTTCTTCTGCTCGGCTGCCTGCTGGCGCGGGGCCTGCGGGGTGGTGACCGGCTGGCCGATCTGCTGGACCGGTGCAAGGGCGGGCCGGCCTGTCGCTGCCGTGGATGTAACAGCATGGCCTGCCATGACCGGCATCACGATGGTCTCGCCATCGTACCGGAATACATCGATGACCAGTTCGCCGGTCTCGTGGTCGGATACGGTGGTGACGGGCCGGAGGTGCATCTCGCCTGCCATGCCCTCGGGGACCTTGATGGTGAACCCGACATCGTAGATCTTCGTGATGATCCCCTGCTGGAGGAAGATAATCGTGTTGACGATCTGCGGGATGACGGAGAAGTCCACGCGGTCACTGAAGCGCTGGAGGGCGTCCCTGACGCCGTTTGCGTGGATGACGCCGATCATGCCGATGCCGGCAAGGCGCATATCGGCAAAGACATTGAAGTCCTCGGTCTTCCGGAGTTCGTCGAAGATGACGAAGTCGGGCCGGACGAGCATGAGGACCTCGGCGGTGTTGGCCATGCTGCCGTCAAGCGTGGTATACTGCGTGATGTTGTCGGGCACCTGGAGCTCGCGGGGGGCTTCCATGGTCTTGACCACGTGGCCGCCGTCTGCAAGGAACGTTGCGATGCTCTGGGCAAGCGTTGTCTTGCCGCAGCCGGGGGCGCCGACGATGAGGAGCCCCTGTTTCTCGGAGAGGATCCGCTTTGAGATGAGGTCGGATTTGCGGTAGTCTTTCAGGGTCACGTCCACGATTGGGCGGACTGCGGTGATCTCCATGCCGTCCGAGAACGGGCGGCGGGTGATGGCGATCCGCATGGAGCCTATCTGGACGACCGTGACGCCGCGTTTCTCGATCTCGATGAAGCCGTCGGGGTCGCGCTTGGCCCGCTCAAGGATCTCCTGCGCCATCATCCGGAGTTCGTACTCGCTTGTGGGCGCGTCGCGGATCTTCGTGAGCTTCATGTCGTTGATGGAGCCTTTCTTGGCAGTCGGGCTCACGCGTTCTTTCAAGTACACCGCGATCGTGTGCTCGTCAAAGAACTGGTCGATGGCGAGCGGGACAAAATCGGAGACCTGCGGTTTTAGGTAGATGACATCGAGCCCTTTTGCCCGGGCCACCTCGGCCTGCACGTTGTCGCTCGTGATGAAGCGTGCAGAATTCTCGATTGCTATGCTCCGGATCATCGCGTCGATCTCGCCGCCACTGGCGAGTTTCACCTGTTCGAGCGATGGCCGGATACCGGAGAATTTGAGTTCGATGGTCTTTTCTTCGGCCATCCTGCAGAGTTTCTGGAGTTCGTTAAGTCCCGAGAACCCGATCTCGCGGCCATTGTTTGCCTGGGCCTCGAGTTCTGCGATAACTGCTTCCGGGACGATTATTGTTGCACCCTGGTATTCACCGGTTTTTATCATTGAGGTTATGCGCCCGTCGATGAGAACGCTGGTATCTGGTACTAGTATCATAAAATTCGCCTCGTATGGTCTTTTTTTATGGTATGGTCTTCTATGCTATTCTCTTCGGATTTTATCGGGAAGTTTACGGGGGCCGCACGCTCCCCTTTCCTGTACATGCGTCTTTATCGGCCGCTGTGTACCGGATATGATATTCAACGATACTGAGATCGTTGATGAAATGATATTAGACCACAGGGTTTATAAGCGTGAGGGAGTGAGGGGGGATAGGATGAACTACATTAATTTTAAGGCAAATTGCAAAATGATTGAAAAATTATTTTTTTTGTTGCTCAAAAAGGAAGCCTAACACCATTCCAGCAACTTCAGGAGAACTTTTATTTTTTGTCTGAAAAAAATACCCTTTTTCTCGTCCATCTTTATAAATTTCTATTCCGTTCTCAAAACAATTGTATGACAACATTTTTTCAAGTGGAATACTCACGGATTTTCTTCCTGGAAATGGGTGCAATAAGATTCTCTTATTTGTAATCATGAAATATCCACTTGAAGTATCTACCAGTTGCTCTTCTTTTCTGATGTGACCTCTGTGTGCACCTACTCGATAACTAACTCCTTTCATTAACCGAATGCTAACACCGTGAGATCCCCCTTCGTAACCCAGTTTTACGATACGAGGCTCTTTTAATTTTGCCTGCACTACAAATTTTATTTCTTCGTTTTTCTTCAAAATTACGTTCGACATACCCTCGCCAATATTTAGACTGACTGGTGGAATTGTATTCTCATTTTTTATTGAATATGTGTAAATGTGAGGGATCAGTCGGTCCTCAAAATTGATTTCATCATCAGTTAAACCCAAACCTGTTTGCATTTTTCCTAATGCCTCGATTTCATTCTTCTCCATTTCCTTATCAGATTCAAACTGGGATAATATTTCAAAAAAAAGCTTAATTTGTTCTGATTTTTCCTGTTTTTTTAGCCATTCTATCTGATCGGAATCAATTTCTTTTTTGACAATTATCTCTTGATAGAGTGCATCACGTTCTGCTTTTAATTCTGCAACTTCTCGATTCTTTTTTGAAATCCGGTTTCCCTCGCAATCTGAACAAAGGGATGATGTTAATTTCCTGAAAAAAGTTAGTTGTTGACCGCAATCTGGGCAAAATCTTCCCATTTTATTTCACAATTAGGAATATCTCTTCTGTGATAAAGATGTTCCTTTTTATTATCGTTATCTCCATTTGAAGAAAAATAGCAATCAGAATAATCTATCTTTCCAAAACACAATCCTTCAAATTCTAGCAATTCGCATACCCCCCACTCCCACAATCCCCGCTAAAATTATAAATTTCCAAGGGGGGGTTACCCGCGGACCCCCCCGGAATTGGGCAACGCCCCGTTTTTCGCAGCGGTTCGCCCGGTTCTTCGCGTGGAGTTTCCGGCGTGATCCGGGAAATTTGCACCATCCTCTTTTATGAACGTTGGCGGGCCGCAGATAAAAATTCCTTCAACCCCCTGCCATCAGCAAGGATCTTCAGGATCCGACAATTATGCAACATACCATCCCCCGGATTTGGATACTTACGCCATATGGCAGAACCTAACTGTTAAACTCAATAAGTGATACTGAATTATTCCCTTTAGCATCGCAGACAGAGAAACCTGTAGCTACCCTTGGTGCCGTATCTATCCGGAAATGCGCAGGGGGTTTTGAATCGACGACAAAATCATAATCAAGAATCTGATTTGATTCCAGCGAATTCACCATGCAATATACCGTTTTTCCTGGAGGCACGGGATACACTCCTTCGGATCGTGAGCCATTTGCATAAATGACAGAGACCTGAACTGTATGTGACAGTTTCTCTTCACAGTTATAAATGTAGAACAAGGGCCGGTCATCAGATACTGTTGTGGTTTGTGATCCTAAAAATGGGATAAAAACGATGATGAAGAGCAATCCGAAAAAACACAGGATCGCTTTGACGATTTCCAATTTTTCCTGATTGTCCATCACCATTCCTCTTACTCCGTTTAATTATAACCTGCAACTGTTGCTTTATCCTCGATTATTACTCGCCTGTTATCATGGGTCGCATCGCCATGATATCCGAGAGGCCAGTATGAGGATGATGAGAACTGGAGCTGCTGTGTGTCACCCATGAAATACCGGGACATCACCGTAGTTTGTTCTGACCACCCATCCCACCAAGTAGCCGGGCGGGCCCATGTTGGAGACGGCTCAATATTTCCTGGCATTGTGTGTAATGCACCCACCGTGTGACCAAGTTCATGGGTTATTACAAGACTCCGGTGAGTGGTTGTCGCTTGATAGGTATTCCCTGGCCGGGGAACCATCTGAACCACTGCCCAAGCCGCGTTGGTATTGCCATTATAGAGGTAACTCCCGGCAAGCATTCCGGCAAGGTTTTTGCCGGAAAGGAGAAGGGCTACATCACATCCGTCATTAATTTTCATTTGTCCGTAAGCAGTTCCAAAATCCGAAAGCAATGTTTCGGTATATGTGTTCGTAAGCGTGTAATCACTCCGGATGCTTCGGACATAAAGGAAAACCTCTGCGGGTGAAAATGCAGAATTCGCAGCAGAAATCCTGTTACTGATTTCCAGGTTGGGGTTAGAATATACCTGTCTGAATTCGGTATCTGTAACAACGAGCAAATCAACAGTCGTAGTTGATTTTATACTGGCATCAACTCCGGATTTTACCTGATCCATTTCATCGCTGGTTTTCGCTGTTGCAGGTTCTGCAACGAGGTGTACATCAAATTCTTCGGTCTTTGTCTCTGGATTTTTGATCCATTTTGAATTGTCAAAAAGTACATGGACCGTCCTGCCATCTTTCCTCAGTCCTGGTCCCAACTGATCGAGGACATATCTGGATTTGTCCATGGAAATGTATCCAACAACACCATCATCAGACGCAGTAAATAATGCGTCACTGTCCATTACACCCTCCACATTTCCTTTGTATGTTTTTATGTGTGGTACTTCGATTATTGTCTCCCCGTCCGGACCTTCGGAATAAATTTTTGTGTTTTCATCAACGGGGGATTTAACCGATTCAAGATTGAGTATATACTTTGTTCCTCTGATAGTGAATGTTACCTGTTCTGTTTTGTCCACCGTATTCATGAATGCTTGTGGATCTACTGTGACCAGTGCATATTCTGAAAGTGCATCCAATCTGCCAGCAGTTGACTGATAATCGATCTGGGATCGCATTTCTGAAATTGGATTGTCCATAATGAATTTCATATCTAGAACGTCATTTTTCGAAACTATTCTGTCATCCACCGCACTCACGCACGGTACTATCGCCATCCCGGCTACGAGAAGTAGCAGCAGGACGACGCCGGTTTTTTTCAGTTGGGTCATGTGTTTTTTAACACATCTTTCTTGTTTTTGTCGATACGCTACGCTCGAAAAGGCATGGGAAAATCTTCATAAGAACAGAAGATAATGTTCTCATGCCTACGGGCGGGCTGGGTTCATTTAGTCTGTAAACTTGGGTGAACCCGTCCTTTCTTTTTCACGTGAGACAACCTCCGGTTTCCCACAATGAGCGGTTGAATATTGCATTATTTATAGTTTCTATCCCAATAATCGAACTGGTGACCTGCTTGAAAAAACGTGACGACTTTTGGCCGATAAAACTTTTATACAATTTATTTCATGTAACTTCAAGGAACTAGTTGTCGTCGGAATCATGATCTGCGCGGTTTTTTCGTCCGATCTACCCCCTGCAATGATAGCCACCAGGATTCTGTTGCGGTCCAACGGGGAGGTCGCATGGGTACAAACCACAACCACCGGCCCCGCGTTTTTCCCCCGCTTCCGGCACGCCTGACCCCTCATTTTTACGTCGGCACGTATGCCCGGAACGGGCGGCATTCGCAAAAGAATTCAGGGACCCTTTGCAGTGCGAAAAAACATTTTGTACCCATGCGACCCCCCTTCACCATTCCGGATTCCGGTGCGAAAACCGGGAAGTTTTACGACTGCAGATCGTGCGTGAGGGCTGGCAATTGCGTGAGGGGGGTCGCATTGGTACAGCGTGTTTGCCGGCGACCCCCCATGCGCTGGCCGGCCGGTGCCGTTGCTTTGGTACTGACCGGCTCGGCCGGTTCCCCCGGCCCGGCACTTCCGGCACATTGTACCCATTTTACGGAAACTCCCACGAGAAAATTGTACAGGAAAAAGATCCTGGAAATACCTGGCAAAGTGCCGGATGTGCCGGGAACCGGCCGGGCACTCCGGGCAGATGTACCCTGATTTACGGAATGTCTTACAAGAATTTTGTACAGAAAAAGATCCGGGAAACGGCCATGAAGTGCCCGGAGTGCCCGGGCTGGCCCCCCCACCCCCATGCCAGGGGGGTCCCGGCAAAATAAAAAATTTCAAAGGGGGGGTTACCCGCCAACCCCCCTCCCCGGAATTGAGTAACGCCCGTTTTCCTGCAGCAGTCCGCCCTGCTCCCCGCGTGGAGTTGCCGGTGTGAGTGCGGAAAACCGCAGCCTACCCGCGATTGAGTAGGGGGGTCCCCCGGGCGCAAAGGGGGGAGGGGGTCAGCCGCATACCCCCCCATGCTGTGGGTGGGGGGGTTGGATCGTTTTTGAAAAAAAGTGGCGGGGGGGTTAGTACGGGATCCCCCCTTCGCATTTTTTTCAGCCGGCCACCTCCCATTCCCCCCCCCTTCCCATATGGTGGACGCCCACTTGCCATCGGCCCTTGTAACGTTGCTACCAATTACCGCATCAATTCCCGCCGGAAAAATGCGATTTGTTCCGGGAGAATTACCGTGATTTTCGGAATCATTGCCTCTGCAGAAAAGGGGGGTGAGGCAAAACTCGTACAACCGGGCTCGCTGCGGGCTCCGTTGGATTCGGGCTTATGGAGGGGTCCTGGATTCGACAGGTCATCGCAGCATCACCCCCTCGGAGCCCCGGGCACATCTCGCTTTTCGATCCTGTGGGGTCTCAACCCCCCATCCTGGCCAAAAGAACCTATCCGGGCCCTCAGAGGGCTCCGATTCCCCGGTCCCGGACCTTCGCGACCGGCCTGTTTCGGCCGTTTTTGCGGGGGGTTATTTGGAAAAGTTGTTTCCAGCCCCGGATTTCCGGATAGACAGGGTTTACGCTGAGAATAACCGGCCTGAATAGTGCAGTTACAGCAAAGGTTCCGGATCGGGTGCTGGTTTCTGGTAATGGGGGGCCGGGATCAGGAAACGCGACAGGACGGTCCCGGGTCCAATACCTCTCGCCGGGGACATGAGGGTTCCCGGTTATCCCCTGCACCCCCCACTCACCCGCCAGCAGCATTTCGCCCATATCGTCGAGCGTGTGGAGCGGATTCGTCAGCGCCAGGTGGCATCGGGCCGTGAGATCGCGGTGTTGTGCGAGGGGCTGATGGCGAGAGCGTTTGCCGGGCAGTTGCCAAAAGGGAATGCCTGAGAAGAACCATTTTATTATTGCACAGGGAATACCAATAATTACAAGAACACTTCGGGAACCCGCATGACCTCTTCAGAATCCGTGCACCGGATGATTGACGATCTTCCTCCCGACCTCCGGGAGGAAGCAATCCACTATATCGAAGAGCTTGCCCGCCGGAAGAAAAAACCTGCGGCACGGAAGTTCAGTCTGGCATGGGCCGGGGGACTCTCCCATCTTAAAAGCAGCACAACATCCGTTGAGCTCCAGCATAAG
>JALOBP010000154.1 GCA_023228295.1 Methanoregula sp.
GCCCGGTACGAGGGCCTGCTCCAGGGAATAATTAATCCCGAAATCCTCCTCTCCCCGCTCACTATCCGTGAAGCGGTCCTTTCGTCACGGATTGAAGGCACTCAGGCATCCCTCGAAGAGGTCCTGCAGTTCGAAGCGGACCAGACACACAAAATTACCCCGGAAAAGCGGTTGGATATCCAGGAGATCATCAATTACCGGACAGCAATGCGGGCAGCGGTCGAGGATCTGGGAAGACGACCGATCTGCACGAACATGATCCGCGACCTTCATCGCATCCTGCTGACAAGCGTCCGCGGAAGGGACCGGGAGCCCGGGGAGATCCGTCGCATCCAGAACTATATCGCTCCGTACGGTACGCCAATCGAACGGGCCACGTTCATCCCCCCGCCCCCGAATCTCGTGTTGGACGCCCTCACGAACTGGGAGAATTACCTGCACAGCGATGAACGGGACCCGCTCGTGCAGCTTGCGGTGCTGAAGGCGCAGTTCGAGCTCATCCACCCGTTCCGCGACGGGAACGGGAGGATCGGGCGGATGCTGGTCCCCATCATCCTCTACAACAAAAAGATCCTGTCAACGCCGATGTTCTACATCAGTGCGTACCTCGAGCAGCACCGGGACGAATACTACGAACGGCTGCGTGGGGTCTCTCGTGAAAACGATTGGAACGGCTGGATCGGATTTTTCCTCCAGGCACTCATCGAACAGGCAACTGAGAATAACCAGAAAGCAACAGCGATCATCGAACTGTACGAGCAGATGAAAAAGGAGGTTCCTGAGGCAACCCGCTCGCAATACACGATCCGTGCGATCGACACGCTCTTCTCGCGCCCGATTTTCAAGAGTGCCGATTTCATTGCGGAATCGGGAATTCCCAAGCCGAGCGCCCACCGGCTCCTGAAGGGATTGACCGAAGGGAATATCCTCATGGTAAGCCGGGAAGGGAAAGGAAACAGCCCGACGATTTACCGCTTCTCCCGGTTGATCGCAATCACCGAGACAAGTGGCTGGTAATTTTCCCGGAATCCCCAGGGCTGTTGTGTATCAGAATCATACAAAAGTGAGACACAAATAGGTCTTATGTCTCACCAGTGATACACAAGATGCCGGTGCGTATCATTTTCTGGGTTTGTGATACACAAAATTTCCTGCCACCATCTCCCGTTCCTCCCGATCTTGAAAGAGCGGGCTTTCGGGTACGCTGACTCCCTGAAGGGGAATCTTTTCCTGATAAATGATGGAGAATTTCTCTCCTCTTTCACTTTCATGCCACAACCTGAACCCCTTTAAATGCCCAAGCTGATTGTCTGAGCACCAAGTATGAAAGATATCATCATCAAAGGTGCCCGCCAGCACAACCTCAAAAATATCAGCGTCACGATCCCCCGGGATAAGTTAGTGGTAATAACCGGCGTCTCCGGCTCCGGTAAATCGACCTTAGCGTTCGATACCCTCTACGCGGAAGGCCAGCGCCGGTACGTCGAGTCCCTCTCCTCGTACGCCCGGCAGTTCCTCGGCATCATGCAGAAGCCGGACGTGGACTCCATCGAAGGCCTCTCGCCGGCAATCTCCATCGAGCAGAAGACCACCTCCAAGAATCCCCGGAGCACGGTCGGGACCGTGACCGGGATCTATGACTACCTCCGGCTCCTCTATGCCCGGATCGGGACGCCGTTCTGTCCTGAGCACAATATCGCGATTGCGGGTTGGACTAATTTACCGGCCCGCCAGGTTCTGAAAAACCGGTGAAAAAAATCTCACGGGTCAGATCATCCCATACTTCTTATGAGCCTGTTCAATCGTCATGATTTTATCAACCCATACCATGTCGGAATCAATGTAATAGAACAGGGTATATTTCATCGATATGTGCATACGCCAACGGGGTTTTTTTGTATGGAGTTTTTTGATATTTCCCGTAGCGCCCGGATGTTCAGATAGTCGATCGATATGTTCACCGATCACGCGGCGATCTTTCTCGGGGAGTTCACGAATGAAATCTTTTACATCATCTTCAATCCTGATCCTCACGATACCCCCTGTTCAGAGCCCGAGTTCTTTCTTCGCTTTCTCCCAGGGGACGAACTGACCGTTCGCGTCAATCTCATCGAGGTCCCGTTCCAGCATCCTCCTCTGGTGCTCAGTGATGAGATCAGATACGGTATCGCCAAGGGACTTTCCCGGAGTTTTTATATTTGAGAGTGCTGCCCATGTACTCGGCGTGAGAGCAACCCTCTTGTTTGCAATTTCCACCTGTCCGCCTTTTGTTTCAGCCATGTCTTTGCCTCTCCTCTTACTAAGAATACCTTGTAATTTATTGTATACCTTGCACAACAACACAAACTTGTACAGTTGTACAATAATAATCACTGGCAAAAATAAAGGTTGTTGTAGATCGCATTTGCCTCCTTTCCTGAACATGGCAGGATTTGATGTGCCAGAGGGACCGTCATGGAGATCTACGATTACCTCCGGCTCCTCTGCGGCCGGATCGGGATCCCGTTAAACTACTCATTCAATATCTTCAAGGGTGCCGCTCATTTTAGAAACGCGATCGTTCAGCCAGATCGGCTGCTTCCCTGATGAGCTTATGTCCTTCCCCGGTGCAGGTCGGATTATCAATATATTTCTGGAACCTGACAGACTCTTCCCGATCAAGGATGAGAATCAGTTCAATCGGTTTTGCCACGGTCTGAACGCCTCTAAAAGAAAATATCAGCTGTTCAGCGAAACTTCACCGGCCGGGACCGGACGGACGCACAGTTTCTTCTGGTGTGCCTCGCGCATAACGGCGTCAATCTTCCGGGAAATCTCCACCGAATAGTACGCCTCTCCGCACTGCTCACAGACCAGGGCCGGAACATCGTTGATGATCACAACTTCGCCGCTGGTCCGGGCCATAAATTCTGTCGTGCCCTTTTCGAGTTTACCGTTACACAGGGCGCAATGATCAAGTCTCGCAGGAGACGGCTGGGTAATTTTTTTCCCTTTTACCTTTTGTGCGTCAGTACTAGTGGTTTTTTTGGAGGATTTACCCGGAGCTTCGCCGGCAAAAACAGAAGACGTGGACTTCTCTGTCTCTGCGAACTTCTCCTTCATCGTTTTTAAAAGGAGTTTCTGAGGTTTTTCTGTTTTTAATCTGGCCATAATTCCTCCTCTTTAGTGAGATTTTTTCCTTGTTCGGAAATCCACCCAGTCTTCCTGTTCCGGCAGATACACCGTAACAATGACGAGGGTATCCTGACAGAATGCTGCTACTACATGATATGCCGTATGGCTGATAAATCCGAGTATCAGGGCTGCCGGGCACGGTTGTCTCCCGGGATATTCTTCTATCACTTCCCCGGAATCAACAATTTCCAGCAGTTCGTCCGTTGAAATATTCCGCTCGAACATCCTGCTTCGGGCATGACCCGGAAATTTCGACCGCACCCTTTGCCACCAGTTCAGACCTGCGTTCGGCTGCCTTCATGTCCCGTGTCCGTTATGCCCGATACTATCATGGTTCCCGTGCATGAGCAAAATCGATTTCGATCTCACTCGCTCTTCAATTCTTAATTCCTCTTTAAGTACACTATCATTAACAATGATGTTAATTTTGGTGTACCGGAGGGGGAATTGTTGGGGGTTTGCCTGGCAAAATCCCCCTCTTTCACTTTCATGCCCCAACCCTCAGCCCTTTAAATGCCGGAGCTAATTGTCTGAGCACACGAACATGAAAGATATCATCATCAAAGGTGCCCGCCAGCACAACCTTAAAAATATCAGCGTCACGATCCCCCGGGATAAGTTGGTCGTTATAACCGGCGTCTCCGGTTCAGGTAAATCGACATTAGCGTTCGACACGCTCTACGCGGAAGGCCAGCGCCGGTACGTCGAGTCCCTCTCCTCGTACGCCCGGCAGTTCCTCGGCATCATGCAGAAGCCGGACGTGGATTCCATCGAAGGCCTCTC
>JALOBP010000067.1 GCA_023228295.1 Methanoregula sp.
TATACATTCCTGAGATTTCAAAGGCGCTCACGGATGGAACGACAAATACCATCAGGACCATCAGTCCTGCCAGTATCGATAGTTTCAGAGATCTGTTCATGGTGTTTCACTTCCATTCCTGTCGGTTTTAATCCCCCAACCAAACTGGTCTGCTGTTCAGACCTGAGAGGGATGAAGATTACAGGGGTAATCCACTTCCCTGGGCCTAAACGATCACAAAATGGGATATAATATTAAAAACGTTTTATTCCAAAACAGTCTACACACTACCCCCACGATTCCTGCCGGTTTTCAGTATTACCGTCAAAAAAAGGATTGGCCGGTCATCGTTTCTTTTTCAGCAGTGCACAACCTGCGATGCCGGCCATGAGAGATGACACAATCGTGACGGGACCGACCGGGCTTTCCGCAGAAGTGGGATTCTGCTGCGGGGAACTCTGCGTTTCAGTTTTTACCTCAGTGGTGACTGAAGATATCCCGGGTAAATTCTCTTCGGAAACGGTAGTCAGCCAGAATGATGCCGGCCTGAATTTATTCCAGACAACCCGTCCCTTGTCAAAGTCTGAGATCCCGTCTACTTCTGATGCATGGTCACTGAAGGTTCCGGTCCCGATATCGTAGACTCGGATTGTACCGATATCTGTATTGTTATAATCAACTCTCGGCTTTTTTACCCAGACAATGGTATTTCCGGAAATGTGGGGGACTATCAGAGGTGCAGTGTATGAGATTTCGATAGAACGGGTCTTCCCTGAGACGAGATTTGTCAGCCGGATATCATAGGATTCGCCCCCTACGGGAACACCCTTGATGTAATACGGCTCTTTTGCGCGCATCTCCCATACCGCGTAGTCCCCGGATAGGTCACCATACCCGCCAGTCTGGACGGATTTGCTTTCCGGTATGATGGAATCCTCCCCGGTAGAGATCGTGTAGATATGAATCTCCCGCCCGGGTTCCCGATCAACACGATTACCTCCCCACAGGATCCGATCACCCTCGATGGCAAGGCCATGGATAGAATTATGGGTCGTGACGATGGTCGAAAAAGAACCTGTAGACCTTGTATAAAGAATGAGTTTCGTTTCATCCACCCCTCCACGCATCACGACATGATCGCCATCTGCAACAATCTTCGTGACCCGTTGCTGCGGACCATTAGTTACATAAATAACTCGTTTTTCCCCGGTACTAAGATCAAATTCATAGACCGTTTCATTCCGCCAGTACGTGGTTTCAGATTTGTCATACTCCGTGTAGTATACCCGGCCGTCAGAGATTTCCAGTGCGTCAAGATCTGTTGTCTGGCTCGTAAGGGGGACACTCTTAAAAAAAGTTCCATCGGTGTGATATACCTTGATTGCCGGAGGGCTGGAACTGCTCACGTATGTAGCGATGATGTTGTTGTCGATATGAGCATCAGTCCAGTCCATGATCGATCCTTTCTGTGATATGAGAATGTCTGATGATACAGCAAGACAGGGAGAAATGAAGATAATCAGAAGAAATGAAAAAATCAGAAAAGTGTAACGATTCGAAGAATTCATGAACGACATCATGGTTTCTCTAAAAAAAAATGATTGGTTCATCATCATCAGTAGAGGTATGAAGAAGACCACGTGCTCGCAGTATGATCCGGACTTGTTGATTGTCCTACGGTCTGGGATTGGTACAGAGTTCCACTGACCGGCGTGAAAACGCCCGATGTAATGAGAGTCAGTCGTGGATTGTTGGTATAATCAAATCTCTGTTTATATGATGTCTGCAACAAATTTCCATCGCCGTGCAACTTGGCTTCAACTATGAAGTGATCGATATGCCCTGTGTGTCCGTACACCGCCCCGTTCCCTCCATAGGTAATATACGTTCCATCGTATTCAACAGGATCCGCATTAACGATAATACCAGACCGCAGGGACTTAATCCTGCCACTTTCGATCCCGGCAAGGATCGATCCGTCCGGATCCTCGACAAGCTTATTGTTCTCATCAAAGATCTTGGGACCGGGTGTGACAACCTCCGGGGGATATCGCTCTCCCCAGTAATAATGCTGGCTCCACACGTTTTCAAGCACTTTTGAATCAACGTTTGCCTTGATCTTCTCATAGTCTTCCGGAGCGTATGCGATCTTCGCCAGCTCGCCCAGCGTGATCTTCTCACCCCAGTGTTCATTCAGCCATTTCTGTCCTTCCTCCGTGTACATACCTGATATTTCAAAGGCGCTCACAGAAGGAACGGCCAAGACCAGCAGGACCATCAGTCCTGCCAGTAATGATAGTTTCAGAGATTTGTTCATGGTGTTTCACTTCCATTCCGGGCCGGGTTTTCCATTTCAAACCCGTCCGGGTTTTTGAGTCCAGATCTGTGAAGTGCCGGGAAACTGGGGAGTTTCGGTAGCTTCGACCCAAACGATCACAAAATGGGATGTAATATTAAAAACGTTTTATTCCAAAACCCTCTACATAGTTTTTCGAAAAAAAACTGGAATTTTTGATTTGATGAGATCCTGAAACAAAATTTTCCTTCCAAATCACGCAGGAGAGCTCCTTGACTCTTGAATATTGGACTTCTCTCGGGATCTGTGTAGACCGTTTTGGAATAATCTATTTATCTACACGTTCGGAATACTGGATCAATTATCCGGGGCCTAAAAAAGAAAGAGTTGGATCCAGATGAAGAAAAAAATCACGATTTTTGGATTAATCATTCTTATCCTGATCTTAATACCCGGAACTGCCGCTTTCGAGATATCGGGCACATCTACGGAAGAAGGTGTTAAGTGGCTGAACGAGCACTGGGGGGAGAATATCACTATGGGACAATATGAACAAATTACCGAGGAACCGGAAGTTATTGAGCAGATAAAAGCGAACGTTCCAAAAGAGCAGCTCGATGCGATCTGGAGCCAGCCGTACTACTGGGGCAGCCGTCATCCCTGGGGCGCGGAGAAAAACACGGAATGTCCCTACGGTGCCAATGTCTGGGAAGACTCCCGTCCGCTGAACATTAAAAAGCTGAATTTTTCACAGAAACAAGAGATGGGGATCGAAAATGCCGTCACTGACAAGAACGGCTGCCGGATCATCGGGTATATGGATCAGTTGATAATGCAGGGCGAGAAGAGACCCTTCCATCGATTGATGCCATCGAATCTCACCCGGTTCACCTACGATCTCTTCTGGCAGGATCAGCAAAATTCCCTGAAGCTTTCCATCTTTGCCCCGGATGGGATGATGGGGCCGTACTATGATAACAGCGACGGGATTGTAAATGGCAGGATCTATGTTCAGGTCTCACGTGAAGAAGGTATTTCACCGGGAGACTGGTATGCGGTCGTTGAGGGAGAACGAGTCAATGGCACGCAGCAGTTCATGCTGCTGGTGGTCTGAGGAAGGAGGGATGAGAACGTGCAGAAACTATTCAGATGTCTGACAATCGCTCTGATAATTCTCCTGGCTATAGTCTCCGCGGCTGCAGCTGAATCGGGAGGTTACATAGTCAGACCGGCCTATGATCTTTACCCTGAATACAGCGAACTCTACTTTACTCCGCATTCCCCGGATACCGTACTTCTCAATGATCCGGTACCGACCCCCATCAGCCTTGCCGATCTCCCTCCTTGGATCCTTGTTATTATCGGCCTCACTGCGGTAACCCCGGGAATAATCTATACTACAAAATATCTTTCCGCTGCCAACCTTCCCCTCATCGGCGGATTCAAACGAATTTCCGATAAGAATATTTTCCAGAATACCTCCCGTAAAGCAATATACGAGTGCGTGAAGGAAAATCCCGGGGTTCAGCTGGCAGATATGGAACGTTCAACCGGGTTTTCCTACAAGAACCTGATTTACCATATCAATCTCCTGAAAAATTTCAGGAAGATCACTTCTTCGGAATGTAAAAACACCGAGCGCTTTTTTGAAAATTCAGGAAAATTTTCCCCTGAAGAACGTGCGATCATCATGCACCTGAAACACCCCTGCGGGGGAAAAATCCTGGCAACAATCGCACGATACCCTGGCATATCACGCAACGAGATCAGTACTCGTATTGGAATTTCCGGCCCTTCAGTCAGCTGGCATATGCATTTCCTGTTACACGACCGGATCATCGAGCAGGAAAAAGAGGGAAATACCGTCCGGCACTATCTGCGGGATCCAATGATTGAAATTTATCAGCGGTATGCTTCGATAATTGCTGAATAAAAAATGCAATAGAGGATTTCCAAATCATTCACAGTTCCAACATCGGGAATGTTCTTGGTTATCTCCCAAGGATTCGTTTGCGGGTTGCATTGCATTCCAGGGTGCGTAATAAAAACCGGCTGGAACAGAAATCATGAGAATTGAATGCCATATCGCAAGGCCGATTTCGAAATATTGATTATTCAATGAATATAAAATAAATAAAAAGGGTACCGGGATTATGGATTCATCTGCCAAAAAAACTCCTATCAGCATCCCGCTGGCGATCTGCATCGTGACCATTTTTTGCGGGATTGTACTCATTCTGTCCTTCCAGGGAACCCGCATTCCCATTGGCACCTGTGGGCACGAAACCCTCCCGATGTCCTTTTCAACCGATATCGAGCCGTCGTTTGGGACCAGTTTCCTTGAGGAGTTTGGGGCAGGTGAACCAGATGCCGGCCGGCACCTGCCGCCAATAATCGACTATCCTTTACGAAAACAGGCCATCGATGATCTCATGAAACGTGCACGTATCATCACATCCGAAGATTCGATCATCGGGTTCTATGAACTCCCGGGTTCCCGGCTCGTTCTCATTGATCGGGAGACGAGTGTGGCAGAGATTGTCGCGAACGGTGATGGCATACAGGTCTACAATCTGGTACCGGAACCGGTGGGGAGCCGGCATTTCGGGGCCGATGAGTCCGGACCTGCACCGTATGGCCCTGATCTGTCGTCATCTGGAAATACCGTCACGATAACGCGGATTGATATCCTCCTTCCCGGGCCGGGAAATGTCACCACACCCCTGTATATTGTAAGAAAGACCATGACCGAACAGATTTATTATTCGGATAGAACGCCTCTTGCATTTATCTCTACGACCGGGACATTTTACGCCAGATACGGAGAGCGGATTGACCATATTGTCAGCAGCGGTCAGGTAATTACCGATCCCCAATGGGCGCTGTGCTCTGAAGGATTTAATATTTCCATGGACGGCGGCAGGATGGGGGAGCTCTCCCATAAGGTCAGGTTTGCGCGGGACTCTGACCGTGTGGAGCACGTGCACTACATCGCCACTTCGCCTTACATCCAAATCCACGATGTCAACGCGGCACGCAGTGCGAGTTATTGGATGTCCCGCGACAGCTCAGGATGCAACTGCTGATGAGGGCGTGAGATGAGAACCATCAAGATCCATTACCCGACTCTTGTCGCATTGCTGCTGGCAGCTCTTGCGATATTTCCGATGGCCGGTGCAGATAACAATACAACGGACCCGTATCATTATCTGACGAATGCGGATCATCTTGCCGGGCCAAGGGACATGTCGATGTATAATCCGGTTATCACTCCGGTGCCGTTCCGGACCATGAACACGACAACCGCCCGCCTCTACCCGAATATGACCGCGTGCGGAAAGGACGGGTGCCTTCCGAAGAGTACTGCCTGCCCGTTTCCGTTCATTCCCTGTGAGTTCCCCCTGACGGTGATGGTCGTGTATTCTGTGAATACCACACGGCCGGACCCGGTCGGACCTGTTGTCGCATACAGCGTAAGCGGGTGGCCGCTGCAGAATCCGGTTTATATCATTCCTGCAGGGGAAACCGACATTACTCTGCCGTTCCCCTTCTTCCAGCCCCGGATTGATCCCCCGCCGAAAGAGTTTTTGAAAACTGCGATCCCTATCCCCACCCCCTTCCCCGTCACGAGTCCGACTCCTGATTTCAGCACGATCACCCCGGCCCCGGCCGATGATGAAAACCTCACCGCACGGATCGAAATTGACCGGGATATCATCCCTGCCAACGACACAATATCGTTCCGTTTTGTAAATCAGGGCGATCACAAGCTCATCTTCATATGTGGAGATCCTTACCACATCGAACGACAGCAGGAGGGAGAATGGATCCGGGTTGCCGGCGCCGGTGGCACCATGGGATTCTGGAGCCTGAAACCCGGTGAGACGAGTAAGAACTTCTCATTGAATACTGCAAAACCCAATGGACTTACCCTCTTTGAAAACCTGACAACGGAACAATACTACACCTTCTCACCAGGCAGGTACCGCATCGGCCTTGAAGCGCTCATCTCGGTAAACAAACCCGGCCAGGAAGTATCCGCAACTTACACGCGGGAATTTGTGATCCGGCCGGTGATATGAGATGTTTCTTAACGTCATGGTATCCGATTGGAGAATCCTGAAATGAATGGACTATTCTGGCTTATCGCGGCAGCCCTTGCAATCCTCATCATCGGGGGTTGTATCCAGGCGGGTCTCCCTGATGCCGGCACAGGCAGGATTGCCACACCATCGGTTTCCTTAACCGAAAAATACGGAAGTGTCCCTTTACACGAGATGCCCGCCGGGGAAATTGCAGCAGCATTTATCCGGCACAACAACAACCTCTCCGGCTATTCCGCAACAATGCATGTGGTCGGAGGGAACGGTTACGATGACAACGAGTACCATTTTTTTGCACACCGGCCGGACCGGTTCCGTGCAGAATATATCCGGTCTGAAATCCATGGCAATGGAACACTGGTTGTCGCAAACGGGACTTTTGTGTGGCAGTATCATCCGGATGCCGGGACGGCCTCGCCGTCCTTCATCGAAGATCCCGATAACACGTTCTTTGCGCGGAAGGATTACACGGCCATCGCAGCACGGATCCTGGAAAAGAATCACGCCACCCTGAACAGCACGGAACAACCGGGTGGCAGCAATGCCGTCATCCTTGAGGCTGCGGTTGAAGATACCCCCACGCAGTACTTTCCTGAACTGTTCAGCAGGATCCGTGTCTGGATCGACGAGGAGACACTCCTGATGACACGGATGGAACTGGTCGGGTACTACAACGAAACGGTCCTTGCTGCAGATCTCCAAAATATCAGCGCCAATCCCCGGCTTCCTGATGAGATGTTCAATTTTGGACCACCCTCCGGAACGGAGATCTCTCCCGGTATCGCGGAACTGGTTGCTCCACGGAACCTGAGCTCGATGCGCCAGGCAAAGGAACGGTTCGGCCAGAACTTTGTGGTTCCCGCATATCTCCCTTCCGGCTATTCATTCAGGTACTGCCTGCATTACCGGGACGGGGACGGACGCGATTCCCTTGTGTATTCAGATGGTGTCGATGATCTCGTTTTCACCTTGGCCCTGCAGAAGGATAACGCATCGTTTGCACCCGGTGCCGGGCAGGAGGAGGCTGTTGCCATTAGCAACCTGACAGGGACGTTCTGGACGGAATCCACGCAGAACCATGTACGGTGGAATGAAGGCGATGGCATATACGAATTGGCCGGCCCCTTTACAAAGGATGAACTGGTCCGGATCGCAGAATCGCTGGCAGCATCCAAACTCCTTAACTTCGCACCCGGCGAGATCAAAAACCCGGAAACGATTGCTGAGCTTGCCCTCCGGGACACCTCCGCACGAAGGATGGTGGATGCCGGAGGAGAGATCATCGGCGTCGGGATGTCAGTCAAGCGGGGAACGCGGGATGTACCGGGGGGTGTTTACCCGGCGTTATTGATCCGGTACAACGGCATAACTGCAGATTTCATGGTGGATCCGGTCACCGGGACTGCCGCCGGAAGGACGATCCAGGTGCCGAACGGGGCGATGATCGATCATGAGGGGGACCGGACGTTTATCGAACTCAATGGGAAAATTCTCTTTACCTTTGATCCGATGGAGGAGAGTACATGAGACGCAATCCGCGAATTGTGTCGGTTATCCTCCTTGTTGCCATAATGGTTGCAGCAGTGGCCACGATGGCAATACTGGTGGAACCTGCAACTTCCGGTGTTGTCCCCTCTCGCGAGATTCTTGAAATGAAGTATTTCAGCGACCTCTCTGCCACGGAACAGGCCCGGGCACCTGATATGTCCGGGATTCTTTCAGAATACGCTCTGGTTACCGTCGATCCTGCCGCATTTATGCACGATGCAGATACCGATCACGAGGTCTTCGCTGGCATCCGGGGCACACCCTTCCGGAAGGAGGCGCAGGTCCGGATATACCTGGTTTCCGTTCCCCCGCCCATCTCACCTGATGCGGTACTTGTCATAGAAAATGAGAGCGGCGAATTCGTCAAACCCCTGCCCCTGATAAAACAATACAAAGGCGTCGTGATGGGCAGGGAACCGGGAGAGGCATTCTTCACGGTTTCTGATGATGTCATCCTGGGGAAAATGTCCGTTAACGGCATAGAATATTATCTCGAACAGCGCGGACCGGGACTGGCTGACGGGGGAAAAGCCATCCATATCCTGTACCGCTCGGATAAGACAATTCCTTACACGGGACCGGCCCGGGAATTTGATGTTCATCTGCCCGCGGGGTGTTCGCTCATGAACCTGGACCGGAACCAGTCTCACACGGTCCACATCCTTCTATTGAATGCAACGCACACGGTTGGCGAAGAACAATTCGAACTGGCCGCAGGTAACCGTGTCTACCCGGATATCCTGACTGGATGTGGGGATGGAACGTATTCTGTCCGGTTTACGGCCGACGCGAATATCACCTCGGAACTGCCACTCATTGGCCCTTCAGGTCGGGCGTTCCTGCTCAATCCCAACGGGACGGTAACAAGGGACGATGTAATTTTTATCGAGTGATGCGAATGAATGGAACCGAAATTGATTTTCAAAAAATGATCGAAGAGCATCTCGCGCTCATCACATTACTTGTCGTCTGGTCGGCAATTATTGGATATTCCTTCATCCATGTGCACCCATCTCCCGGGATGGAAGCCGGCCAAGTCATCACGTATGTCCTCACGCTCGTGACAATATCCGTCATGGTATCGGTAATTCCGGCAATCGCCGTCATGTATGGGTGGCATACGGGAAAACCGGCCCATGCTGCGCTCATCGGGGCAATCCTGCTGCCCGCAATCTATGTCCTGGTGTATCTCGTGCTCTCTCATGACAACATGGTTTTTATTGACGTTATCGATACGGTCCTGTACCTTTCCGTCCTCTCCATAATCTCCGGGCTAGCGGGGTATTGTGCAGCACAGAGAACGAACCGCTTTCTTGCCGTGGCAATTGCCCTTATCGGAGTATGGTTTTTCATGTTCACGAGCGGGATCAACTGAGGATTTTGATGATGCATATCCACCGTATATTACGGAAAATACGGAGGCTCTCCCTCACACTGCTCGCCATTACCCTGGTGTTGGCCCCGTTCGCAGGCGCAGGAATTGGAGAGCCAAAGCAGGCCTTCCCGGAGAATGATACCGAAGGCTACCTTCCGGTGGATGTCCTGTCGATCGATCCCGCGATCAAGGATGCGACCCCTGATTTTCATTTCCTGATCATGAGTCCCGAAGGGAAAGAAACCCGCCTCATGGATGTATCTCTGGCAATAGACTTCCTGTATCCGGGCGATCCCGGAAACGATGCCCTGAAAGCGGAGCTTAACGCGAAAATGCAGGATATCTGGGATACCTACCCGGTTGTTTTTGAAACAAGCCCGGGTGGACGGGGTATCCCTCGTATGGCGGGTCCATTGTCACGGTGAAGTTTGCGACCGCCCACCAGGATGTCCGGCTGACCGATGAAGAAAATGAGGTGATCAGAAGAAGTGCATCGTTAATGAACGAAGCATATACCAGAAAACAGCAGTCCGGGTCCCCTGCCGCCCCGGATGTTTTACCGGATTCGCAACCGGTTCCCCCGGTATCGCAACCAGTAACGCAAAGTCCCGGTTTTGGATATGCCGCACTGCTTTGTGCAGGTATTGCCGGGCTGATCTTCAGAATGGCGAGGGAGAACCGATGAAATCCATGAACACTGGCAATAAAAAAAGAGATTAATAATTCTCAAAATACTGTTCGAAGTATGCCTGCGGGTGATCGCAGGCCGGGCACTTGACAGGTGCATTCTTGCCTTCGTGGACGTACCCGCAGTTCCGGCAGTGCCATTTCGTGGGCATCTCGGATTTAAAGACGGTCTTGTTCACCAGGTTCTCATACAGTTTCTTATACCGCGCCTCGTGGTGGGCTTCCACTTCGGCAACCTTCTCGAAGAGTCGGGCAATCTCCTTGAAACCTTCTTTCTTCGCGGTGGCTGCAAAGTCCGGATAAAGCGTGCCCCACTCCATCTGCTCACCCTCGGCCGCAGCTTTCAGGTTCTCCTTCGTATTCCCGATCACGCCGGCCGGGTAGCCTGCGGTGATCGTGACCTCGCCGCCCTTGAGCTGCGAAAAGAAGAGCTTTGCATGCTCCCGCTCGTTCTGGGCAGTGTCTTCAAAGACCCAGGCGATTTGCTCATATCCTTCTTTCTTTGCAACACTTGCAAAGAAGCCGTACCGGTTCCGTGCCTGCGACTCGCCGGCAAATGCTGCGAGGAGATTCTTCTCCGTCTTGCTCCCTTTGAATTTCATGATACCCTCTTTTGATCCTTTTCCCTTAAAAACAGAAATACCCTCTGTTAGTACCGTATGACAATATTCTGCCCGCGATCCTGCCTGCCTCTCCGTTATTCCGGTACAGACCGGTATGTCCCTTTCGGCACGGTAATCTCGAATGTTGCCCCTTTGCCATGGCTCCCGGTCTCGGTAATCGAGATACCGGTGATTGCAAGGATCTCACGGGCAAGGAAGAGCCCAAATCCCGTATGCCGGCCAAATCCTTTCTCGAAAACCTTCTGTTTCTCGTCAAGAGGGATCCCGACCCCGTTGTCGGCAAACGTGATGACCAGCTCGCCTTCCACGATCCCACACCGGACCGTGACTGTTGTCACACACTCCCCGTACCTCACCGCATTGTCGAAGAGATTGAAAAAAACCTTCCCGATCATCGGATCGGCAAAGACCTCGGTGGAACCGCAGGTGCAGTCGAGGGTTATCTGCGATGGCCTCCCGCTCCTGATCACGTCGCCGACCTGGAACCATGCCGGTGACTGTGTCCCCATGTCCTGGTAGGCCCGGGCGAATTCAAACTGGTGCTGGATCGTCTCAATCGCGGATGAGATCTTGGCAAGGAAGTCCATAACCAACGGGTCGGGTTTTCTGAGCGCAGCAAGCTGCGTATATCCTTCCACGACCGTGAGCTGGTTGGCCACATCGTGTCGCGTGATGCTGGTGAGAAGGTTGAGTTTCCGGCTGCTCTCCTTTATCGCGTTCTGGAACTGTTTCATCTCCGTGATGTCCCGGGCGTTTCCAACGTAGGATACCACTTCTCCCGCATCATTGAATATGGGAGCAACGGTCGAGGTGTGGATCCGGATAGACCCGTCTGCATGGAATACCCGGTATTCAACCCCCGAAACGCGTTTTTTCGATGACACGACTTCTGCAAGGGCGGCTTTGCATGCAGGGACGTCGTCGGGATGGACAAAGCGCTGGAACGGTGCACCTGTCACGTCTTTGAGCACGTGGCCGAAAAGGGATGTCCAGCTGGGCGAAACAAATGTTAGGATACCCTCGGCGGTGATCGTGTAGATGAGGTCGTGGGTGTTCTCGACAAGCAGGCGGTACCGTTCTTCGCTCTCCCGGAGCGCGGCCTCCGTGGTCTTCCTCTTGGTAATATCCAGGATGACCCCGGAAAAGACCAGTTCATCGCCATGCTTTACCGGGTTCGACATGGCCTGGAACCAGATCGTTTCTCCGGACGGTTTGATGAACGTACCGGTAAAATTCCATGGAGCTGCCGACTTCACCACGTCATGAATAGACTCTATGAACCGGCCCCTGTCATCCGGGGCGATACCATCCACAAATGCCGGGAAGGATTCCTCAAGGCTTTTTCCGGTGCCAATGAACTCGGTGACCCTGCTGCTCGTGAAATATATCCCCATGCTGCCATCAGGCCGGACATAGAACTGGTATACAACTCCCGGGACCGTTGCTGCGATCTCTTCCATCTGCTGTTTGCGGCTTTTAAGCTCAGCCTGCGCTTCTGCCAGTTCATTATAATTGGTGCGCAGTTCCTCCTCTGCAGTGGACACTCTCCTGTAAGCTTCTGCCAGTTCGCGATGATCCCGTATCTTCTCTGTAACGTCAAGAGCACTGTATATCATGGGAGCATTGGGATCGGCACGGTCAACCGGGGCTGCACGAATCTGGACGTCAATTACGACCCCATCCCTGCGTTTCCACTGGATATCGATCGAATCCGGTGCACTCCCCCGGTATGCCTCTTCCCGCATCCTCCCGGCGGCTGCATAATCAATGTCATTCAGGTACAGGAACCGGGTATTCCGGCCTTCCAGTTCATCACGTGGATAACCGGTTATGGTACAGAGACGTTCATTGATCTTCTGCAGGACCCGGTCTGCTACAACGGCGATGCCGACCGGGGCGGCCTGGAATATGCCGGAGATCTCAGCTTCGCTCTTCCGGAGATCGCGCTCGTTCCGGGTAAGTTCATCGAACTGGGAATGCAGTTCTTCCTCCGCTACAGCAACCCGTTCGTACGCGTTGCGCAACTCGGTTTCCGTCCGTTTACTCCCGGTGATGTCCATGAACATGGCTACCATTCGTCCGGGAGAGATCTGGAATGCGGTTACTGAATATGCCCGGTGAACTTTTCCGGCATCGTAGGCTACCTGGTCATTCTGCCAGGTGCCTCCCTCAGTGGCAACCCTGCGGTATTGTGCCGGGGCTTCTGTATTCACCAGATCGGGAAATAGCGTCTCGAGCGTTTTCCCAATAAACTCCCCGTGCCTGATGCCAAGAATAGTATCTGCACCTGGATTTCCCCCGGTAAAGACCAGCGATCCGTCGGGCAGCAGTTCATAGAAATGCATACCAACCGGCGAATGTTCGATGATGGTGCGGTACTTCCCCTCACTTTCCCGTCCGGTCTGTTCAGCACGTTTCCGCTTGATGATATTCCAGAGCCCCTGCATCAGCAACAGCAGTTCGCGTGTGTCATTCTCCGTGTAATCGGACGACTTGTTTGCCACACCCGCTACGATGACGACGTGCCCTCCCTCCATGACCGGAACATTCATGTGCCGTATGATCCGGGGATGCCCTTCCGGATATCCCCTCTTTTTCGGATCCGGGGCTTCGTAATCATTGGTGATGACCGGCCGGCGCTGTCGGACGGCTTCGCCCCAGAGGCCGGTCTTCTCTGTTTTGTAGACGATGGGCTTGACCCGCATCGAACATTCTTTCATTGCCGATTTTGACCAGGCATACATGGAAAGTTCGCTTTCGTCATCATTGAGGAATGCGAGGTATGCCAGTGGACTGCTCGTAACGATCCCTGCCCCTTCAACCGCATAATCGAGGAGTTCCTTCTCGCTTTTCCGTGCATATTCATAGAACCCGATGATGAAATTGAGGCGGGACTCGCTATCCCGGATCCGTTTCTCGGTCTCCGCAAGTTCATCGTATTGTGCCCGGAGTTCCTCCCCCGAAGCAGAAAGCTGTTCATTTACCGACAGGAGTATCTCCTCGGATTTTTTCCGGTCGGTGATGTCCCGGATCGCTTCGATCGCGCCGGTGATCTTCCCCTCCTTATTGAAGAGGGGGCTCGCCTTTGCAAGGACATAGATCGGTGTCCCTTTCGGGTGGGGAAGGTTCGTCTCTGCTGAGAGCGTGTTCCCGTCACGCCTGATATTGGAATAAAACCCGAGAACCCCCTCGTCCCGCTCAAAGATAAGATCGATCAGGATTGGGCGGCGTTTCCCGTAGAACGGCAGGGAGTACTCAAAGTCCCCTTTGCCGAGAATCTCTTCGGCAGAAATACCGGTCATCTCCTCTATCGCCTTATTCCAGGTTATCACCTTCCCACGGGTATCGATGGCAAACGTTGCATCCGGGAGGAAGTTGATGATATCCGCAAAGCGTTTTTCCGAGTCTGAAAGTGCACGTTCAGCCCTCCTCCTGCTCACCGCCTGGTGGATCTTGTGCCCGAGTTCTGCAAACTGGGCCTTGGGATCCCCGCCTTTCTGGAGATAAAAATCCACCCCGTTATTGATAGCCTGGATGATGACCTCCTCACGCCCCCGGCCCGTGAAGAGAATGAACGGGATGTTCCCGCAGGATTTCCGCACATTCTTTAAAAAATCGATGCCGTCCATCTCCGGCATCTGGTAATCGGATATAATAGCGTCAAAATCCTGCTGCCCGAGCCGGGCGAGTCCCTCTCCTGCTGACAGGACCGGTATAACCGTAAAATCCCCGGTGTTTTCAAGAAACAGTTTTCCAATTTCAAGCAGCTCTGGCTCATCGTCGACGTAAAGGAGGGAATACATTGCAGGCTCCGTTGCAGGGTGTGATGTCTTGAGGCTGGTTGTGAGGGATTGACCTGATAAAACATGAATGTTCCGTGTATTTTTGGTGAACCGCTCCTGAATATGTCAGGATTTTTTGTATCTTTTTTGAACCATAAGGAATGCGGGGGATGACTTTTGTTCTTATTCGCAGCAGGGCAGTTTATGAGTTGTACCGGTATCCCCCGTACGGCACGGTGATCTCGAACTGCACACCCTTCCCCGGCTCGCCATTTTCGGTGATGGTTATGCCGGTTATGGCGAGAATCTCCTGCGAGAGGAAGAGGCCAAGGCCGGTATGCTTGCCAAATCCTTTCCGGAAGAGTTTTTCCTTGTCCTCCTCCGATATACCCACGCCGTTGTCGCGGTAGATGAGGATGAGGCTTGCAGTCGAAGTACGGGACTCAAACGACATCATGGTCACCCGCTCCCCGTGCCGCAGGGAGTTCTCCATGAGGTTGAAGAATACCTTGATGATCAACGGATCGGCAAAGATCTCAATGCCGGCAATTGCTATCCGCACCTCGATTCCCGGAGGAGTGAGCTGCGTTGCTGCCTCCCGGATAACCCATTCAGCATCCTGCCATCTCGGCGCATTCACCCCGATGTCCTGGTAATATTTCGTGAACTCGATCTGCCGCTGGATGGCCTCGGCTGCCTGGTCCTCTTTCTCGATGAAGGTCTCGTGTTTTGTGCCTTTGAGGTCCTCCCGTGAGAGTTCGAGGTATGCCCGCAGCCCCATGATCTGGTTGAGAATGTCGTGCCGGGTGATGGAGGAGAGCATGTTCAGTTTCTTAATCGCCCCTTTGAGTGCCTCCTCGATCTTCTTTCGCTCTGAGATATCCCTTATGATCCCTTCCGTTCCGGCATAATTGCCGTACTTGTCCGTATGCAGGTGTGCACTGATCGATACCCAGAATGCCGTGCCATCAGACCTGACAAATCCTGTTTCCCAATCCTGCACGGCACCACCCCCTGTTCTCATGGCCTCGAGAAAAGCGTCCCGTCGTTCCGGTATCTTCCACAATGAAACAACCGGTTTACCCACCATCTCCGCTGCGGAATCAACCCCGAACATCCGGCTTGCGGACGGGCTCACCATGACCACCCGGTTCTCCCGGTCAATCCGGAAGAATACGTCCTGGATATTGTCGATGATTGCCCGGTACTTCTCCTCGCTCTCCCGGAGGGCCAGCTCTACCCGTATCCGTTCGGCAATCTCGTTCTCCCGTGTTCTCATTGCCAGCATAAGGTTCGCGTGTGTCCGGGCAATCGTGATGGAGAGCCCGGCGATCTGGACAATGAAATGCGCAAGGTTAAGGTACTCGTCCAGTGCTGAAGGGAGTGATACCTCCTCGACAGACAGGACGCCGATCAGGTCCTTGTTGTACAGGACCCGGACCCGGAAGCCGTCCCCCGTCCCGGTAACCTGATACTGCTCTTCGGGTACCGGAAATGGCGGGGATCCCTGCTCCTCCGTATATGCACCGGGAGGGATGCTGATTACCGTTCCATATGTACCCTCCAGGGCCGGGAGAAATGCCACTTTCTTTGGTGAGCAGAGCCGGACGAAGTGGTCAAGCATCTTGAGGATCACGGTATTCTCGTCATGGACCCCGATGATCATGCCGGTGAGGTCAGCCACCATCGAGTAGTCGGCCACTCGCTGCTCCGCAGCACTGACCGTGGCTTTGCACGCGGCACTCTCCTGTGCTCTCCGCCATTTCTCGTACTGTGCGTCCAGACGGAAACGGAAATGCTCAAGTCCTACGGGTAGTGTCCGGGCCGGAAGGCCGGTGAATTCTGCATATTCTGCAAGCACCGGGGCGATCCCCTGATGGACACCGGTATCGAGAAGAACGACCTCGTTGAGCGACTCCCTGAACATCTCCCGTGCCGTGGACTGGTCGAGTTTATCGCATTTGGCATTCAGTTTCCACCGGAAGAGCCAGCCGGGCAGGATGAGGTAAGCCCCACGCCGCCGGAAATCATCAACAAGCGCCACAGGCAGGAAGAGCGGGGCTCCGGAATCCACCAGCATAAGCGGGGGTTTGTTCAGGATATCCTCTGGGATATCTATGGTATTGGTGCAACCGCACCCGCACAGGCAGATCCTTGCGCTGACATTATCGAGCTCATAATACTGATCTTTGACCGTATCCCAGACTGACCGGACATGGCCGCAGTGGAATGAGAAGGAGCGGGCGGATGCCTCAGGCATCGCGCCGGTTGCAAGGATAGCATCCACCTCAGGACGGATGTTCTCGCAGCAGAGAATGACGAATTTCTCCTGCATTGATCACAGATCCAGCGGGTACGTCCCGTATTTCTTTACCGCACGGCTGATCGCGAGGAGTACGCTGTCCGGGACCTGCCATGGGATCTCGCCGTGGTTGTCCGAGAGGATAAAACCCCCGCCCCGGCCGGCCTCTGTGATGGCCTCTCTCACCTTTGCCTCTGCCATCTCCGGTGTCCAGCGCCGCATCTCGACGCCGTTGAGGTTGCCGAGCACCGTGAGCCGCCTGTTGCAGGCCCGTTTTACGTCCCCGATATCCTCAAGGGCACTCGTTCCGAGAATGGCGGTACCGGTGGTGGCAATATCGTCGATTATCGCAAGCGAGCGGCCGGACGCGAGGTGAGTTGCCGTCGGTCCCTTGATCCGGGCAATGGTCTCTTTTGCAACGACCATGCCGGTCTTCCGGTACAGCTCCGGCGGGATACTCGTCGGAGACGAGATCGGGTCG
>JALOBP010000068.1 GCA_023228295.1 Methanoregula sp.
GGCGGCGGAGTCTATCCTGCATGGGGGCGTGGGGGCGGCAGACCCCACTTCAGTACTCACTTACCCACTCAGAATAGCGATGAGCCAAAAATGTTCTGTACAAATCCATTTTTTATGATATTTTGCCCTTCTCCTGCGTCCTCAGTCCCTGAGATGGACGGGACGCAGAAGAACGAGATCGGTTACCGGTAATACATCGTTGTCCTTATTGGGGGTGTAACAAGCGAGCGGGACGTTGAAAAAAGCATCAGCATTCTCTCCTGAGATTTCTCCGAGAAGAAAAAATTATTTCTTCGGTTGCTCGTGGATGGAAAATGCGTCGAGCACCTGGAGCGTGATCCGGGCCCCGAGCATAGGCTGGATCGTTTCCAGCCAGAGGAAGAATCCCACTTTGGGTGGCGTCGGGCGTTCGAATTTGAAATGCCCGTCCTTCATCTGGATCATCTTGTGATATTCCTTCTTTTGTTTTGAGCGCAGGTAGATGATCAGCTCATAACCCGGCATGTCTGTTGCGATGATGGCTTTGGAATAGTACTTTGAAAAATCCTCATATGTGACCTTCTTACCTTTCACGGTCAGGCCATAAGTATCGCAGACGGCCTTGATTGCCGGGGGGAACAGGCCGCCATAGAGTATCTTTTTCACCAGTTGTCCGGTCCGATCTGTTATTTGTGGCTGTATCTTTCCGGGCTTCCGGTTCATTTCCGTGAAAAGCTGGTTTTTGACCTCATCGTGGTACCGTTTGTAGTCGAACGGGTTTTTCATCGGAATATCTGTTGCCCGGATAAGTTTGGGATGGTTCTCCGGGAGGTTGTAGATGATCCGCGGACGGTAATGCTTGACTAAGGATTTGATCTGCTCGCAGGAACTGGTATGGATGATTGCGTTGGTCCTGTCTTTTGCCAGCCGCTTTACTACTGAATAATTAGAAAGGTCGAAGGACGAAACGAGCAGGAACGGGGTGATCTTCTGGCCGTAAAGGTACCCAAGGAGTTTTTTCTTGTACGCGATCTCGATCTCGAACTCTTTGAGGTCTGATGGTGACGTGACAACTTCGGCAAATGCAACATGGTTGTCAGAGTCCACCAGCAGCATGTCAAATTCCGCAAGATCCTGCCCATTGCCCCGTATGGTGATATCGCCGTACTTGGAATAGAATAATCCGTTCTGCCCAATCTTTACATTCTCGCGCCGGCTCGGGGCATCTGCACCTTTCATTGCAAGGTACTTGATTGTACCCGATTTTTTTGAGATGTCCAAAAACATCTCGTACACGATCGCCTCGAACCACCGGCCTTCGGCAGTTCGCATGGGCTCGATGTCGGGTGAGAATAATTTCTTCCGCTCGATCTTGTTCATGTGCCGCGTGGCATTGATTGCGATTGCCGCTGTCGGCTTGAAATGCCGGAAATTATTATTGAGCCACGGGATCATGATACGTGGTAAGAATCTCTGCCGTAATAGTAAATACAATCTGCCCTTTTTGCCCGTTTCGGTCCAAGACATTAAAGCATGCATAATGGGTGGTAATAGAAAACTATATATTCATAAGAAAGATATTGCCTTCATACCTTAGATCCGGCCAGGATAGCCGGATCAGGGTTTTTTCAAACGGGGGTAAGGAACATGCCAACAACAAAAAAAATTGGCGGCATCGAGCCATTGCCGCGCTATATTATGCCGGACTCATCAGTGCCACACTATGATGAGATTCTTGAGCAACTGCAGGAATACCAGCGATCCCTTATCGGATCTTCGTACTATTATATCCGTGTGGAAAAGGAGCAGCCAAAACTGTGCCGGATCGTACCGGGCGCGGGAAAAATATTTTTCCACGAGATCGTGGACCATGAGAAACATGGAATTGACGATGATGATCTGGAGGAAGCAGTCTCGCTGGATGAAGGCTCATTCTCAAAACCGGGATACCACCAGATCTCGTCGCACATTGAAACGAAACTCCGGGTACTTCTGGATTTCCCGTAATCCGAAATGAAATACTCCAATAAGCCGTTTGCGTGAGCAGGTATAGCTCCTGCCATGAATCCTTTTTAAAAAAATGGTTTGCCGGGACCAGCCCGGCGCAGACGTAATAAATTACTATGTCAGGTTTTAGTCGAGCAACTGGCCCATGGCCTCGTCGTACCGTGCGGACATAACGTACTCAATACCGGATACTCCGGCAGCTTCTTCAGTGAGTGCCATTACATCATCGCGGGTGATGGTCGAGAGGTTGAAGTTCCTGCTACCTGCCATGAGCTGCTGGAGACCGGTCCGGAATTTGGATGCATGGGAGTAAATACCAACTGCGCCCATGGGGATCTCGCTCATGCGTGCACCGTATTTCTCCTTGAGTTCCTCGTAGCAGACAAAGATCTCTTCGATGTTGTTGCCGTACTTTGAAACAGACTTTGGCAGTTCGCCGCCTTTTATCCACTTGTCGATGTTCTTGCCGACAAAGCCGGGGATCATGAGGCCGCGGCCCATGCAGACTGCCTTGAAGTACGGGCTGCCCATGGCGAGTGCCTTGAAGACGCCGGGCTCATCAGAGAAACCGCCGGCCATGGCGAGGTCGGGTACGCGGTAGCCCTTCTTTTCGAGCTTCTGTGCGAACTCGTACGTAAGTGCCTGCAGGTAGAACGTAGGGATGCCCCATTCGTTCATCATCGGCCACGGGCTCATGCCCGTTCCGCCGGGTGCACCGTCAATAGTCAGGAGGTCAATCTTTGCTTCCGAACAGTAGCGGAGAGCCATGGCGAGTTCGACCATGGAGTACGCGCCGGTCTTTAAGGTGACGCGCTTGAAACCGATATCGCGGAGACGGTCAACCTCTTCGAGGAATCCTTCCTTGGTGACAAAACCGAGGCGGGAGTGACGCTCGAATTCCTTGATGGCGCCGGCCTTGAATGCAGCCTGGTTCTCCTTGATGGTCGGGTCGGGGAGGACAATGTAGCCGCGCTTCTTGAGCTCGATTGCGCGTTCGAGCGACTTGACCTTGATCTCGCCACCGATACACTTGGCGCCCTGGCCCCACTTGAGTTCGATGGTGTCGAGATTATGCTTGCTTGCAACATATTCCGCAACGCCAAGCCGGGTGTCCTCGACATTCATCTGGACAAGGATTTCTCCAAAGCCGTCGTGGAATTTCCGGTATACGTTGATACGGCGGTCCATCTCGGGAGATTCAATGCACTTGCCGTTGTTGTCCCGCTTCAGGCCGGGGTCGATACCGCAGACGTTCTCACCGCATACGAGCGTGATGCCGGCGATTGCTGCACCGACCGCGAAGTGTTCCCAGTTTGCCCGGGCAATTTCTGTTGAACCAAGGGCACCGGTAAAGATCGGAACTTTCATCCGGACTTTCTTGTCCCAGCCGTACTCGGTCTCGGTATCAACGGAGGAGAAAACCGCTGAGTCCGGGCCGATTTCGGTACCTTCGGGAAGGCCGCGTGCGCCCACTGCATATCCCTGGATATTCAGGTGGGAGTAATCGATCGGGTAGTTCTTGTCAGCTCCGGCCGTGATCTCACCGAACGGGCCGGGATACAATACTTCCCTGCCGCGGAACGATGATAACCAGATCTCGCAGCTGCCTTTACATCCATCAATGCAGCGGGTACAGATCCCCGAGCACGGGGCAACATCCCGTGAGCGGTTGACGGTTCCCGTTGCTTCGTTAGCATTAGGCTGTCTAAGATTCATGAATACACTCCATGGAAATTGGAAAATTTCCTTCGGAAGTACGAAGGGAACGTCTGAGCGATAAAGCTTCTCAAACTAAGTTTATTTAAAACTCCTTCGCTAATAAGCGCTTGCTTTCCACCCTGTTATAACACTTCTGATTTGAATCGATGGTGGAAGAATATTTCCATCCAATTTTTCCCAAAATGAAGATTAAAAATGGACAATTGAATAAAAAATCGTATGATCCAAAATTTTTCAATAATCAGATCCTGATGATCTCGTATGCGCTGCTTCCCAACCCGATCTCTTCCGCATACCGCACCTGGTGATGCCCGTCCGTCTGGGCATGGACCCCCCTGAACTTGTCCCCGCCTTTGTTGTGATTGGCGCAAAGAAGCGAATCGGTATACCCCTGCTGCTGATTTACGAGATCGAAGCTTGCTGCATCAATAGCCACCGGGTCTTTTGATGCAAGGATACCGATATCCGGCACTATCGGTGCATCGCTGAACGGGTAACAGTCGCAGTCCGGAGTAATCCGGATCAGGAAGTTCATGTACCCTACTTTTCCTTCCTTTCCCTGCACTGCTCCGTATGCGTACTCGACAATACGCTCCATGAATTCCGGGATCTCGGTCTCCCAGTTGATATCGATGGCATGCTCTGGACAAGCATGCAGACATTCGAAGCAGCCGATGCAGAGGTTCTGGTCTATGGCAGATTTCTTCTTCACAACGCTGATAGCTGTCTTCGGGCAGACTTTCATACATGCTGCACAGCCGGTACATTTCTCCGGAATCGTGAACGGCTGGGCATTGTGCTGGGCGCGTTTTCCCTCGGGCGGGGCACAGCCCATCCCGAGGTTTTTGATAGCCCCGCCAAACCCTGAGACAATGTGCCCCTTGAAATGGCTCAGTACAATAAGACTGTCCGCAGCCGCAATATCCCCTGCAATGGTCACTTCATGGAAATGCTTCTTGTTGATCGTCACCTTCCGAGTATTCTTCCCGTTCAGCCCGTCGGCAATAATTACCGGCGCTCCTGCCACCGCAAAATCGAACCCGTGAAGAATGGCAGTCCCGATATGCTCCACGGCATTCGAGCGGCCTCCAAGGTACAGGGTATTCGTATCGGTCAAAAACGGCAGGGCCCCGCACGCCTTCACTTTCTCCACCACCTGCCGGACGTACACCGGGCTGATGAACCCGTCACTTCCCGTTTCTCCGAAATGGAGTTTAATAGCAGTCTTGTCATGCGGCGCGATCATGTCGGCAAAGCCGGCCTTGTCGAATAACCGCTGTACTTTTGCGGTCGTACTCTCGTGATCGGAAAACGCTCGCAGAGATGCAAAATAGACCGGGCTCTTCATGACTCCGTGCTCCTTTGAGGATTGTGTACTCATCCGGAATAATAGAATCCATCGGTGCCGGCCAGCCCCGCTGGTCTGGATTGCCAGCTTTTTGGTGGCGTGTTCTGTCTGATAATCGCACGTGCCCGGTCAATGTTCCGGGCTGCGACGATAGTATACCTGTCTGAACAAAAAAAGTGCAGGAATCACTCCCGCTTGCCAAGCTGGTGATCAAGGTAAAAGAGATGGCCGGGCACATCACCAACGGTCTTGATCTGTGCAAGAATATCTCCTGCGTTTGCCTCCTCCTCAACCTGTTCTTTGACAAACCACTGGAGCATATCGAAGCTGGCATGATCTTTTTCCTTTGTGGCGAGTTCGACAATGTTATGGATCATCGCCGTAACTTTCTGCTCGTGGGCAAACACATCTTCAAAGACCTTTCCGGCAGATGTCCATTTGCCCTTTGGTGCCTCAATGTCACCAAGCGTCACTTTACTGCCTCGGGCAATGATATAATCGTAGATCTTCTCTCCGTGTGTTCGCTCCTCCCGTGCCTGGACCCTCATCCATTTTGCAAATCCTTTCAGGCTGGCGGATTCGAAATATGCCGACATGGCTAGGTACAGGTATGCCGAGTAAAACTCGCGGTTGACCTGCCGGTTGAGTGCATCTTCCATGGTTTTTGACAACATCGGATTACCTCCAATGAAACGTTCATTGGCTTAGCCTTTTATAATCCTTTGGTTATGGGAGATCTGGAGGGCGGCACGTGGCAGGAAAAATGTGGTAACCCGAAATAGCTACTGCTGTCGCATCCGTTTCTGCTCGGCTTCCATGTCAAGGATGATCTCGAGCTCTAACGACTTGCCATAGGCAACCTGCGCCTCATCGCTCCGGTCAAGTTCGTCAAGGCATACCCCCCTGATGTACCATGCCGTCGCATCATTGCCGTTGAGGGATGATGCCCGGGTACTTGCCATGAGGGCCTCCTCAAACCGCTCCATGTTATAGAGCACCATGCTCTTTTTTGTCCAGGCATCTGCATAATTCTGGTCGAGCGAGATCGCCTTGTCGCAGTTTTCCAGCGCCTCCTTATACTGGCCGGTATCTGCAAACACCGATGCCCTGAGGTACCAGCCCTCCGGGTATTTCGGATCGAGTGTAATGGCTTTCTCGAAATGGGCCAGCGCATCCTTGAATTTTGTCCTTTTGGCGAGTGTCCTGCCCTTTTTCAACAGTTCGATTACTTCCTTCTGTGGCATGTCGTCACCCCGAGATTCCTGAACAATGCGCTCATGCCTGGTCCTCCCATGCATCGGAAATCAGGTCGCCGAAGATCCGCGTGAGTGCGTTTTTCTCATATTCTTCTTTCTTCTCATGAGCCGCAAGCAGGTGTTTTGGCTCTTCCCATACGAACCAGTCCCGCATGGTCATGTACGTGAGTAGGTTATCTGTCATGAGGACACCCACCTTGTAGAGATTATAGAAATAGTCCAGTGACGGGGGCTCGGTCCATACCACCGGGCCAAGTGGTTTCTCCATAATGTCAAGCATCTGGTCTCCAAAGACCTTGGACTGGTACCATGCCGTCTGGGTCCAGCGGGTAGTGAGCATCTCTTTCACCTCAAGGTGGTTGAACTTCTTCATCTGCGGGATATTGATGACCGGCATCAGCTCATCAGCGGGAAGTGTCTTTGCAAGGAACATGTCGCGGGCATAGAACATCGCCTTGTCCAGGACAAAATACCGGCGGGGGACGATCGATTCCTGCTCCATCATCTCGTCCATGTCGTTCTTGCTCTCTTTCATCACGTGGTACAACTGGGTCTTTCGGATCTTGGGCATGCGGTGGTAGACGCTCGCATTGATGATGGCGTTCCACGGGAGCTCGTTCACATCATCGTTGAACTGGGAGAAAAGGATGAACAGCATCTGGATGAGTTTCTGGACCGGGAGTCTGTTCTCTTTTTTTGCCTCGTCCTTGAGCGCATCGAGGTAGATCTGCCGCATACCCCTGTACATGGACTCTTCATTGTACGAGCAGACCAGATATTTCGCTTTTTTTGCCGCCGCCCCCTTGATCAACAGGTGCGTGCAGTGCTTTGCAATAACAAAATCCTTTAAAAGTCCGATATACTGTGCGGGAAATATGATGATATTGTGGTCGATATCGTACGTATACTCGTCGACCAGTGTGCCACCGGGATCAGCCTCCGGCTGGCGCAGGAGAGATATTTCAGTGTTGAGGATCTCCTCGGTATTTGCGATGAAAAGCCGGATTGGTTTGGACAACGGCATGTCGGTTTTCATGATACCGTTCCCCGGGTTCGTACACTGCCCGTTCTGTGATAACCTGTCATCATGACACCCCGTACCACATCCGTATGAGCCGTTAATTGCCCTGCCTGTTTTGAACCGGGGATATCGGGTTTCATCGATCCCCTCGCCGGTAAAAAGCCTGTCCGCTCCCGCTCATGAATAAACGGATCTATATACGAACCAGTATTTATAAAAGTGTAAGAACGAGCATCATCCCGGTTTATTCCCCGGTGCGGATGATCAGGACTGGACTTTGCGGTCGATCCGGGTGATAACCTGCTGGATAGCCTGCTGGAGTTCCGGCGGGGCACACGAGCCCATGGACGAGAGTGGCTGGCGTGCCGCCGCACCCATATCAACAAGCGCCATGGTTGCTTTCTGCCGGATCATGACGTTACGGTCCATGAGTACCCGTGCAAGCAGCTCGACAGGTTCCGGCCCGGCCATCTTGCCAAGGGTAAGGACCGCCCCCATCCGCAGGTTATCGTCCGGGTTTTCAAGTGCGTTTGAAAGCGGCATGATAGCATCGGCTCCCATGCGGGCGAGATCGATCCAGCATTCCTGGGCCATCAGGAAATATACCGTTTCATTCGGGGTTGCGGGTTTCCACTCAAGCCGCCCAAGGCTGGCTGCAGCACCATCGCGGACTGCAGGGGACTGGCTTTTCAGGGCTTCGACAAGGGTGGGGATTGCAGAAGACCCAATCTCGAACAGTGCTTCCTGCGCCATATCCCGGACCCGGTACTCTTCGTCGCCGAGCGCAGTGACAAGAAACGCAGCAGAGGATGGATCCCCAATGTAGCCCAGTGCACGGACTGCAGATGTCCGCAGGTGCTCATCAGGATCAGAGAGGATCCTTGCAAGGCGCCCGACAACTGACGGATCCCCAATATATCCCAGCGCGTCGGTTGCTGCCACCTTTATCTGGGGATCGGCATCATCCATGACCTTGCTGATCTGCGTGATCGCCCGACTGTCACCCAGTTTGCCGAGGGCATGCAGGATCCACATCTGTGCATCCGAAGGTGCCCCGGGCAGAGCATTGACAAGCGGTATTACGGAAGGCCCGCCAATCTCCACCAGTGCTTCAGCAGCGCCGGCACGGATCTCATTCTTCTCGTTGATGAGCGCTTGGATGAGCGGGATTACGGCAGATTCGCCTGCCCGTATGACCTCGGTCACGGCTTTGATCTGGATATCTTTGTTAGGATGGCTGATCAGCCGTATCGTTGCCAGCATGTCGGCCGGTGAACCGGCACCTTCCCCGCGGGACAGTTTATCCCCGGGGATGTCCGATCCGTTTACTGATGAAAGACCGGATGGTGTTTTTTCATCCGTACTCACCAGATTTCCGATCAGGTATTGTGCCCGATTGCTGACTACGGGATCCGGGTCATTGCATGCCCCGACAAGAAGCTCGCGTCCCGGCTCACCCATCGAGCCCAGCCCGGTAACGCCGCAGAGGCGAATCGCGGGATCGGCCGAACGCAGGGCATCCGTGAGCAGGGGAATGGATTGTGTTCCAATATGACCGAGCGCGATCGCCGCGTTCTCGCGGACAATGGCATCCATATCGGTAAACATGGCTGCGAGTGGTTCGCAGGCATCGCGGGTTGCCATCATGCCGAGCGTTGTCGCAACGCCCGCACGGATCTGCGGTTTTTCGTGCCCGAGCAGCTGAATCAGGAACGGGATTGCCTGCGATCCCAGCCCGGCCAATCCTTCGGTTGCTGCAGAACGTACCGCTTCATATTCATCCGTGAGTGCCCGCGCAAGCGGGGTGAGTGCCAATAGATCGCCGATTGCACCAAGAGATTTTGCAACAGCGGCCCGCACATTCTCGTCCGGATCTTCAAGGAGCGAAATAAGTGCGGGAATGGCCCGTTCGCCCTTCAGTCTCCCAAGCGCTTCAGCAGCAGCACACCGGACAAGGTAATACGGATCTTTGAGTGCAGCGATCAGGGGATCGATCGCATCCTCACCGAATTTTGCAATACTCTCTACGGCAATCATCCGGACATTGTTATCCGGATGATGCAGGGCTGAGATAATGGCTGAGATGTTGCGCTCTTCTGAATTCTCCGTTCTGGCTACTGCCGGATCTGGGACTTTCAGGATGGTTTTTCCCGGGCGATCTTGGTCACTGGTCAGGGGGACCTGAGGCAGGGTTCGTTCAGCTGCGTCACGTCCTTTCTCCTGCATGGGGGCACGTTCCGGCAGCTCGCGTCGTGGTGGCAGCGATTTCCGTGTATCATCCGATCCCGGTTTTGGCGTTGTATCCCGGTTACGGGATGGTTCGCGGGCAGCTGGACTTGAGCCAAGTGATGATGAGGGGGATGCACTCATATTCGGTGCAGGTGTTTTCCCCCGGTCCTGCACGGGCGAGGTTTCCCGCATATTCTTCTCATGGGCCGCGGTCATGCGAACTGCTGACTGCTGGTCCTTGCTGATACGGGCGAGGAAATCGGTCGCGGTCCTGCGTATCGTGGGATTTTCATCCTTGAGTGCCAGAACAAGAGCATTTTTTCCCGGTGTGCCCATCAGCCTGAGCGCGTCTGCCGCACCCTGCCGGACACTATAATAACTGTCACCCAGCGCAACAACAAGAGGCGGAATGACTTTTTTGCCAAGCGCTGTTAACGCCTGCCAGTCTTCAGATGCAATGAGGTACTGTACCTTCTCGCTGTCACTTGCCGGCGACCATTTCAGATCGCGTAAGGCATGAGCTGCAGCCCGGCGGACATTGTATGCCGGGTGTTGCAGGGTCTGGACAAACAATACCACCGCTTTCCGGTCATGCAGTGCCACCAGGGCTTCAATTACACTGATGCAGACTTCGGGATCGGAATCCTGTATGGCATTGCACAAGGGGGGAACTGCACGCGGGTCGCCGATTGCCCCGAGCGCCCGTGCAGCCTCACGGCGTATGCCGTAATATTCATCAGAAAGGAGCCCGGCAAGAGCCGTGACTGATGATCTCTTCATCCGCACGAGTTCATCCCAGTCCCCTTTTGCTGCGTTGAACCGGATAAATTCTTCTTCAGTATGGGGTTTCCAGCCTGACCGGGTAAGGGCTTTTGCAGCCGACTGGCGGGCAAGATAGGAGGGCAACGACAACGCCTTCTCAAGCAATGGCCATGAGCTGTCTTTCATCCCGGCAAGTGCCCTGATCGCCATCTCCTGGATATCGGGATCTTTCTCACCGAAAAGCCCAATAAAAAACGGGATTGAGTTTTCACCCAGTGACTGGAAAATTCGCATCATCGATCCGCGATCGGCGATATATTGTTCCCTGATGACTGGCAGCAGGATCTCGATGGGTATGTTTTCAGCGGTGACGAGAACCTGAACAAGCTGGCTTTTCAGTACATCATCGGCCTGTGGTAGCAGGTGATGGATTACCGGTACGATTTTCCTGCCGAGCGACCGGAGTGCCCGGGCTGCCTCCTCGCGTATGGCAGGATCATTATACTGCAGTGCCCGGACGAGGCCTTCCGCATCCTGTTGCGATGCCAGTTGAGCTACATCAGGTCTGAATAGTTCAAATATTCCCATTGTATTGTCTCTGCAGTCGAATATAATCCGGCGTAATAGTCAATTATTTGCAGATGATGGTATAAGAAAATAGTGGTTTTGTGATAGAGCGAATCCGGACGATTAAATAGATTATCCTGATTTATTTTGATTTATAATTTATTTTTAAGGCCGTTGGCATCATTTTAAATTATTCCGGGACAAAAAAAGACAATTTTTTGAAGACAATTTTTTATGGAAATTACCGGTGGTAAAAAAGTGACAGAACTGAACCTTTGGCCTTACTGAAAATATTTTTCTCTTTCTGGCGGAACACACCCTGGCTGACGTACCGGATGTCTTCTATTGAAAAAAATGCACGGGGGTTGGTGGATTCAATATGTGCTGATATCTTTGGAACCTCAGTGCGGTTGACGAGCGAGATTATCATCCGTACCTCTCCACGTGTTCCTTTGGCGTCAATACTGGTGGCTCCAAAATGTTCTGCCTCCAGAAAAGAGACGATCTCATCAGTCGATTCCTCTGTAGTGATGATACGCAGGATCACCGTCCCGATCGAGAGGTGCTCCTCAATGACGAGCCCGACATATGTCCCGGTTGCAAATCCAAGGGCAAATGCAATGAAATTTGCGATATTCGAAAGATCGCTCATGACCACTTCCATGGCAAGCAGCCAGATGACAATCTCAAAGAATGCGATTATAGGGGCAAGGAATTTGATCCCCCGTGAGATGTAAATGACCCGGATGGTTTCCATACTCACGTCTGCGACCCGTGCAAGGAAGATCAGGAGCGGGAGGATGACGTACGCATACAATTCAGGACCGAATAAAAATAATCCCCTGATCGTACCCGATCGCAATTGTTTTCCGGCAGTATCTGAATAAAAACCGTTGACTTGTGTTCCTATATCAATTTTGTCGGAAATTCATTCAAAAAAACGGAAATATGGATAGATACACGCAATCGCGCGGGAAAATGATGTTGGAACTGTCACGCGTATTTCTCCGGTTCGCCATCGAATTTCTTCTTGCAGCCCGGAGCGCAGAAATAGTATTTTTTCCCCTTATACTCGCTTGTGAATTTTGCGGTCTTCTCATCGACCGTCATCTTGCAGATAGGGTCAATTGCCATTTTTTTGGTCACCTCAGTTATCTTCCTTTCTTCACTTCCGGTATATAGGTTTTGAGGAGCAGCGAGAGTGAGACAACGGTCACCGAACTAGCCGCCATGGCAAGGGCAGCGAGTTCGGGCCGGAACGTGATCCCGAATGACGGGTAAAGGATTCCGGCGGCAACCGGGATGAGGGCGGCATTGTAGGCAAAAGCCCAGAAGATGTTTGCCTTGATTCTCCCCATCACCTTCTTTGCAAGCTGGATTGCGGCAACCGCGTCGAGAAGATCGTCGCGGATCAGCACGATATCCCCGCTCTCGATGGCGACATCAGTCCCGCTGCCGACCGCGATCCCCACATCAGCCCGGGCAAGGGCCGGGGCATCGTTTATGCCATCGCCGACAAACGCGACGACCCCGCCACCCTGCTGGATCCGCCGGACTTCTTCCTCTTTTTCGGCCGGGAGCACCCCGGCGATGACCGTCCCTATGCCGATGCGGGACGCGATAGCGTCCGCGGTGCGCTGGTTGTCGCCGGTAATCATAGCGACGTTAATTCCCATTGCTTTCAGTGCGGCAACCGCTTCCCCGCTTGTCTCCTTGAGCGTATCGGCGATTGCAATAACGCCGGCAAATTGTTCCCCGGCAGCAACAAGAACCGCGGTCTTCCCTTCCTTTTCCAGGGCAATGATGCGGGCCTCGGTCTCCGGGGGGACCTGCACGCCGTTCTCCTGCAAAAACGAACGGTTCCCGACCCGGACCTGTTCGCCCAGCACCGTTGCCGATACGCCCCTTCCGCCAGTAGTGTCGAACTGCTCCCCGGCCGTGACAGCGATCCCCCGTTCTTCTGCCCGCCGGATTACCGCAAGGGCAAGGGGGTGCTGCGAGTTCTTCTCGACTGCGGCAGCAAGAGAGAGGAGCGTCTCTTCCGTGATGTCATTGGGGATGAGATCGATGACCTCGGGTTTTCCTTTCGTCAGTGTGCCGGTCTTATCGAAGACGACCGTGGTCACATGCTCGGCGGTCTCGAGCGCTTCACCGTTCCGGACAAGAATGCCGAGTTCAGCCCCCCGCCCCACCCCGACCGTTACTGCGGTTGGTGTTGCAAGCCCCAGTGCGCAGGGGCAGGCAACGACCAGCACGGAGATGAGCGCGGTCAGTGCGAAGAGGGCGGTGGAATGGAAGACGAAGTACCACACGACAAACGAACCCGACGCGATGAGGAGGACGGCAGGGATGAAGTACGTGACTGCAGTATCCGCGATCCGCTGGACCGGGGGTTTTGACCCCTGGGCCTCCTCCACCATATGGATGATCTGGGCAAGCACGGTGTCCCGGCCAACGCGGGTAGCCCGGATGGTGATGACGCTGTTGGTGTTGAGCGTCCCGCCAACAACGGCACTCCCCGCTTTCCTGAGTGCCGGCACCGGCTCACCGGTGATCATCGACTCGTCCACATAGCTCTCACCGGATACAACCTCGCCATCGACCGGTATTTTTGCCCCGGGTTTTACCAGGACGAGGTCGCCCACAACCACGTCTTCGACTGCGACTTCAACTTCCGCACCATCGCGGAGGAGCGTTGCCGTTTTCTGCCGGAGCCCGGCAAGCGTCCTGATCGCATCCGATGTCCTGCCCTTTGCCCGTGCCTCGAGGTAGCGCCCGAGCATCAGGAACGCGGCGAGCATGATTGCCGTGTCGTAGAACATGAACTCGTGGGTGAGCACGATGCCAAACGTGCCGAGCACGCTCGCGGTGTAGGCAACACCGGTGCCCATCGCGTACATGACATCCATCGAGAGGGTCCGGTTGCGCAGGGCCATCCACGCTGCCCGGAAGATAGGGGCGGCGACATACGCAAAGACCGGTGTTGCGATGACCAGCATGAGGTATCCGAGTACCTGCATCGATAGCGGGAGCGGCACATACATCGCGAGCATGAGCGGTATGCTGACGGCAAACCCGATGGAAAAACGGAGGAGTTTATCGCGGAGGTCTTTTGCCCGGACAGCTTTCTCTGCTTCGTCGCTGACTTCACCGGAGATACCGAGGTACTGGTACCCGGCATCCTGAATTGCCTTTTTCATATCCTCCACGGATGTGACCGATGGGTTGTAGGTGACCCGGGCGGTCTCAACACCGAGATTAACACTTGCCTCAAGAACTCCCGGGAGTGCCTTAAGTCCAGTCTCGATGGTCTCGACACAGGTGGCGCACATCATCCCGCCGACTTTGAGCGTCACGGTCTGGTTGATGGTATCGTAGCCGGCCCCCTTAACCGCGGCCTCGAGTTCCCGGAGCGAGACCTTCTGCGGGTCAAACTCGACAAGAGCGGTCTCCGTGCCAAAGTTGACCTGTGCTGCCTTCACATCCTTCAGGGCCGCAAGCGACTCCTCAACTGTTATTGCACAGGTGGCGCAGTGCATACCGGTGATCTTCAGTTCAGCTGTCTTCTCCGGTTCAGTCATGATTCATCCCGGGCAGGATCCTGCATTCCTTCTGTGGAATTCTCGTCTGCGGACATATAACAGTTCTTAATGCGGAAGAGCCCGGGTATGGAAAAATGAGGGCAGCCCGGCATCTTTTAACCTCCCGGGTGCACAAGATGAGAATAAGAAGGAATATCCATGGGAGTTTTCCGGTATGACAGTAAATATGCGGCCCCGACAAAGGAGCAGCGCGAGCGGTATATGCAAGGAGAACTCGAAGAGCATATTTTTGGCGATGACGGGGAGATTGTCCTGATCCTGTACGACGAGGCTGCGTATCTCAAGGATGACCATGAAGGCGTCCGTATCCTTTTCACCGGTATCCATGACAAGCAGAAAGTCCATGATGAACTCCGGCGGATGCTTGAAGAGCACGAGCAGAAGAAGCAGCGCCCGGATGAATTCTCGCACGGGAACCGTTAAAGAACCTGCCCGTGCAACAGCCGGGGATTCATTTTTCACCCTGAAGGGAGAACGTATCTCCCATGGGAATCATCAGCAGGATCCGTAAGCTCTTCTCCGCCCTCTTCGGCAGGAAAGAATATCCCCTGTACGAGACCTGCGCCTTCTGCGGGGAACGGGCATATCTCCCCTTTCACTGCGAGTTCTGCAACCAGTATTACTGCGACATGCACCGGCTCCCGTTCGATCACAACTGCAAAAACATTGACGAATGGAAGAGACGACCGGCCTCACCGCCTCCAAAATCCTGAACGCGGAAAAAGCAGTTTTTCACAAAAAAAGCAATTTGGCATTTCCCGTTATTTTCAGGCCTTTGTCATATCTTCCAGCCGTTTTGCAATCCGCTGGAGAGCCATAACTTCGAGGAAGATGAGGATGTTTCCCGCGATGTTGTGCTCATCGGACGTGAGCTTGACCCGGAAGAGGATCACGTCGTCCACCTCAACCGTCATCTGTGCGATGAGCGAGGTTATGGCCGCATGGGCCATGTCCACGATAAGGACCGGAGGTGAGGGCATGAGGTTGAAACCGAGAAGATCGGACGATGCGCTCAAAAATGATGAGACCATGATGTTGCCGACTTCTAATATCGCGCTCTGGTCCATCTCCGTGAATGTCAGGGGGGCTTCGCCTTCTCCCTGCATGATATGAGCGGTCCTGACCGCTGAGTCGCGGGGGAAGTGGAGGATTAAAAACCCCCCGTGGGGGATATCTCCCTGGAGCTCAAAGACCACCATCGTGGTCAGTTCGTCCGAAACGAATTCGCTGACATCGGCAATGTCAACAATATTGATCTCCGGCACGCTCATACCAATCTGGCTGTTGAGCATCTGCGAAAGCACCGTTGCTGAATGTGCTGCCCCGATATTGGCAAGCTCCTGGAGAGCGTCTTTCTGAACTGCGGTAAATTCCATAAACCACCTGCCCGGATACAGGACATGAACTCCGGTATCCGGAGCGGTCCCATCCCCTCACGTGTCCACCCTTACCTGTTGCCCTTGTATGAATTACGCGTGGTATGAGGGGATGTAGCGCCGGATCACTTATACTTTAGTATATTCGTGCATCATATGAACGTAGTAAAATTAAAAAAACAGTTGATGCATGAAGGGTTTACCACTCGACTGCGGTCAGCATCTTGATGAATGTGTCGGCAAATGCTTTTGATGCAGCCGGACCGTTTGCAGTAACGATCCGTGTATCCGAAACCACCGGCTGGTCCACAAGTACAGCACCGCCAGTTTTCATCTCGCGGAACGAGATCTGGCTCTGGGAATACGTGGCCTTCTTCCCTTTGAGGATACCGGCCCGGGCGAGTACGACCGGCGCAAGGCAGATTGCACCGACCGGCTGCATTTTTTCGTGGAAGAACCGGACCATGGGCAGGAGGAGTTCGTCGTCCCAGAGATGGACCTGCGCTCCCGCGCCACCGATGATCATAAGTCCGTCGTAGGCTTTGGGTTCGACCTCATCGAGCGATATGGCGGTTGCCTTTGCCCCCATCATGCCAGTGCAGGTGCCGCGGCGGGTTGATGCGATATCGTATCCAATCCCTGCATTCTTGAAGGCCGCGAGGGGTTCTGCCAGTTCCTCGTCCCTGAATTTTTCGGGTGCGATGACAATAAGGACTTTCATATCAATCGAAGAGGTTTTGTTTTGATTTAAGATTATTGTTCCATGATGGGAAAAGCGATATCAGTTCGGACTCTGGATAAAAAAAGAAGTATCCGGTTATCTTCCTGTACCGATATACTCGAAGTCGATGAACCCCTTGAAAGGATCGGTAGAGATGAGCCGGACCCGGACTTTCATGCCGACTTTGAGCCCGCGTTCCTTCTGTACAACCCGGCCCTCCGCTGGCGGGGCAAGGAGCCGGACATAGGTCCCTTTCTCGGATGCTCCCGTGACCCGGGC
>JALOBP010000069.1 GCA_023228295.1 Methanoregula sp.
CTGCGGGTTTTACCGTCCCCAGAACGCCCGGACATGTTTCCATGCCTGATGATAGCGGGCGTACCGCTCGTCCTCCTCATCATAAATTCTCATATCCGTCCTGCCATAACGTTGCCGGTCCTCACCGACCGGGCAGACTTTGATGCAGAGGCCGCATGGGGAGATGGAACGTTTGAAGAGGGCTTCGGAGCGGGTAGCACAGGTCTTTTTGTCCATGAGCCCTTCGGGATAGTTTCTGCCTGAAAGTGCCTTGACCGGGCAGATCTCAACGCACCGCATGCAGTGGGTGCATAACGGTTCGGTAATTACCGGATCCGGGGGGATTTCCGCGCTCGTGAAAACCGAGACGAATCGTACCCGTGGTCCGAACTCCGGTGTCAGGAGGGTGTTGTTGATCCCGAATGTCCCGAGGCCTGCGAGGAATGCCGCGTGGCGGTGGGAGAAGAAGACAACCGGGTTCTCTCGGAGTACGCCAATCGAGCCGTACCCGTCACGGGGGATCCATAAGGAGGGATATCTCCGGCTGACGAGCCATTCGGCAAGCCGGTAGCCCTCCATGTCCAGAAGGGTATTGATCGTCCGGTAGAGCTCATGGTAATGGACAGAGGGAGCAGTCTCGATGACCGGCAGGCTCACCGGCAGGCCGAGGACAATGACGGTGTTGGTTTCCGGAAATAGTGCCCGGGGACGGAACTCTTCCGGTACCCACGGTTCGAAGAGCGGTTCGTCCCACCTGCTGGCAGAGGCAAATCCGACCAGCGGGATCTCAAGATCAGTACACCTGTTACGGATCTGTTCTTTCAATCCTGTATTCATGTCTTTACCTGAAATCCCCGCGATACTATCCGGTCAGGGGTCTGGTTACTGGTAGTCATTATCACTCCCCGGTTACCGTGCAGACGATTGTCCGTTCCCGCCCGGCATTCACGTCCAGTTCCAGCAATACGATCTGCTGCCATGTCCCGCACATCAGCTCGCCGCCTGCAACAGGAACGGTGAGGGACGGGCCAACAAGGGCTGCCTTGACGTGGGATCTGCCATTGCCATCCCCCCAGCGCGAATCATGCGCATACGTGGCTGTTTCCGGGGCCAGAACAGCTAGGGCCCGTTGCAGGTCAGAAAGCACACCAGTCTCATACTCAATGGTTGTGAGCGCTGCGGTTGAGTGCCGGACAAAGATGTGGACGAGGCCTTCGCAGACACCGCTCTCACGGACCGCTGCCTTAACCTCCGGTGTGAGATCGATAATTTCCCCCTCCTGCCGGGATTTCACAATAATATTTTTCCGGAACATGCGTTTCTCATCAGGGAGATTGGAGGGCGGGGAGATAAAGGAAACGGGGGTCTTCATCACCGTTGCCCGGGAAAAACGGTAATTATCGCAAGATCAGGTTCTGGAACGCAGAGGAGAAAACATCGGGCAGAGCCGGGGGTATCAGGAGTAATGGCAGGTACACCCGATACATACGAGAACGGAGACGAGAGAGTAATGAGAGAAATTTGCGACAGATGCGATAAAAAAAGATGGGGGATCAGGAGCTGTTCGTATCAGCACCGGCATCTGATTCAGGTTCGCTGCCGTTGTCATTTGCGGTTACCATATCAGCAGAGACAAAGGCAATGCCGACAACCTTGTCCTTCTCGTCAAGACGCATGACGCGGACGCCCTTGGTGCCGCGGCCGATGATCCGGAACTCGGAGACCGGCATCCGGATGACGACGCCGGACGAGGTCATGGCTATGATCTCGTCGGTGTCACAGACTGCACGGGACTCGATGATCACCGCGTCGCGTTCGAGCTGCATGTTCCGGACACCCATTGTTCCCCTGCCGTGACCGCGGAACTCGTCGAACTCGCTCCGCTTGCCAAAGCCGACATCGGAGATGGTGAGAAGGTGGTCTTTTTCCAGGAGCGTGACGGCAACGATCGTATCATCGCCCCGGAGTTTCATGCCCCGGACACCCTGGGCGTTCCTGCCCACAGTCCGTACGGTCTCCTCGTGGAAACGGAGGCTCTGGCCGAAGCGGGTGGTCAGGATGAGTTCTTTGGTGCCGTCAGTCAGGATAACATCCACAAGCTGGTCTTTCTCCTTAAGCTTAATTGCATTCGTCCCGTTCGAGCGGGGGTTGGAGAACTGGTCGGACGGGATCTTGATTGCCTGCCCGAGTATCGTTGCAAACAGGAGATAACGGTCCGCCCTGAACTCGCGGATCGGAATAACGGTTGTAACAATCTCGTCTTTGAGGTTGAGGAGGTTGACTATCGGCTTGCCCTTTGCGATACGCGAGCTCTCGGGGATCTGGTACACCTTGAGCCAGTAGACCCGTCCGATGTTTGTGAAACAGAGGAGATAGTCTTTCATGCCGGCAACAAAGACCGAATCAACCAGGTCCTCTTCCTTCGTCGTCATGCCGGTGACACCGTGGCCGCCGCGGCGCTGCCTGCGGTAGGTGTCGAGATCGATGCGTTTGATGTAATTTGCGGTGGTGATGGAGACAAGGACATTCTTGTCTTCGATGAGGTCCTCAGAGGAGAGGTCGCTTGTGTCGAGCGCAATCTGGGTCCGGCGCTTGTCCCCGAACTTTGCGGCAACATCCTTTGTCTCGCGCCGGATCTCATCCTTGATATTGGCCTCACTCGAGAGGATAATCTCAAGCCGGGTGATCTCGGCTTCGAGTCCTTTCTTCTCGTCTGTGATCTTCTGCTGTTCGAGTGCTGCGAGACGGCGCAGCTGCATCTGGAGGATCGCATTTGCCTGCAGCTCGTCAAGCCCGAACTGGGAGATCAGGGCATTACGGGCATTATCAACAGTGTCTGATGCACGGATGGCCTTGATGATCTGGTCGATCTTTGAGAGTGCGCTTAAGAGACCGTTTAAGATGTGGACCTTGTCCTGCGCTTTCTTAAGGTCAAACTCGGACCTGCGCCGGATCACCTCGATCCGGTGCTGGACAAAGTTGCCAAGGAGCCCGTGCAGGTTGAGGGTCTTGGGCTGGTTGTCCACGATGACGATGTTCGAGACCGAGAAGCCGGACTCGAGCGCCGTGTTCTTGTACAGGTTGTTGAGAATGACCGGCGACATCGTGCCCTTGCGGAGCTCGAAGACGACACGTATGCCGTCTTTGTCGGACTCGTCGCGGATATCGCTGATACCATCGATCTTCTTGTCTTTCACCATCTCCGCAATGGTCGTGATCCACTGTGCCTTGTTCACCTGGTACGGAAGTTCGGTGACAATGATCCGGTCGCCCCGGTTCCCGCCCTCGGACTCTTCGATGTTTGCAACACCGCGGATGATGACCCTGCCATGCCCGGTTGCATAGTAGTTCTTCACACCTTCGACACCCATCATGACGCCGCCGGTCGGGAAGTCCGGGCCGGGCATGATACGCACCAGATCTTCAACGGAAATTTCCGGGTTGTCGAGATAGTGCTCAACCGCGTCACAGACTTCCAGCAGGTTGTGCGGGGGCATCTTGGTTGCCATACCGACTGCGATACCGTCCGTGCCGTTGACCAGCAGGTTCGGGATCTTAGCCGGTAGTACGGTTGGTTCCTGTAACGACTCATCGTAGTTCGGCTGGAACTTCACGGTATCCTTGTCGAGATCCTCAAGGAGCGCTTCGGCGTACGGGAATAGACGTACTTCGGTGTACCTGCTCGCTGCCGCAGAATCGCCGTCAATGGATCCAAAGTTTCCCTGTCCCTGTACGAGCATGTTGCGGTACGAGAAGGGCTGGGCCATCTTGACAATGGTATCGTAGATGGAAGAGTCACCATGAGGGTGGAACTTACCCATCACTTCACCAACAACCCTCGCACTCTTCTTGGTGGGCTTGTCGCTGGTATTGCCCATCTCCCACATACCGAAGAGCGAGCGGCGGTGGACCGGCTTGAGGCCATCCCTTACATCGGGAATGGCACGGCTGATGATGACCGACATCGCGTAATTGATGAACGATATCTTCATCTCCTGCTCGATGCTGATCGGCTCGATCCGGTGGGTCTCGGGGGTGCTGGCCGGGGGGGTTTTATCAGATGTCAAGGTTCGTCACCTCCTTTGCATGGCGGGTTATGAAATTCTTCCTGATCTCCACATCCTTTCCCATCAGGGTCTTGAAGATCTCGTTTGCCTCATATGCATCCTCAATGTTTACCTGCCGGAAGATGCGGTGGGCCGGGTCCATGGTCGTGTCCCAGAGCTGCTGGGCGTTCATCTCACCAAGACCCTTGTACCGCTGCACGGAAACGCCCTTGTCTCCCATGGCAGCGGATACTTTCTGCATTTCCTCCTCCTTGTACACGTACTGCTCCTCCTTTCCTTTCCATACACGGAAGAGAGGCGGCTGGGCAATGTACACATATCCCATCTCGATGAGCTTGAGCATGTAACGGTAGAAGAATGTCAGGAGGAGGGTCCGTATATGGGCGCCATCGACATCGGCATCGGTCATGATCACGATGTGGTGGTAGCGTGCCCGTTCGGGATCGAACTTCTCCCCGACCCCGGTCCCGATGGCGGAGATGAGCGTCTGGATCTCGGCGTTCTTTAAGATCTGGTGCTCGCCGGCCTTCTCCACGTTGAGGATCTTGCCGCGGAGGGGAAGGATTGCCTGGAACTTCCGGTCCCGGCCCCCCTTGGCTGAACCACCTGCAGAATCTCCTTCCACAATATAGATCTCGGACTTTGCCGGGTCCCGTTCTGAGCAGTCAGAGAGTTTTCCCGGGAGGCCGGAACTCTCAAACGTGCTCTTGCGCCGTGCAAGGTCACGTGCGTTCCGTGCCGCCTCGCGGGCTTTGGCCGCTGACAGGGCTTTCTCGATAATGGCCTTGAGCACGTTCGGGTTCTCGTCGAAATACTCGCTGAGCGCCGCATAGACGAGGGAGTCCGCAATCCCCTTGACGCTGCTGTTGCCAAGGCGCATCTTGGTCTGGCCCTCGAACTGGGGGTTGGCCATCTTGACCGAGACTACGGAAGTGAGGCCTTCCCGCACATCCTCACCGCGGAGGGTGATCGTGGAATTCTCCTTGATAAGTCCGTTACGTTTTGCCACGGTATTGATGGTCCGGGTGATGGCACTGCGGAACCCTTCAAGATGGGTGCCACCCTCGCGGGTATTGACCGAGTTGACGTAGGAGTAGATCTTCTCGTCGTATGCAGTGGTATACTGCATTGCGACTTCGAGTTCGAACTTGTTCTCGGGATCTTTTTTGGAGATATCGATGGGTGCCGGGTGGAGGCATTCGGCTCCCTCGTTCAGGTATTTCACGAACTCGACAAGTCCCCCGGCATAGCAGTAGGTTGCGGTGTCGCCGGTCCTTTCGTCAGCAATGACGATCGTGAGCCCGGCGTTCAGGAACGCAAGCTCGCGCATACGGTGAGCGAGGACATCGTAATCGAAAGTGGTGGTCTCGAAGATAGTCGCATCCGGCACAAAGTGGATCCGGGTGCCGTTCAGTTTTGAGCCAAACTGCGCAAGGAATATACGACGGTTCTCCTCTTCGCTCGCATGGGGATCGATGGTGGGCGTGACGGAGAGATCCATCTGGCCGGAGGTGGAGGTGTGGACAGGGACTTCTGTCGGGATGAACTGTGCCGGCGTACCATACCACTGCTGGTACCGGGCGATCAGTTCGCTCAAGGACTCTACCCGTGTCGAGAGCGCTGAGGTCATTTTCCCCTGGGCAAAGCGCATCTCGTAGATATTGCCATCACGGTAGACGTGGGCCGAGAGCCAGTTGGAGAGGGCGTTGACAACCGAGACACCGACACCATGGAGACCTCCTGAAACCTGGTAGGACTCCTTATCGAATTTTCCACCGGCATGCAGCACTGTGAGGACTACCTCAAGAGCGCTCTTGCCGTTCTTCTCCATCCGGTCCACCGGGATACCCCGGCCATTATCTTCGACCATGAGTGAGCCGTCCCGGTTAATAACAACGGAAATACGGCTGCAGTAACCTGCAAGCGCTTCGTCTATGGAGTTATCGACGACTTCATAAACCAGGTGGTGCAGTCCGCGGGTATCGGTGCTCCCAATGTACATCGCCGGACGCTCACGGACCGGGGTGAGCCCTTCGAGCACGGTGATGTGTGATGCATCGTACGTGTCTGTCAAGTAAAACCTCCGTTAAAAAAATGATCAAAATGCAAGAGAATTTTCACAGGTAATATTGGTGTCCTGACCATATAAGCATGATGCTCTTTTTTCAGGCGTAAAAACTGCAGGATTTATCCGGTCCGGAAAGGGGTCTGTTTTTAGTGATTAATTTGAAAATATATTTTCTAGTTTTGAGAGGGGAAATTAGTTCAACAGATTGTTCAAATGATTGATGACGGCTCCTTTTTCGCGAAGGAGCAAGTGCCCCCCGACCCCCATTCCATACCTCCTGCTTCCACGGGCAGGCAGTTGATCGGGGGGCGTGGATCCTTGCAGGAACCAACTACTTGCTCTTTTTTTAATGAAACTGAATTGGGGCGCAGAGGCGGCCTTCTGGGAGGCTGGAATCGTTTTGGGGAGTTTGGTGGCTTCAGCCTCCATCTTAATATCCCCACACAAAGCAGGATATTTATCTGATTGATTCCTGGTGCCGGATCACCTTCCTGAAGAGCAGGGTTGTCAACTACCCGGTTCCGTGCAAAAAAGGATGTTCAGATATTGGTTCAGCACCTGCGGAAAACGATGAATGCAACTGCGCCCACACCGATCAGGGCAATCAGTGCACCGTAACCGGGCGACTCGGCGGGAGTCGGGGATGCGATTGGAACTGCTGTAGTTGTGGGTATATTTGTTGTTGCAGTCGCACTTGTGATTATCGGAGACGCAGTTGCTGATACGAGCGGCTCCTTGATGGTGATAGTGGTCGTACCGTATCGTTCACGCGCAAGGTGGTTCTTGTCGAGGGGCTTACCTACGGCATAGACTGTGTAGGTACCGGGATCAAGCGCATAGTTGGCGGTGTCCCACGTCCAGGACCAAGTGTGGTTACTGCTGACACCAAGCTGCTTGAAGGTGGTAGGGTTGTCATTTTCCACGGCCCATTTCCCCGGGTCCCGATTGTGGATACGTGAACCCTGTTCTGCCATGTTGGGTCCCGTAATGAACAGGTACATCAGGTCAGTGTCGGTGTTGGTACCAAAGAACAAGATTTCTTCGCCGAGGTAGGCCTCTCCACCAGTAACTGCGTAAATAGGACCTAAATCCTTGCTTTCGATGATTCGGTTTTCAGGCAGATCGGATTCTGCCGATACCACCATGACTGCCATAAGGGCAAAAAGTACGACAGCGATGAGTGTCATCGAAAATTGTTTTGTCATTTTTCTTCACCTCAAAAGCAATGGTTATTATAAGGTGAATTTTTGTCACTTGACTAATTAAATGGTTCGGATTATATCACATACAAAAAATATAAAAAAAAGGTCATAATCAACGGGCGTGAGGTAAGAAATTTTTTTTCCGATGCTACCGGAACTCCCCGATTTCTGCATCTGGTATCCCGAGTTCGCGGTCGATGGCAACAACAAGCCGGTTGAGCGTGAAGATCACGTCACGGGCATCTTCCTTGTCCATGGTGCCCGGCGAGTGCCAGATCACTTTCTTCCGGAGCAGGGTGGTGAGTTCCTCGATCTCGGTCCCATTGAACCGGTCCGGCACAACGAGCCCCTCCACATGATCGCCAACACCCATCCATGCATTCTCCGGAGGGAGTCCGAAATGTTCTGCGATTAACATGATGCTCGTGATGAACCCGTGACCAAAACGGCTTGCCATACTCAGGCAGATGTTGCCGGAAAGAGAAAAATGTAACGGAACCGATGTACGTTCAGAATAACCGGAACGAGGTCAGCCAGACCGCGAGCGGGACCGCGATGATGAAGAGGAGGGAGAATGAGAGGAACACCCATTCGCCCCCTTTCAACGGTTTCCTCTCGACAAATAGGTAACTGTCCCGACCATACCCCCGGCAGAGCATGCTGGTATACACCCGCTCGCCCTGCTCGTAGGACCGGATGAACATAGTGCCAAGAGTATAACCCAGTTGGCGGAGGCGGTACCGGTACGGCAGGTGGCGATCAAGGCATCGAAGCATTTGGTCTTCAGGGTTTCGTTAATCTTCCGGAACATGTACCCGAACACGAAGAGGTAGCGGATCATCATGCCGAGTGCAAGGGCAAACTCAGCGGGAAGTCCCATCCGTGCTGCACCCTCAAGCATCTCGTACATCTTTGTTGTGGATGAGAGCAGGATAATGAACGAGATGCAGATTACGAACTTGACGAGCAGGATAAAGGCAAACTCCACGGATTGGGCGTAGATAGAAATACCAAAGGGAAGGGAATACAGGACATCGTATTCGGTATAATATTTGTTCTTTAAGAAGATCTGGAAGAAGATGATGACTCCCCAAAGGGGGATAATAGCCCAGGCACGCCGGAGATAGGTAACAAATGAGAGCCGGGTACAGGCCCAGAGGATACAGAAGAATAAAAAGAAGATAATCCCGACGGTGTAAATCATTGTTGAGTAGGGCACTGCCACGAGTGCGATGATCGCGGCAAACGCAATGGCGATCTTGACCCGCGCATCGATCCGGTGGATGATACTATCCTTGTAGGCATCCCGTTCGATCTGGAAGAGGTTTTCGATCATGGCCGTTTGCCGAATGCACGGAGGAGGGAATCTTCAGCTTCTGTGTACGTGTAGGCCATTGATACATCTACACCACTCTCCTTTAAGGATTTCAAGAGTCGGGGGATGACCGGTACATCGAGCCGTACGGATTTGAGCATATCCGGCTGGATGAAAATTTCATCAACGGTCCCGCTGGCAACCACCCGCCCCTTGTCCATCACATAGATATAATCCGCAATCTCGGGCACGAGCCCGACATCATGGGTCGAGAAGATGACGGTCATGCCGTACTTCTTTGAGAGAGAGTTGATGAACGTGTTGAGATCGGCTACTCCCCGGGGGTCAAGACCGGCAGTTGGTTCATCCAGCACCAGCACCTCCGGCTCCATGGCAATCACACCCGCAATCGCGACCCGTTTCTTCTCGCCCCCGCTCAGGTGGTGAGGCACCCGTTCTGCAAGGTGTTCGATCCCTAAAATTCTGAGTGCTTCATGCACCCGGTGATGGATCGTCTCCTCATCAAGTCCGAGGTTCGTGGGGCCGAATGCAACGTCCTGCTCCACAGTTGGTGAGAATATCTGGTCGTCCGCATTCTGGAAAACGATGCCGACAAATTTCCGGATCTCCTTGATGTTCTGTTTTGTTATGGGTTCGCCTCGTACCAGGATGGAACCGGATGTTGGACGGAAGATCCCGTTGAAATGCTTGAACAGGGTGCTCTTCCCAGCACCATTCGACCCGATAACCGCAATGCGGGCATTTCTCGGCGCAATGAAATTGATATTGTTGAGCGCTGTGACTTTTCCCGGGTAGACATAGCAGAGATCGCGGGTTTCGATAAGGTGCATGAGTACAGAAAATGGGGTGAAAAAAGGTAAAGTCCTATTGGTTTTGTTCTGCCGTTTTACCGGCAGCCTTGAGGCCGTAGGCAATCCCAAGCACGACAATGAATGCGAGAATCGTGCCTATCACAATCGCTACAATTCCACCGGGCTGGCCCATGGCATCTCCCAGCGAGTAGTCCGGCATTGGTGCTGAGTACGAGAATTTTCCACTCAGGTCTTCTTCGATCTCTGCATCTTCCGGTGTAGCCCCGGTCAGGTCCTTCTGCCCCTGTACTACGAGTGCCGTGCTCTCAAGACCATCCGGGTCCCCGGATGCCATGAATACGGCAACAACGCCAATAAGGAGGGCAACGATAATGCCCGCGATAATGAAGGTCTTGTTGTCCATCATAATGCTCAGGCTCCCGCAGGTGTATTCACATTTGTATCCACAAGATCGGGCCTTGCCGCAGTGATCAGGTAGATGGCTGCCACGGTAACGAACCCTTCAATCACACCGATAATCGCATGGTAGATTCCCATGGCGACGAGCCCTTCCATAAGCGGGAATGTGCCGGCCAGGAACATCTCGACCGCACATGCAAGGGAGGGAATCAGACAGGCTAGCCAGGCAGCGAAGAAGACGGAGACGGGCATACTTCTGGTTATATCCATCAGACCTTTGAAGGTGTAGTACCCGACAAAACCGCCGATTACTCCCATGTTGATGATATTGGCACCCAGGGTTGTGATCCCGCCGTCCCCGAACAGGACAGCCTGGACGATCAATACCAGGGTGAGAATAAAGATTGCGGCGAACGGCGAGCCAAGAATGATCGCGGCAAGTGCCCCGCCAACAAGATGTCCGCTTGTCCCCATCGAGACCGGGAGGTTGAAGGACTGGAGCGCAAAGATGCCGGCTGCCAGCACCGCAACGAGCGGGAGTTTCTCTTCGTTCATCTCATTGCGTGCCCACCTGAGAGCAAGCGCAATGAATACAAGGGCGATGATCCAGTAGATTGCGCCCTGCCAGATGGGAATAAATGCGTCGGGTATATGCATGGGTTCACCTTGAGTGTTACGATTCTTTGTAATAGTAAAATTGCATAGATAAAAAATGTTGCTATTTAAGAGTTTAAGATAATGAATCAAAGAAAGGTAAGAATGAATGATAAAAGACTATAAATTCCAAACTGCTCTATAAAACGAATGAATCAAAACCGATCTATATCGGGAGAACGTGAATTCTTAAGGGATTATTATTGATTGATCGGATACAGAGATTGCAATAACGTATGAATTGGCTCATACAAATATTAAGAGGTGTCCTGGCATTTTCTATTGGACTCGTTTCTGCAGTTCTCTCCACCGGGTTATTGATGGGGGAAGGGGTATCGTTTCGGACGGAAGCACGATTCGCATGGCCATCCTGCGTCCCAAATACGTGCTATATAAATACAATATTTCCCTATTATTCGATACTAAAATGTATTTTCGTAGTAATCTTGCCATAATTGTTTTGGCACTCGTGATGGTATGTGTTGTTACACCAGGTACCTCAGCAGCCCGGTCATGTATTGTATCTGTCACTTCAATTCCCGATGAGGGCATCGTAATGATTGATGGTCAGCTGCGGGGGACCACGCCACTCTCGCAGTCCCTTCCCTGCGGGCAGTATTCTTTTAAAATCGAAAAGGCCGGGTATGAGCCATACCAGACGCAGGTCCTTCTCACAGAGGAGGGGCCATTCACAATTGTGGCAAATCTCGAGTACAAATCAGAGCGGGGCTCGGTAGTCGTAGGTTCCGATCCCCCGGGCGGAACACTTTATATCGACGGCGTCCTGCAGGGAACCACACCGGTACAAGTGGATAACCTGCTCTACGGCAGACATTCAGTCCTTATTAAAAAATCAGGATACCGGGACTACTCCGATGTCGTCAGCGCCGGGCCGGGAAGCGTGCATGAGTATAGGGAATATCTTGTTCCGGAACCACAGACAGGATTTTTCGGTGTATCATCAGATCCGGAAGGAGCACGCGTGTACCTTGACGGGACAGATCTCGGGACAACCCCGACGAGACTGCAGCAGGTGTCAGCCGACAACCATACGATGATCGTGCAGAATGAGGGATTTTACAATTATACCACTTTTATCGAAGTGCCGGGCGGTGAATCCCTACGGGTCCATGCAGATCTCGTGAAGGTGCCGGATACCGGTACGATCATCATTGATTCAACCCCCCAGGGTGCTTCGATATCAATCAACGGGACATACAAAGGACTCACCCCCGCGGTTTTTGAAAACATCCCCCGGGGCGCCTATACCCTAACTTTCGCGAAGGGAAATTTCTCAGATCTGAACACCACGTTCATACTGAATGGCGGGGAGACACGGGAGATTTTGGCCTATCTTACAATCGGGATTGTTAATCCTGCTAACATCCGTGAGAGTATTTATCATCTGCAATCAAATGCATCACAGCCCATAGCAGGAATAATCGACCTGACCCCGTCCATCGAACGGACCTACACATGGTATAACAACGGGCACGAGGCAACGATCCGGCTCCGCATTCCGCAGGAACTGTACGATCATTATAAGGGACAGCCTCACCAGCCACAGAGTATTTCGGAATACCAGAACTATGCACTCACAGATGAGGACCGCAGTTACCTCCACGACCTTATCGGTATACTCAAAAATGCACAAAACAACCGGATGTATTCTGCAAGGAATGATTACCGCAATGTAGTATCATTTGTCCAGTCAGTGACCTATTCTTATGATACGAATCCGGATAATCCTTCTGACACGACGTTTGAATATGCCAAGTATCCCCTTGAAACCCTTGCAGACGGCGAAGGTGACTGTGAAGATACAGCAATCCTGACTGCAGCGCTGCTTAATGAAATGGGGTATGATGTAGCCCTTGTTTTTGTCCCGGAGCACGCAGCAGTTGCCGTTGCCTGTGATACCTGTAATGGCTATTACTATCCACTCAACGGAAAACGGTATTATTACCTCGAGACAACCGGTGCCGGGTTCTCTTTGGGCAGTATGGGCACCATGGAGAGTAAAATAAAAAATGCACCAGCCCAGGTAATCCCACTCTGAAGTATGGTCCTTACTATGATGATTATGGGAACGGTGAATTGGTTATGATCTGCAATAGCGAAAATTTGCGAAGAATTCAGGTACTTATCGGTGCGATGATTATTCTTTTGGTAGTGTCGGTTCTTTTTGGGGGCTGTATCAATAAAATACTCCCCCACGATTCAACAACCGAAACATCAGGTAAGATCCCTTCATCCGGCAATCAGGAGAGTGAATCACTTCAGCAGCAATCGTCCGCAAATACAATAACACCCAGACAGGTTCCGGCTATGGGAATCACCCCCCAGAAAAGTGAGATTGTAACTGAAGTTTTACCAATACTCACTCCGGATCCCTACCCCATCCTTCATGGGACACGCATCAACGAGACCCACCAGTATCGGTTTATCGATCGCGTTCCTGAATTCGAGAAAACCTATACATTCAGGGGCAATGCGACCGGCCTTCTGGTGAATGTTGCGGAGGGACCTTTGTATGTCGTATATACCGTCAAGCCCCAGAATGACTGTTTGTTAGATCCGGATGCTTGCCGGGGAGACATGTTAAAGCCAGTCCAGCGTCCGTACCTTACCATAACCGTAATGGATAATCAGACCCAGCAGATTGTAGCCGAGGACGGGTACGGGCGGGAATACAGTTCAGACACCGGCAATTATGAGTTTATCATTTCCTCGGAAAACACCCTGGATGGCCTGACATCATCGAGCGGTTCCATTGGTACGAACACGGTCTACCCGGGCCCGCGGCGCATCGTGGTCTATAAAGAAGGAGTATTCCATGTCACGATAGAAGGGAACTATCTAGATGTGGATCTCTCAATTATTACCGGATCATCTCCGGATCCGCTTGAGGTCAGTTCGGAAAAACAGTCCGGACAATCTGCATCGCCAACCGTAGTCCCTGATGATGAGGAAGGGTGGTAACCGTGTTAGGATGTGGTGACGAGGGATAATATCCCTCGGGAAAAAAGTTATTTTTTGGGTTTTGAAACAGATTTTGCTGCCGGTTTAGCGGCAACTTTTCTCGCATCAGCCTTCTTCGGTACTGCTTTCTTCGGTACTGCTTTCTTCGGTACTGCCTCTTTCTTTACAGCGGTTTTCTTTTGTTCCGTCTTTTTCGATTCAGCTTTTTTAGGTGCTGCTTTTCTCGTGTCCGGGATTTTCTTTGTTACAACCATCTGGTTATCAACTCCGATAACCGCAATTGCATGCGGTTATTACCGGGGATGACAATGGGTTACCTATCGCCATAGATGGGAAGGTGCCCGTGTGCACGGGTTGGCGATACGCAGAAATCATCACCCCGGTTAAGTGTAGGGGTATATTTGTAATAAACTTTTTTTATTTCGTGTGAATTGATGTGAAATAGTAAGAGGTGATCTGAATCAAGCATGTGAAAAAGAGAATAGATATTCTGGATATTGAAATGAGTGGACGTGCGTGTAACTGGATATCGAACAGAGGCATCTGAATGGCGATGACTTTCCCCGTACATCACCGGGATTATGTTGGATGTCACAGTATAAAAATTTTGTAGTTTTGTATGAAATATTGTGATAATTGAAATAATGTTTTGCTTTGTAATATAATGAATCAATAATGCCACCTTATTTATGGATTGGTGGGGACCGTAATTCTAAAGATGGGTGTCCCGCCAGGAAAAAAGACCGGTCACCAATATTGCTTCAAATCATTGACGATATTAGGAAGTCCGTCTCGCGCTTCGCGATGGAACTGACGCCCTGCACAGTCAGGTCACTTAATGGGTAATAGGCCCCGCCCGAGGTCTCAGCTATCTCTTTACAATAGCCGAGCTGGAAACTGACAAACGAGCGTTTTGTGGATTCCGTGTCGATAATAACGCTGTAGATCCCCTCTTCCTTAAGCTGCTGCGCAATCGAGATGAGTTCCTCTTTGATATTCTTTCCATATCCGATATTTGCCCTGCCATCCGAGATGAGGATGAGAAGCGGGATGATCTCCTTCCTCTTCTTCCTCTCGTTTATCAGGACTTCGTAGCCTTTCATCAGGCCGCGTGCGAGAGGGGTTTTCCCCCCGGTTGGCATCTCTTTGAGCTGCTTGTAGGCAAGGTCGACACTGCTTGAGAGGGGCATGACGACTTCCGCCTCATTGCCCCGGAACGCGACAAGGCTGACCCTGTCCCGGTTGCGGTATGCGTCTTCGAGAAGGGAGAGGACTGCACCCTTCGCGCTCTCCATGCGTTTTTCCGCTCCCATGGATCCGCTGATGTCGACAACGAAGACACAGGTGACCGAGACCTTGCCCACCCGGCTCTTCTCCCGGATGTCCTGGTCATGGATCACGATGCTGTTGCCGTTCTGTTCCCGGTTCTTCTGGTGGGGGGCGGCAGCCCGCATCGTGGCATCGAAAGCGATATCGTTCAGCTCATGGGGCATCCTGACCCGGGCATAACGCCCCCGTTTCTCGGCCGAGTGGGTATCGACCCTCCGCCCCGAGACATAGAGGCGTTTCATCCGGTCCTTGCAGGAATCGTACCGGATGCGGGAGGTCTCGATCGGCCGCCCTATATCAAAAACAAGTTCCGGGGGCGGCCGTGCGGAAGGGGCGCCAGACTCTTCCGGGTCCTGCTGTTCCGGCTCATCTTTCTGAGGTTGTTGAGGGGGTTGCTGGGCAGGTTGTTGTTCCTGCTGCTGTTGTTCTATGTCGGGCTCGCTATCGTTTTTTTTTGCTCGTCCTGCATCATGTCGTTGATCTTCTGCTGGTCAACGCGGGGGTCCTCAAAGGGCTTCTTGCGCATACGGTGTGGGAGGGCAAGGGCCATTGCCTCGCGGACATCGTCGACCGTGACTTCCTCGCGCCCGTTGAATGCCGCGATGGTCTTGGCGGTGCGGACAATGGTAATCTCGGCCCGGTGAGTCATGACACCCATATCCACGCAGGTCTGGGCGATCTTCCTGACGATCTCATCGGATATTTTCACCTGCGGGAGGATCTTTTTTGCAGTAACAATCTTTTCTGTGAGCCGTTTCTGTTCTGTATCGTATTTCTGCATGAATGTGTGAGGATCAACCTCGAACTCGTCGGCGACCCTGACGATCGCGACCCGGTCATCTACATCAGCGATTCCTTCCACGGTCACCTGCAGGCCGAAGCGGTCGAGCATCTGGGGGCGGAGTTCCCCTTCCTCAGGGTTCATCGTCCCGATCAGGATGAATTTTGCCGGGTGGGAGAGCGAGATCCCTTCGCGCTCGACAACGTTGACGCCCATGGCTGCCGAGTCGAGCAGGACATCCACAACGTGGTCGTCGAGCAGGTTCACTTCATCGATGTAGAGGATGCCGCGGTTCACCGCCGCAAGGATGCCAGGCTCGAGTGCTTTGATCCCTTCCTTGATGGCCCGTTCGATGTCGACGGTGCCGATGACCCGGTCCTCGGTTGAACCGAGAGGGAGTGTGATGACCTGCACTTTCTTCTGGAGCATCTCGATCTTCTCACCACTTTCTATCCGCTCGTTGCAGATGTCGCAGAGCTCCTGCTCGTTTTCCGGGTTGCAGTTGAACGGGCAGCCCTTGACAATTTCTATAACCGGGAGGATTTCGGCAAGGGCCCGTACCGCGGTCGATTTTGCCGTGCCCTTCTCACCGCGGATAAGGACTCCGCCGATGCGCTGGTTGATGGCGTTGAGGATGAGTGCCTGTTTCATCTGGTCCTGGCCGACAATGGCGGTGAACGGCAGGATGTTCTTTCTGATGTGGTGAGCCATGTAACAGGATAGTGGATCGTTAAGTGTTATTAATTTTTATTTTCGTGTTATTGGATCAGACCATTGTAAAAATTGCATGAAAAAGTTGTGTATTTTTCAAAATTATATGCATTAAGGACGAAACCACCAAAATATCACATCCTTTCTGGAACAACTCACTGACTTATCCGATATGTGGTGAGTTGAAGAGAAAAATACCAGATTAATATGTGTGGGGTTCTGGATAGCCGTTGATGATAATCGTATGCTGCTCATCTGTTTCAGAACCTGTGAAAAAAGAGAATCAGGTCTGGATGGGAACTTCTATCAGTGCAATCTTCTTGCCGTCTTTGGTGACGAAATCAAGGAAAAATGTTGCCCCAACCTTACTGGTCTGATTGATACCATAATTGGCACCGTTGTATACCATATTGGGTGTTAGTGTCTCTGTATTACTGTTTGTCGCATTGATGTACGCAATATCTCCTGGAGAGAAACGAAACACTTCTCTTCCACCATTATTCGA
>JALOBP010000155.1 GCA_023228295.1 Methanoregula sp.
TGAAGGCTTTTGGAAGAGACAAGATAATTCACACTGTTTGGTTTTAGGATTTTAATCCCTCTAATCCCTTTTTCCGCGTCAATCGTAAGTGGATGGTATTTTTCGAATCTTGAAATTATTCGGTCGTCACTTGTGTTGAGTTTCTTTGATGTCATGTACTGCAGGTTATCTGCCCGGATCATTGCCGTATTTGTGATACTGTTCGCACCTTTATCAAAAATTACCAGGGAATCTTTTTTCAGCCTGCCCTTGACTTGGTTATAGGTTTTTTCGAAGTGCTTCTGATCGTTTGTATTCCCGGGTTCGATGGTGAGACCAATCGGGATGTTTATCGGGTCCGCAAGTTCACTGACTCCCAGAGTGATCTGTTTTTTATACTGGTCCAGTCCATGTTGATGTCGGTATGCTCAAAATCGTATCTTTCGAAAAGAATGTCCTGAAGGTCTGAAATGATCTCGTCTTTGTGGGCTCCGATCGTTTCAAGAATACGATACAGGGTTCTTTCACCAAAGGGTTCAAGATCAAATATCTCAAGGACTTCTACTCGATTTATCCATTCATGAGCTCGTTTTATACTGAAATTTTCATTCAGTTTGTAACTGGTGAGGGCTTTTTGCAGCTTATTGATATCAATGCCATTCTTCTTATGTTTCCCGAATATTTTACTGCAATTTAAGACCTGATACAGATTTTCAACTGTGTGAATTGTCCCAATAGGAAAGGATATATTTTGATTCGGTACAATTTCATTGGTTCTTGGTTTTTTGGCCATAAAACGAGTAGACCAAGAACCTCCTTATTCTTTCAGTGGCAAACTTGGGTTCCAGGACATCCGCAGACCGTGCCACGATGCTGCGCATGGAACCAAAGATCCGTTCGCGGACATAGTACCTTTCCGCTTTCTCTTTGGATTCCTGTTCCGCTTGCAGGAGGTCTCAAGGGCCCGCGGATTAAGCAGGTTCAGGCTGCCAGTCTCTTTCTCAACCCCCTGGAGATCGGCGGCTACAATCACCTCATCCTCATGTTCCCTTATATCAACACGGAATTCACCGCGGGTTCCTGCAAACATCCGGCCGCCGGTGGCGCCTGTGATGCGAAGCTGGTTACCGGCACCGGTCAGGTGGAACAGGTGGTCCGGTTCAGCCCGCATATCTTCCATCTCGCGCCTCATCGCTTCGAATTGATGCCGTTACCATACAATAGCATTCCCTTCTTTGCTGGTTCTCTCCGCTGGTATGTGCTGGGATTAACCTTGCGTTAGTAATTATAATTAATAACCTTTTTTTATACGCATGGACTATTCGGAATAGTTTATGTCACCGGGATTCCGATGTAATAAGGAGGAACGTAAAAAATGGGTGAAAAGAAGAGAAAAGAAGCAGAAACTGCCGGGTGGAAGAAGGTTATCGTTGTGGGGGCCTGTGTCCTTTTTGTTGTCCTGATGGTAGTTTCCGGCATGGGTTCCGGCTGGTTGTCGATGTTTGCCATAACCCAGCCCGGCGAGACTGTTGTTATCGACTATACTTTGTATAATAGTGCGGGGATCCCCATCGTCACTACTGACCAGCAGGTGTTCACGAAAGCTACCACCGAGGGAAATTCCATTCTGGCTGCAAAACAGATTGCGATTGTCGCAAACAAGTCGCTGACCGACCCGATCTTCCCGGTTCAGGTCTATACTACAAGTGATGGATGGAACAGCGAGTTTGCCCTATTTGCAGGTGAATATGATGCTATAAGTTCCGCAGTGGTCGGCATGAGTGCCAACCAGAAGAAGAGCGTTACTCTTCCCACCTCATCTTCCATGACCCAGATCTGGTCCGCGGAACAACTGGAAAGAAACGGGATTACTCTTGATGCGGTCAATGTCGGGGATTTATTTGCCCTGGGTGTTTCAAGTAATCCCAATGAAACTGAAATGAACACATCATCTGTTTCATATATACGGATGGCAGAAATCACCCGTAAAACCCCCACGGGTATTGTCGTTGACTTCAGTTACCCGAAGATTGATATCAGTGTAACGTCGGTCGGCGGCAGCAGCTGAGCGCCAAATCCGTCCATATTCTTTTTTGTTATATCCTGTAGTTCATTTTCATTCATGACATTGTGTGTGGTGCGTTTTCCCAGCCATGCTGTATGGAACCGGAACTTATCCCTGCAGAGATGGGTAGGGTGATGAAGATCTTTGGTGGGGAGATATCCGCAATGAAAAACCGGCAGTACATCCATATTATGCGCTGAATGCGACTTCTCTTACGCTGGAAATACTTGATTTAAAAACGGTCACGCTCGGTAAAAATGTGATTTGTTCAGGAATCGCGAAGATCCAATGGTAAAAAATCTATAACCTTACCCCGTAAATCCGTTTGATCCGGTGGGCTACGGCCTTCCATCCTTCCTTTCGCATGAGCGGACCGTCACGGAGTTTGAGGTGGGATATTTTAAACCGCTTCCCGGAAACTACGTACATCTCATTGACGATAAACTCCTGCTCACCGTCACACTCCATGTACACCGGGATGGTCTTCCTTCCATCATGGATCGAGATCTTGACAACAACCTGTTCGATGGTCCGGGTCCAGAGTGCGGTAATGTCTGCGGCTTTTGCCCGCTGGACCCTTTTGTCTCCGCATTCGATTGAGGTGACTTCGACACCGAACACATCATCCCCGCATTCGGCAACAAGGTGGTCTCCGGCATTGCATTCGTCCTCTTCGGTAAGTTCGATCCCGCAGATACGGGATGTTCCCTCTCGGGATACGATTGCTTTGATCAGGAGGGCCTGCGGCTCGCGTTCTTTGGGAATCCGCTGGTGGTGGCTGCAGGTTGTGCACCGGATGAGCATATCGCGGGACTCGGCGATTACTTCGTGCTCGGTCTCATCTTTGCACTCGGGGCAGTGAGCGGTAATAAACATTGAATATGAATGGCAACCCTCACATGATAAAGCATGGAGGCACAGGAGATGATCCGGTGCCGGGGCCACCCGCTGGTCCTTGGCACCCACCCGACAACGTTTGAAGTGACTGTTGAGGACCACCTGACCGCAAACGGCAACTGCATCATCGGAGTCGCTGCGGACAAGGGATGCGAAGGACTCTCATCCGCTTTTAAGCAGGTACTTGCACACGATGATGCCGTTCTTGTAACTATGCTCGAGTGTGGTGGAATTATTGCAGAAGTGCAGTCACGCGGCTCCTCGCAGATGATGCTGAACCACCCGACAGATATGGTCTGGCGCAAGAGCACGTTTGTCTGCGGGCGGACTATCGGTATCCAGTCCGATGCAGTAGCGCTGACGCTCTCCCGCGACCTGATACATAACCTGAGTTTGGGAAAAGGGATGATCGTTACCCTGACGGCTACCCGTCCCGACTGAGTGTTGTAATTTTCAGCTCAGCTTCAGCGAGCATAGTCTCGCACTGCTTTACGAGCACGGCACCCTGCTCGTAGAGTGTCATGCTCTCGTCAAGACTCGTGTTCCCGTCCTCGATCTTCTGAATAATCTCTTTTAACCGCTCAACTTTTGTCTCATACGTTTCTGTCATGGTCCACACGCTCCACAATTACCCGGCTGCTGCCATCGTAAAACCTGATTTCCAGCCGGTCATCTTTTAACAGGGCACCTGTTCCTTTCACCAGTTTCCCCTCCTTTTCTGCAACGCAGTACCCACGGGCGAGGACGGCAAGCGGGCTCCTGCCTTCAAGGGCGGTTCTCATCCCTGCGAGGAGGAGACGTTCACGCTCAATGCGGGTTGCGCAGGCCCGCTCCAGCCGTTCGGCAAGGTCCGCAGTATATAACCACCGCTCTTCGATTTTCCG
>JALOBP010000156.1 GCA_023228295.1 Methanoregula sp.
CGCTGAATACGTGTACCGTGCTTCCGATCTTGCAACACTACCGGGAAAGAACTACCTGACCATCCGCCGTCAGGTGAACAAGTTCCGGAAGAACTGTGCCAGTGTTGTCGAGCCGATAACCCCTGCTAACCGCGAAGAGATCAAGCGTTTTCTCATCCAGTGGTGTGAATGGAAAGGCTGTGAAGGCGATCCGGTACTTACGCACGAGAAGGAAGCCGTATTCTTTGCAGTGGACCATCTCGATGAGTTGTCCATACGGGGCATTGCGATCCGGGTCTTTTCAAAGATCGGTGCAATCTCGTTGTTCGAGCCCATGACTGCTGATACGGCCCTTGTCCATTTCGAGAAAGGGCTGCCGGATTGCGAAGGGATCTACAAGGCAATCAATGCCGAGACGGCAACCCTGCTTGCCCGCAATTTTACCTATATCAACCGGGAAAGCGATCTTGGCGTTGCCGGGCTCCGCGAAGCCAAGATGCGTTACCATCCCGATCACATGGTGGAAGTCTATTCCCTGAAACTGGATTCGTGATTCAGTTCTTATCACATGTTTTTAGTTTTTAGAAGTTTTTTACTATTTCCTGACCCACGAATTATAAAAAAGTCAGAAATACCGGCATAAACCGATAAGGTTCACACTCAAATTGGGGGTGGAGATGTGGTCTGTCGACATAGTCTGATGTGATGAACACCGCCACACCCTATGGGGTGCCCTGTGGCGGATCAATTGCCATGATCCTAGTTGTGATTCCCCATGAGGTTTATGAATACCAAAAAAAAATCGGGGTTCCCTCAATTTTGTTTCAGAAAGTAAAAAAGAATTATGGGAAATCTACGGCTGTATTTTTTCAAGCCAGCGCAATATACGCAAGGATCCCCGATGCCATGATCTGCACGGCGATTGCTGCCACCAGCATACCCAGTACCTTGCCCATGATATCGGTAATAACATCTCCAAGGACGCGCTGGATGGTTTCTGAGAAGTACAGGATGAGCCATGTCGCGATCAGTGCAAGGGTAATGGCAATGAACGCGATGAGGAGCCCATAATCTTTGGTGAGAAGCATGACCGTAGTGATGGCACCCGGCCCGCAGAGGAGCGGTGTGCCGATAACAACACCCGCGGCGGTTGCGGCTTGTGCCTTGTGGTGCCCGAGTTCGATACCGAGTGCTTCTTGGATACCCAGGATGAGAAGGATGATCCCACCTGCGATCTGGAATGCGGGCAGCTTGAGGCCCAAGAGATTGAAGATTGCTGTATTGAAAATGAGGACCCCGTACATCAGCCCGCCTGCAACGGCCACAGCAATGAATGCCTGCTTGTGGATCTCGCCTGAAGTCTGCCCCTTGGTCATGGCCGAGAAGATTGGCACTGATAGGAGCGGGTCGAGGATGATGAATAATGCCGCAAATGAGTAGATAATACCGGGAATGAGGTCCTGCATGGTCTGATAATCGATATACGTCCTGATGGTGGATAAAATTGCGGGCGATGCAGTACTGCCGGTTTCTTTTGATAAACTCTAAAATACAGGACAATAATCAATGTCGAGGACACTGCGCCTATAAAAGAGATAATGCGTGCTTTGGTGTCAGCGATGAAAATCCATGCTGCAAAACAGAAGAAGATGTAGGGTATCAGGGTAGCGATAACGGATACTGTTGCAAGGAAGGAAAAACCATGGGATAATCACAGAAGTCCGGCGCTTACAACACACCCGGAAATGAGAGCATATGCCGGAGTCCCCCTTCGGTTCAGGTCCCCTATCCCCGGAATCGAGGACCACGCAGCGATGCTGCGGAGGACCCGGGATGTAGCAGGGATGTAGGCATTCGTGGCAGAAAACATAGCAGAGATCCCGATGAAAGCGCTGATCGTCCCGGCATGGGGGAAGTGGATAGCCGCCGCTGCTGCGACCAGCGCCGGGGTGGTTGCCAGTGCTGCTGATCCGATGCTCCCGATAAGGGCAATATTGAGAATGAGGTAGGTAAAGACTACAATAGCCATGACGATCAGGAAAGACTTTACGGATAAGCCCGGTATCTTTTGTCTCTCCTCCTGGTATAGCGCTGATCTTAAAGCCGGTGAACTGCCCGTAGACGTAATTATCGTTGCGAGTATTCCTGCTGCGGTTACCGGGGAGTGGGGGACGAAGTTCTCCAGCTTCACGAACGGGAGCATGACCGGCCTGTAAAAATGCCAAAATAGGACAGGTACTGGTTGATCCCTGCAGCGATTGTGGCGACCCCAAAGACTGCGGAAATCAGATGGAGAACGATCAGTGGAACCGCGATCCCCGTTCCAAAGGCCGACTCGAATAGCGAATAGAACTGTCGGTTGGGGTAAAGCGGTAAGCGATATACGCAAGGCAGAGGAGAATGCTTGATGCTGATATTGCGACAATAAGCCATACTGCAAGGGATGTCGGTCCGATGAGTTGTACTGCTATGCCAGGGACAACAAATATATCGGAACCGATTGTCCCTCCCACTCCGAGACTGACCCGTTCCACAAGCCCGAATGATCGCCGGTAAGTATTGGTTTTCTCCATAAGTGAGCATTTTACCTTAATTTCAATAACGGATTGGTCAGGGAGATCTCGCTTGAAAATTTCCGATGTTTTTTCAGGGGAATCTAATTTTTACCGACGGTTTGCAGTATCCACAATTTATTTGTACCCATACTCTCCTATTTCCCCTATAACCGGCGGGTTCCGTGTATGGGATTATCTGGAATGATGCCGGAACGGAGATGATGAAATGGCAACTACGGAAAAGACAAAATCCAAGAGCAGCGTGAAAAAACCTGCACCGTTGAAGAAGATGCCGCTTCCCATGGTAAAGAAAAACACGGTTGCAACAAAAAAACACGTTGCGGCAAAGCGACCGGCAGCCTTAAAAAAGACGGCTCCGGTAAAGAAAACTGCTAAAAAACCGGTGAAAACACCGGTAAAAAAAGGTGTAAAAAAACCGGTGACGAAAGCCGTAACGGCGTTGGCAAAGAAAGGAAAAACCGCAATTGTTGAGCGCTACCGCTGCAGGCTCTGCGGGTACATCTACTCGCCCCTCCGCGGCGAGCCGCACAACGGGATCCCCGAGGGCACCGAATTTGACGACTTGCCTGACACGTACGTCTGCCCGGTCTGCGGCCAGCAGGGTAAAGGCAGGATCGGCAAGTGGGGCTTTGAGGCATGGCGCCCGACGCGGTACGTCTGCTCCATCTGCGGTTATGTGTATGATGAGAAACGCGGGGAGCCTCACCGCAGGATCAAACCCGGTACGAAATTCGAGGACCTCCCCGATGACTATACTTGTCCCGTCTGTGCCATCGATCCCAGGATCAGCGTCCGTATCGGCAAGGTCTTCAAACAGGGCTTCGAACCCCTGCAGGTCTGAAAAATACCTGCGGGAATTCCCCCACACCTCTTTTTCTTTTTTGGGTTATCCAGCAGGTACCCATTTCATCGCCCATGATGGCTGAAGTGAATGCAGAAAACACTGCTTCGGTAGATCTGAAAAAAGTCGAAGCTTTCGGGGCTTCGCCCCGCTGATAAGGCACCCCCAATTGGGATGATGACAGATTACCGGTCCCTTCGAAAATTCCTACGAAAATATGGATGGATGGGTAATTGAGGCCGCCGCGGTGCGCCCTTTTTGGTCGGCGTCTGTTATCCTATTGGGGATATGGGGGCATCAGCCACCTCGTAATAACTGATGTTTTCCCATGAAAATTGAAAAATGAGAATCACTCACTCATCCCTAACCGGAAAATTTCCTTATCACGATCTCTGAAAATAACCTCCGAAGCTTTCGACAA
>JALOBP010000070.1 GCA_023228295.1 Methanoregula sp.
ATGCTGCAGGGCTCGCCATACATTAGCAACATAGCCGTCTTTGTCGTTGATCGTCTCCATGTGCTTGATCGGGTTGTAATCAGGCCGGTTCAACAGGACCGCACCGGATCCAAAGAAGGGTTCTATGTAGTGTTTCGGCTGTCCAAGAGCTGCCCACACGACCGGCGCCACGGCAGATTTTCCGCCGAAATAGGGAAACGGCGCTTTCATGCCATAGCCCCCGGGGTAAGGTTCCCTGAATCGTCCATGATGGAGCATCCGCTGTCAGATCTTTCAGCAATCGGCCACCGGTGGCGCTGCATCATCTCCGCTGTGGGTGAATTTCCCTTTTCGAGAGCTCCGAGAAACCGGAAACCCTGCGACATCCTGCGAAGCGGAGCGCCGCAATCCGGGCAAACCCGCAAAGCCGATCCCCATACTGCCCGGCATCCCTGGCATTCTTTGGTCTGGAAAATCCGGGACATACTGCAAAACCGTTTATTTACCGCCCAGTACATCCCGAAGGATTCATTCACATACAGGGCTTTTTCAAGGTATTTTCGGAGATAGTCCACCGGTGATTTTCCATCGGCATCTTTCGGAGATTCTTTATTCCAATGCCAGATATCGTCCTCTTTCCGGATCCCGTACGCGTGAACGATCCGGCCTTGGCCGCACATCTGCCAATCTTCCGAAATCTGATCAATGCTGGCAAGATACCGGATCCCGAAAAAGACCGCGTGAAGGTGGATCAGGCCGTTTTCTTGGAACTCGTACGCGCTGATGTATTTCAGGCGCTTAACGTCCTCGCCCTTTTGCTCTTGATCTATATCGTACCGTTTTTCAACGTGCCGCTTCTTCCGGCTGACAAGAAGGGACATGTACCGGTTAAAGGCCCGGGAAAGGTGCCTGTTGGCATGCCAGAGCGATTTATGGAGGCTTGGATCCGTTGTCAGCGTGACAAAGACCCCGCGCCGGTATAACAGGTTAGCCCTGTTCCAGGCGCGATCATAGGTTTTGATGTTGTGAACCTTCCGGCCTTTATCGGTGAACCGGGTACGACATGGCATTTTTACCAGCTGAGTACCGGGGCCCCGGTCGAAGAAAAGTTCCTGATTCTGTATCCTGCCTTCCCAGTCTCCGAAAGTTAACTGAACGTCTTTCAGTGATCCCCGTAATTCCGGGTTTATCGGCGGTCTCCATGTACAGCCACACCCGCAAAGCGCAAAACCCTTACCGGGCTGCATGTGCCCGGTCCCGCTGCACTTCGGGCAGGTACAATCCCGCTGGAAGAGTGCCCGGCCCTGAATGTCCATCATGGTTTTGATCGCGGATACTCGCTCAGTACTGCACTTTGCAGGTATGCGGTAAATCGGATCGATCCATCCTAACGTCAGTAATTTTGCACTTTTTTTAGCATGGTTTGAATTTTGCACCTGCGAGAACAAGTAAAACAGTTGCCCTGTTGGCACGACGGTAAAAGCGGTTTCCATAACTTTTACAGTGGAAATCGGATCTTTGGCCTCCGTCGGAGTGGTTCCACTAGAAACGATAGGGGGGGTGGGTTGCTGCGTTGCCTTTGCAAAGATATCCTGAACGCTGTTTTCTATTTCCTGCATTCGCTGATCGTTGGTCTTTTGCCAGTCTACCCGCTCCCGCTTTACGAGGTCGAATAGTCCCTTTTTTACGAGGTATTTTATCCTGCGGTAAAACCGAGTGTATAGAGGATCTGACCCGTCCACCTTTGCGGAGGGGTCGATCTTACGGAGGATATCGACAAGTTTTGCACCTGCCGGGCCGATCAGCTCCTTGAGATCATGTATCACGCCGTTGTGTTCGAAAAACAGTTTTTTGTAAACCGTCCGGTCCGTGGCTGTCGCTGTTGCTGACATTTTGAAAACTCCGAATATCAGCACCTTACGAATAGAACGGGGGGAGCAGGTTGAGTCCTGATCATATCCTGCGGATCGAGCGATAGAATACAGTGCCCGGACGGGATGCCGAAGCCGCGATCAAGGATATAGGTGATCCTTACGCGGATTTCACGCCCTGTATAATACCGGTGGTGTTCGTTCCATTCCTGAAGCCGAACAACATCATTTACCGCAAAGTTCCGATCATCCTTCCGAAACTCAAAGAGTTTAGCACCATCCCAAACGGCAGAGAAGGGATCACGCCAGCATTTCAGATCGTGCACGATCTCCGGGGGCATCAGCAACACCCCGCAGCGAGTGATCCCGCGATGGCTCCGGCCAGCTCCCGGGGCATGGCGTTTGCAACCATTTGCGCAATCTGTGATTCCGTACCGTGCCAGCGATAGGAGGCCGGGAATCCTTGCAATGCCGCTGCCGGATCGCGCTCGTAGACTGCCGGATCAACCTCATCAAAAATACGATCAAAATCCCGCTGAAGACCCGCCCGGATCTCTTCCCTGCGCGCGGGGGATATGTTCATACCCTGAAAAATTGAATATTTTTTGCCGTCCTCTTCTTGATTCTTTGGCGAGAGTAGAGGAGGGGCGGCAATTACACTTTTGCTGTCTTGCACGGTTCCACCTCGATCAGTTTCAGTATTCCCATTTCTGTAGCCCGCCGAATTGCGATCTCTGTCGCATCTGGAAAACCGATGTTACGGCACCATGCCGCGATAGTTTCCCGGGGGACCTCGACCGGGGCGCTCACTGTGCTGGACATGCTACCGGGCCTCCTTGGGCGGGATGGTTCAAGATATACTCCCGGACGCAAGCGCGGACAGCTTCACCCACGCTGGGATAGATCCCCTCGGAAACCCAATTTTCCAAAACTTGTTTTTGTTTAGGGGGCAGTCTGACACCGATCATAATCTGAAGGTCTTCTGGATTTTTCCTTCGTGACATGATCTATGATAGGTACAGTGAGTATAAATTGTTAGCGGCAGATAACTCAAGATAACATAGGTATCATATGCTAACTTGTGCATCTCTTTTATATGCCAAAGATGAAACGACCACCGAGGGAACTAATCGGTTACCGCTGTCCGAAAGACCTGCTTGAAAAAATCGATGATCTTATTGAGAAGCATGAGTTTGAACGAAGACCGGATGTAATTACAGTTGCATTAAGATTTTACTTCGAAAACAAAGGAAAAGATACAGAATCTGTCGTTACCGACCTCTTTAAAAAGGGGAAATTTGATGTTGTTATGCGTGAGGCTGCTGAAGGCGTCATAGTTGAACTTCTTGAAGATAAGAAGAAAAAGACTCAATAACCTCTCTAAATTTTTGCTTGCCTTCGGAGGATTTCAGATACTGCAATACTGCATGTTCGATCTGCTCATCAACTTTTTTTTACCTGATTTCGATTTCATTGAAGTAAATTGTTTGCAAGATATTTCCTTATCGATTAACCCACCAATAATATAGTCCGCATCCACCGATTACAAGCAAGATTCCCCCCTTCCCAATCACTTTCAGTTGATGGTGATCGAGATGAAGATTAAAAGTGGACCCAATTAAAAAACCCCCGACAATACAAATTGCGAAAATACCGATATAGGATAGCCAATCGCTCATGAAATACCGGTTGATGGGATACTTTAAAAATTATTCAGAAAAAGATTCAGTAATAACCGTATTTTTTATGGGCCTGTTCAATGGGAAAAATATCATGGACCTTAACAATCTTGGCCTCTTGATTAATGCTGTAATACGCCGTGTATGTGTGCGAGATATGGACCCGGTAAATGATCCCTCCACCTCGTAACGTTATTTTTTCTTTATCGCCATGGTTTCCCGGAAACGGATCATCCTCCAGCCGTTTCAGGGCAGTTTTGATTATTCGGCGTGATTTCTCGGGAAGATGATTGATCTCTTCAGAAACCTTATCTCGAAGTTTCACCTCAAAGGTCAATCTTTAATCTCCGACAGGGGCACATATGCAGAATCCGGCAGGCTTTCCCACATCTTCACATCTTCCTCTAACCGCCGCTTCTTTCGTTCCTCGATCATATCCGCAAGAAGATCCGCATAGGTCTGACCTGCTTCTCGCATCTCTGCAAGATCCTTCCATACCAGTTCTGTTACAGGTATACGCTTTACCGCTGCTGACATGATCACTCTGTAAGCATTGTAAGTATGAATATTTTTGGTTGTTTCTATTTCTCCTCTACTGCTCGTTCCTTTTTAATGTCCATCAGGATATTGATCATAAAATCGGGATTACTCGCTATCGCTTTTTTCCAGCTCTCTTGATAGTTCCGCGCTTCTTCTGTCAACTGGATCCCGCACATATGGCAATGTTGCGCTATCGGGCTGTTCATCGCAAAACAGAACGGGCATTGTTTCGGGACATTCTGCTTTGAAAGGTCGGCTTTCTTCTTGACCCCGGTCTTGTCTAAAAACTCGTTATAAATATCATCATTTCCGAGTTTCAGATAGGTTTTCATCATGTTTGTATTCTGATTCGCCCAGGCGATTTCCCTGATCACTCCTTCATGGTACCCGTCTTTTACCATTTCAGTGATCCGCGATCCTCTGAAAAGGTGCGGGGTAATTCTCTTTTTTATGCCTGCTCTCTTTGCTGCTCTCGTGATCACGTATGCGATCGCCCGGTATTCCATAGGACCACCGGAAACGGAATCAGTAAAAATGAGGTTGTCACCGTCCGGAGTTCCCGAATAAACCCGCCGCCATGCTGCGAGATATTCAACACTCATAAGGAGCGGAGTAAGCCGTTTAACATTGTTTTTTTGATCGTCGATGGTGAGTTTAATAGCGCCTTCCGGGGTGTATTCGAGATCCCCCCATTTCGCCCCAGCGATTTCGTTGATCCTGCCGGCACTTTCAAAAGTAACCGCTATGATGGCCTGATCCCGGTGACTCTTGCAGGCCGCGATCATCTCCGCAACCTCCTGCCGGGTGATCATATCCTTTGCCTCCCGTGTTTCAGGTATTTTTGGGGTGTGAATTTCTGCGAGGTCTTCCCGGGTCAGCGTCGTAAGTTTCCGTTTTATCATCCACGAATAAAAAGTTTTTAGGATATTGATATGGTCGGCAACGGTATTAGGGGCGTAATTCTGCCCTCTTACCGTCTTATAATTCAGGAGCCGGTTAATTGATTCGGTCAGATATTCCGGGTTTATTTCTGACCAATCGCCGGAATAAAATTTTCTCCATGATATGAGCGTTTGGGCTATTTTTGAGGATCGCATACCCTTGATATATCGGCTTGCCTTCTCGTATTCGATGAATTTTTTGATAATATCGGCGTTTTTCTTGTCGATCTGCTTGATCTTGACACCCCGATTAAGAAGATATAACCAATAATCCGGGGCTCCGTGTTTGTGAAAAATTGCCGAATCCATGAACAGTTATGGACGCAAAACAGATTTGAACATTATTAAAAACGCCGAGGGGGAGATTTGAACTCCCGAGGCGCGAAGCGCCAGTAGCTTTCGAGGCTACCGCCTTCCCGGGCTAGACTACCTCGGCATTTGCCTTTTTCATTTTTTCATCGCTTGCTCTAATAGTTATCTGAACGGGAATCCTGCCTGATATCCGGCGTACTGGATTGTGCTGGTGTCGGAAACCGCAGATGTACAGGGAAAAAAGGATAGTATATACGATTATTACATCCCTGGTGCGCCGCCCCTGCCACCCGGCTGGGTGATCATCATGTCATCAACCCGGATGAGCATGATGGCGGTTTCGGAAGCGCTCTGGATGGACTGGCGCTTGGAACGCAGGGGTTCGATGACACCTTCTGCCATCATGTCAATGATTTTACCTTCATAGACATTCAGTCCTGCATTCTTCTTGCCTTTGGAGTGAACATTTTTGAGCTCGACGAGCTTGTCGATTGGGTTGAAGCCGGAGTTCTCGGCAAGGGTGCGGGGGATCGATTCGAAGGCCGTTGCATACGCTTCGAGGGCGAGCTGAACGCGACCACCCACGGTCTGGGCGTACTCACGGATCTTCATGAGGAGTTCTGTCTCAACTGCGCCGCCACCGACAACATAGGTTCCGTCTTCCATGGCATCCATGACCACGCGGGTTCCGTCAACCACGGCACGCTCGAGTTCTTCGAGGAGGTAGTCGCTGGTTCCCCGGAGAAGGATTGTTGTGGTCTTCGCGTTCTTGCACCCGGAGATACGGGTTACTTTACCTTCGTCGTCTTCCTCAACGAGGTTTGCAGTGCCGAGATCCTTGGCTGTCAGGGTGTCGGGCTTGTTGACGATAGTTGCATTCAATGCCCGTGCTGCGTATTTCATGTCCTTTTCGGGAACATCCTCTATTGCGAGAATCCCGCTCTTTGCAAGATAGAACTGGGCAGCATCCGAAATACCCTTCTGGCAAAGGAGGACATTTGCACCGCTGTCAATGATCGCATCAGCGAGTTTCTTTAATGTTTCGCGCTCCTGTTCGCTGAATGCTGTGATCTGCTCGGAGCTGGAAATCTTGATCTTGGCCTTGACCTGAGTCTTGGAAATCTCCAGGGGGGTTGCAACCATCGCAACCTTCGCTTTGGTGACCTTCTTGGGCATACCGTCGTGAACCCGGACCTTGTCGATGACTACGCCGCGGATCAGCTCGGCATCGTCCATGGACGCGCCTTTCTGCTTCTTGATCATCACATCGTCTTCATCGACAATGTATTTACTGCCGTTGTTCTCGGCAACGGTCATGACTGCGTCGACAATGATGCCATCCAGTTTGTCCCTGACGACCTCGATCGATTTACCGGTAATTGCTGTGTTGGCGATCTTGAGAAGGGTCTTCCGGTCGGTGGGATCTATCTTGTGGGAGAGGGAATTTGTGATCTCGAGTGCCTTCTCCATGCCCATGCGGTAACCCTGCGCGATAACGGTCGGGTGGATACCCTGCTCGAGCATGGCCTCTGCCTGCTCCATAAGGGCGCCGACAAGGATGACCGCAGTGGTTGTCCCATCGCCGACTTCGTCGTCCTGGGTCCGTGCGACTTCGATGACCATCTTTGCACCTGGGTGCTGGACGGCGATCTCGCTCAGGATCGTAGCGCCATCGTTCGTTATGACGATATCTCCAGAGCCACTGACCAGCATCTTGTCCATGCCGCGGGGGCCGAGTGTTGACCTGACGGCGCCGGCGATCGCCTTTGCGGCCGCTATATTCGAGCGCTGGGCTTCCTTGCCGCGATTACGCTCTACATTTTCTTTTAGGATGATAATTGGCTGTCCTGATAGCATTGTATATCCTCCGATGTTGTAAAAGGTGGAATTGAACTTCTATATAAATTGTGTGGTAATGGGGCTCCTGTAGCGGGTGGGAAAAAAAGGACGGGTTCAATCTATACGGGATATCTTGAAGAGCGAGTAAACAGGTACACCTTCCACATCCTTGATACCGCGCTTATCAAAGATGACACAGATCGCAACCGGAATTGCATTATGATTCTTGAGGTACTTCACCACTTCACGCATGGTATTGCCCGAGGTCATCGTATCGTCAACGATGAGGCATCGTTTACCGCTGATAGTGGCAAAATTTGCACTGATGGATCCGGTAGGGCGGTCGTTCTGGCTCTGCTTAACGGGATGATAGATCGCAAGTTCGGCTGCTTCCTGTACCGCAATGAGGGTTGCCAGCGGGATGCCGGAAATGGCAATCCCGACGATAACATCTGCGACCGGAGAGCTGACATCTCCGCTTTCCTGTGCCTGGTAGTACCGCCCCAGCAGCATACTGGAGGTATCCTCCAGGAGGGTCGCGTTGCTTGAGACTGCAGTCCAGTCAATGTGGACATCCTTAGGTGCGGCCGTTCCTTTTGCCTGGGTGAGGAGCCAGGTAACGGTCTCCATGGAAAGGGAGAGTTCATCTGCAATCTGACCGGGGCTGTGCCCTTCGCCAAGGAGCATCTTTGCCCTGCTAATCAGATCGTCAAGGGAAGACATGAAAAAAGATTCGCCGGCATCTATTTAAGTTTTCTTTTAATTGCAGCGCCACACACCTGGCACTCGCCGTCATGGTCGAAGTACCTTCCACAACCACTGCACCGGTATTTCCAGTGAACCCGTTTTGCCTTCCGCTGCTGGATCGGGATGGTCTTAACCCCAAGAACGCTTGCAACGTTCTGGATGGCAAAATCGTCGGTATAGAGCACGGCATCTATCCCGAGGGCAAGGGCCAGCAGGTCGGCATCCGTTGCCGATATAATGCCCGAATCCCGTGACACAACAGCCGCTGCCGCAACCCGGTCAAGCGCCTGTCGCTCCGGTGAAACGACCTTAAGCCCGGCAGCACACCATTTCTCGAAGTTCCCCTTTGACCGGATGTCTTTGAGTTCATCGCAGACGGAAGGTGTTGTGAATACCTCGCCATCCACGGAAAACTCCAGAAAGAAGACACTTGCATCGAGAACCGCTTTCATACACAAGGACCTGTTGGGCGAATCACGGGAAATGTCATACCGTTACGGGGCTCGCGGGTTCTTCATTGCATGGGCGATCCGGTCTGCGGCAGAAACCCTGCTGCATGCCCGTTCAATGGTGTCGCTGCAGATCACATCACGGATTCTCTTCGAGATCAGTTTGCCGTATGCGCCTTCAGTAAATACACCATGAACACACGCTGCGAAGACTTCCTGTGCATCCTGATGATAGAGCATGCCGGATGCGGTAGCAATGGTTCCGCCCGTTGATATTATGTCATCAACGATGACAACAGACCGGGATGCAGCACACAGTTGTTTGGGTGCCATGAGTACTTCGTTTCCACTGATGCGCGTTTTTTCAAGGTAATCGAATTCCCATCCGCCAACTGATGCCACCCCCTCGGCGAATTTCAGGGCGCCGTCGTCCGGAGCGAGAATAAGCGGGTTTTTGAGATCGAGCGCCTGCAGGTAGGACCCGATATCCTTGGCAATGGAAATGTTCCGGGCAGGAACTGAAAAATGCTGTAATACCGTTGGATCGTGGATATTGACGGTAGTAACATCACAAACCCCGCTGCCCAGCGCCCGTGCCACTGCCCGTGCACTCAGGGGTTCACCCTTCTTGAACTGCTTGTCCTGTCGGGCATAGGCCATGTACGGGATGACCAGGTGGCACCGTGACTCACTGCAGGCATCGATCAGGAGCAGCAGCTGGACGAGGGCATCGTTGTCAGTAACACTGCCGATGATGATCGTCTCGTCATCGAGTTCTCCGGTCTGGAGATAGTGCTCCCCATCCGGGAAACGTGAATACTTCACATCGACAAGTTTTACATCCAGTGCCCGTGCCACCCGGGTGGCAAGTACCTGGGAATGTTCCGTACTGATGACCTTCATGCTATCGCTCCTTGGTTTCTTGGGTGCGGGGATCCCATGATTCGTATGCAGTAATTATTCAGCGGTAAGTATTGTAATTTTTCTGCATTGATGTGTGTTTTTCTAAAAAAACCCTGTTCCCGGGCGTTTCTGACGGCGATGCAATCAGCTGAAAGTACTTAAACTAGGATGAGACAAGTATTATCACACTCCTCAGCTGGAAAGGGGGATTTTTCAATATGGAAATTTCTGAACATTTAGCATCACCCCAGGAACCGGTACCCCCGGAAACACCCCCCGCAGCGCCGGCTCCGGATGGTGTTGTTGCCACATCATCCCAGATAGAAGTACCCGCATCGCTCATAGACCAGGTCATCGGTCAGGAACGCGCAGTCGAAGTCATCAGGAAAGCCGCCATCCAGCGCCGGCATGTTATGATGATAGGCAGTCCCGGTACCGGGAAATCGATGCTTGCCAAGGCCATGGCTGAGCTCCTGCCCAAGGAAGAACTGCAGGATATCCTTGTTTACCCGAACTCTGACGATTCGAATAATCCGGTTATCCGGACCGTTGCGGCCGGGCGTGGAAAGCAGATCGTCGGAGCGCATAAAGCTGAAGCAAAGAAGAAGATCCAGTTCCGGCACACGCTCCTGATGCTCCTCCTTCTCGGTATTGCCGGTTATGCAATCATCACGATGCAGCTCCTCATGGGGCTTATTGCGGGGGCATTTGTCTTCATGGCACTCCGCTATACCACTCCCCGCGAAGAGGCAATGGTGCCCAAGCTCCTCGTCTCCAACGATGCCAAGAGCATCGCCCCCTTCATCGATGGGACCGGCTCCCATGCCGGTGCCCTGCTCGGTGATGTGCGGCACGACCCGTTCCAGAGCGGCGGCCTTGAGACTCCTGCCCATGACCGGGTCGAAGGAGGCGCTATCCACCGTTCGAATGGAGGTGTCCTTTTTATCGACGAGATTAACACTCTCGATCCGCATTCCCAGCAGAACCTCCTTACCGCACTGCAGGAAGGTGAATTTCCCATCACCGGTCAGAGCGAGCGCTCGAGCGGCGCGATGGTCAGGACCGAGCCGGTGCCCTGCAAATTCGTCATGGTTGCTGCCGGCAACCTTGATGCCATATCTGGGATGCACCCTGCACTCCGTTCACGTATACGGGGCTACGGTTACGAGGTTTACATGGCGGAGAGCATGGACGACACTCCCGAGAACCGCCAGAAATATGTCCGGTTCATTGCACAAGAGGTCAAGAATGACGGGAAGATCCCGCACTTCGACCAGAGCGCGATAGATGAGATCATCCGTGAAGCCCGCCGTCGTTCAAACCGCAAAGGTCATCTGACGCTTAAGCTCCGTGACATGGGCGGCCTGATCCGGGTTGCCGGGGATATCGCCCGACAGGAGAATGCTGCCATCACTACTGCAGCACACGTGATCACTGCCAAGAAGACTGCCCGGTCCATTGAGGATCAGGTATCCGATGAGATCACCCGCCACCTCCGCGAATACGAGATGACGGTAGTCGAAGGCACCCGTGTCGGTCGGGTCAACGGACTTGCCGTTACCGGCAGCGATGCCGGCTCCGTCCTTCCCATCATGGCGGAAGTGACCCCTGCCCAGGGTGCAAGTGGAACCGTTATTGCAACTGGTATGCTCAAGGAGATTGCACAGGAATCGATCAAGAACGTAAGTGCAATCCTCAAAAAATTCACCGGCAAGGATGTCCGGAATATCGATATCCATATCCAGTTCATCGGTACCTACATGGGTGTCGAGGGTGATTCCGCATCCGTCAGCGTGGCGACTGCCGTAGTGAGCGCCATTGAGGGTATACCCGTGCGGCAGGATCTTGCCATGACCGGGTCGCTATCCGTCCGCGGGGATGTCCTCCCTGTGGGTGGTGTGACCTACAAGATTGAAGCAGCAGCAAAAGCCGGTATTAAAACCGTTCTTATCCCCCGCATGAATGTCGGGGATGTTCTCATCGAGGAGCGCTTCAAGCCCATGGTCACCATCATACCGGTCGATAATATTGAAGATGTTCTGAAGATAGCGCTCGTGCCGGAAAATACCGATGGGTTCCTCGATAAGCTCCGGAAGATGGCGATCAGGTCGACCGCGATGATCGCTGAAGTACCGCCCGTCAACCAGACCCTGGCCTGAGCACGATGTACGGTATCTCCTATTACGATTTGCGGCATGTGACTGGCGAAGTCACCCATATCGATATCGATAACGGCATAGTGGAATCCTCCGGAACCTCATTTTTCAACAAAGCTGTCCTGCGGGTACTGGTGAAAACCGGGTGGGGAGTGCTCCAGATCGATAATTATACCCCCTGTACCGGGAGCAAATTCAATGAACTCCTCGACCAGGCAGCCCGGCTTGCAATTGTCACTGAAGAGCAGGTTGTGCTCGGGGATGTCCCGCGGGGTATCCTTCCGGTTCCGGAACTGAAAGAAGATCCCCGCGACGTTGATATCGAGGAGAAATCCCGACTGCTTGCGGAGATAGAAATGAGTGCAGTCCGTGAGGGAATCATCAACCGCCGGGCAAACTATATCGAGAAAGATGAGCATGTCCGGTTCATTGACAGTTCCGACAACGAATACGAGTACTGGATGGGCAGGTCCGGGTTCAATGTCCTTGCGGTTGCCTCCAGGAACGGCAACGTCCAGATGGGATATGAGCGGGAACACTCTATTCACGGGTTCAATCTCCGCCACCAGCAGGATGTCGGCAGGAAAGCGTCGGAAATTGCAGTCTCCCTGCTGGATGCGATCATACCCAAGGGAGGAAAGATGCGGGCAGTCCTTGACCCGGAACTCGCCGGTGTCTTTGCTCACGAGGCTGTCGGGCATGCCAGCGAGGGTGATCTGATCCAAGAAGGCAACTCGGTCCTGAGTGGCCGGACCGGGGAACGGATCGGCAATGAGAACCTCACCATCGTAGATGATCCGACCATCCCTGAGTTCGGGTTCGACCCGGTCGATGCCGAAGGTGTTGCCGTGAAACGGACCGAGATCATCCGGAAAGGAGTCATCAACGCGTTCCTTCACAACCGCGAGTCGCTTGCGTCTGTTGGGAACGGCTGTGCCGGCCATGCCCGGGCAATGCCCGGCGAACCCCCGCTTGTCCGGATGAGCAACACGTTCATCGAAGAAGGCGATGCCACGGAAGCAGAGATTTTTGCGGAATGCAAAAACGGGATCTTCTTAAAAGGCTCCCGTGGCGGACAGGTCGATCCGGGACGGGGCATCTTCCAGTTCAACGCGGAGTACGGCTACCTTGTCGAAAACGGCGAGTGCACGAAGATGGTGCGGGACGTCTCGCTGTCGGGCGAAATCCTGACAACCCTTCACGGGATAACCCTGTGCGGGAACGAGCGGAAGATGAGCCCTGGGTATTGTGGCAAAGGCGGCCAGAGCGTGCCGGTGAGCGACGGGGCTCCGTTTATTCTGTTATGCGATGCGGTGGTGGGTGGCAGTGGCGTGGATTGAGGAACTGATCCGGGAAGCGGAGAAGAGCGTTGACGAGGTTGAAGTATTCTTTGTCGAAGGCGAGAGCGTCTCGGCCGACCTGAAACAAAAGAAAGTGAGCCTTGCGACAACCTCCCGTGACTGTGGTCTTGGCATCCGGACGATCCTCAAGGGACGGATCGGCTCTTCAAGTACCAACAACCCCGAGGAATGGCGGGGCTGCCTGAAAGCAGCAATCGCAAGCGGGAAACTGGCAACGCCACAGACTTGGGACGGGTTACCGGGACCTGCGGATATCCCGATGACACCGCTGGTGTTCGACCCGAAGCTTGCCGTAGAGCCACAAGCCGCCCGCGAGCTGCTGGACTCCATGCTTTTGGGGGCCGCAGAACACGATGCGGATGTTACTGCCGGATCAGCAGGCCTTTCAACAACCCGCGTTGTTCTCACCAACAGTCATGGCATACGGTATACTGATCAGCATACGGGCGTTTCGGTCTCGCTCGAGGCTATCCGTGACCAGTCCACCGGCTATGAATTCGACTACTCGTGGGCGCTCGACCGGATCGACCCGGTCCATGTTGGGGAGCGGGCTACATTCTTTGCCAGCGAATCCGCGAAAGGAACGGACATCCCATCGGGCGAATACAACCTGGTGCTCTCTCCGCTTGCATATGCGGAACTCCTTGGAAATGTCTTTGTCCCCGCCCTGAACGGGAGGAGTGTCCATGCCGGCCGCTCGAAATTTTCCCAGTCCCTCGGGCAGCCTGTGGCAGACGCAGCAATCTCCATGTATGACGATCCTCATATCCCCGGTGCAAACGGCAGCACAGTCTGGGATGCAGAGGGCACCCCTACCCGCAGGATTGATTTTATTAAAAATGGGGTTCTTGAGGCGTTTGCCTACGACCTGAAGACGGCATACCGGTACGGTAAAAAAAGTACGGCAAGCGCCTCCAGGGGTGGGTATGGCGGGTTACCGGGGATCGGCCACCATAACTTTGTCATTGACGGGAAGCGGAGCACCCTTGATGACGAGAAGGTCATCTATATCCACAATGTGGTCGGTGCCCACACGGCAAATCCGATGAGCGGGGAGTTTTCTGTTGAACTCTCCAATGCCTTCTTTATGGAAGGCGGGGAGTACCAGGAACCCGTCCGGAGCGCCATGTTCTCCGGTAATGTCTTTGACCTTCACTTCACTATCGCGGGCCTTGGCACCGATACTCGCACCGTCGGATCCCTTATCCTCCCGTCCGTAAAAATAAATAACCAGCGGATTATTGGTAAATGACGTCTGATTAAAATAAAAATGAGGGGGCGCCCTGTGTTGGTAAATGGGTATGAGCTGACTGGTCACGGTTGGTAATGGCAGTTTATTTCAACATCTTTTTTACTATGGATCTTCTTTGTTAATTTATGAGAGCGATTATCTGTACAACTATTCTTATCCTCATCTGCATTCTCGCGTGTGGATGCACAGGGAAGACTCCGGCAGTTCCGGTCCCCGTCACACCGATGGAGGAATTGGGTCTCACCAAACTGTCTGATAGCCATCCGAATACCACGTTCTCCCATGATCCCGGGGTAATTGTCGTGTCGTTTTGGACTGATGGTGCACAAAAGATGGAATTGGATTTTTCTAACGTGTCACAGGGATACGTGGCAGCAACACAGTTCACAACAAGCGGCCCGTATGCAGGATCGGTGGCGTTCCAGGCGCCCGTGAAAGATACATATCAGTTGAACATCTCCGGCAGTGGCAGGTGGACTGCTGAGGTCACCCCGCTCGTGACAACGAATCCCCTGAAAGCTCCGGTGAACCTTTCAGGTTCCGGAACTGTGGTCACTCCTGTATTCTCCCTGGAAAAAGGTGAATATTTCTTCAGCAGGAATGAGACGGGTCTGGCCTCGCCTTATTATTTCCTCTATTATGTAAACGGCACCCCCCTTATGGATGCAAACAATTCATACATCCAACCGGGATTTGGTGAACGTTCGTCACACCCGTTTGTGTTCGTCACCGTTCCCGAGAGTGGAACATTTTACCTTAGCGTTCTTGGCCGGAATAACCCTGGTAACTGGTCTGTTTCTCTCTCATTAGTCCCCAAACTCCCCCCCATGGGACCCGGGCCGGAGATTTACACCCCGCTGAAGTCTGACGGGAATCCGTAGCCGAAAACTCCGAAATCGTTTTCCCCTTTTTTGCTATTTTTTTTATTGAAAGGACGATGATATGTTTTACCACATTTTTACCCCATTCTGGTGCAGGAAACCGATAAGGTATTGTCAACCGGCTTCCATTGGTAAATAGGTTACAATGAGCGACGTTCTGGTTGCAATTATTCTTGTCGTGGCGATCGTGGCAATCGTCTGGTATCTCGTAAAACGGGTATCGGTGCTTGTAGTGAATGCGATCTTAGGCATCATCTGCCTGTTCCTGATCAATTCTCTCGGTGTGATGCAATGGATGGGAAAACCGGACCTTGGCTATAACCTTGCAACGGTCCTCATCTGCGCCATCGGGGGGCTTCCCGGTGTCCTGATCCTCGTTCTGCTGAATATCCTTGGAATATCGATATAACCAATTAAAAAGAATTTTTCCAGCCTTTTTTTAAAAGACGTTCGCTTCTGAATATACCAGCACCTGGTCCTGCTGGATCTCGTAAGGCTTGATCTCCCGGGAATGCGATGACATCCGCATCTTGACCACCTCGAGAGCGAGGTGGACATCGGTCAGGTCCGATGGCCGGACGTACCGGAGCAGGATAACCGTATCCGAGAGGTATTCGATGAGGGCATGCCGGCTCGAGAAGGCATTATTCTTGTCAGTCTCTGAAGTCATCATGATGGTACATTTCTTGTCCCGAAGCCCCTCGATGAATCGGAACATCTCCTGTCGCCGTTCGGAATCGGTAGAGAACAGATCCTCAAAGAGGGAGATGGGATCGATGACCACCCGGGTTGCCCCCACCTCCTCGATCAGTTTGGGCAGTTCATTCTTGATCCGGTTGTTGGCAAGGTTGAAGTCCGTGGGATCGAGCTTGATGACATACAGCGCCTTATTCAGGTAGGGTGCGACATCCCACCCCTTCAGCCGCATGTACTGGATAATCCGGTCTTCCCGCTCCTCAAGGCTGATGTAGATGACCTTCTCCCCTTTCTTCAGCCCGTCCCAGACAAATTCGAGAGAGAATGTGGTCTTGCCTGTACCGTAAGTCCCGATGATGGCACAGATGCTGCCCGGGATCAGGCCCCCGCCCAGCATATCGTCAAGGCCGACAATACCGACTTTGACTCTCTCGCCGTTCATATGACCACCCGGATGTTGCTCACTTCAAACCCGCCAACGGTCGAGATTTTTACCGCAAACTTCACGAGATCCCGCTCTTCCAGCTGGGGCATGACGCCCCTGAACTTCTCGAAATACATCACCCGGTGCCGTCGGGATCCCGTGCTCTCCTCCCATTTGAAGAGCATGACCGCATCGGCAATCTCTGCCAGCTCTTTTTCCTTTGAGGATTCAAGGATGCCCTGGCTGAACAGGAGGTAACAGGTGATCCCCCGCTGTTTGGAAATCCGCTGCAGGCCCCGCAGGAACCCGGTCAAATTTTCCCAGCTGCCGGGCACCATGGACTGGGTTGCGATATCTGTGATGGAATCCAGCACCACCAGCCCCCCGGGCTTGGTGTTGTTGATGACGTTTGCCAGCTGGACAAAAATATTCTCGTGGCCGGATCGCTTCTGGAGGCGCGTGAAGATATCACTGTGGCTGTACCAGTCATCAGGGACCACGCTGCGGTCAAAATAGAGCTCTGACAGGTCATCAAACTGGATCATGTCCACAAGTTTTTCCATGTTATCGATGTGAATGGAACTG
>JALOBP010000157.1 GCA_023228295.1 Methanoregula sp.
ATCTTCTGCTCGCAATACGTTCTTTGTTTGGCGGGCAATTTGCCGTCTATTGGACATATTCGGCGCCCGCTGCCTATTTAGATCTTACTATTCTCTTCAGCCCAAGCTAAAAATTAGTGAAGTACTGAGCATATGAAGTGACAAAAACCACCGGGATATCAAGTTCCGTAGTAATTACTTTTGCCGCCTCGATTCCGTTCATCTTCCCGGGCATCACGATGTCCATCAACACAAGATCGGGCTTTGTACTCCGCGCCTTATCAACCGCATCTTCACCGGAAGCGGCCATACCGGTTACCGCATATCCCATGGCGCACAGACGCTCTTCGAGCTGCATCGAGATGATCGCTTCGTCATCCACAACAAGTATCTTTGACATGGTTATTTCACCCCATTAATAACCGGAAAATCTATATCGATCTCCGTACCCCCCCTGTTCTCAAACCGGACCGTTCCTTTCAACTGGTGCTGCACCAGCGTCCGGATCAGTTTGAGCCCCAGACTTTTGCTGCTCATAAGTTCAAAATTGTCAGGTAACCCGACGCCGTTATCATGGATATTGATCCTGATCCGGCCATCCTCCTGCACCGTTGAAATCCCGATTTTGCCTTGTTTTCGCCCTTTGAACGCATGTTTATAGGCGTTCGAAAGGATCTCATTTACAACGAGTGCACAGGGCATAGCCTGGTCTACCGGGAGAAATATCTCCCCGGGAGCAATCTCGCATGTTATATCGTGCCCTTTAGAGCAGAAAATATTCGTCAGTGCCAGAGCCTGGTCCCTGAACTGGGCGGTGATACTGATCTTCCCGAACTGTTTGCTTTCATAAAGACGGGTATGGATCTGTGCCATGGTCTGGATCTTCAGCATCATATCGGTGAGGATGGCGGTTGTTGCCTCGTCTGCAGAACGCATACGGGTCATATCCAGAAGGCCGCTTATCAGCTGGAGGTTGTTCTTGACCCGGTGGTGGATCTCCCGGAGCAGCACCTCCTTTTCCTGTAAGGATGAAACACGTTTTTCCTCGGCATGTTTGCGATCGGTAATGTCCCGGAAACTCCAGACCCTGCCAACTACCGTATCCCCGAGTTTCTGGGGTTTTGAATAGCGTTCAAAGATCTTCCCGTCGTAAAATTCGATCATGTCAAAGCTCTCCCGCCCTGTGTGAGCATTGAGATCTTTGATATTGGCAGTAAACCCCCCAGGGATTTTTCAGTTGCGGCAGGACATATTTTGTCACCTCCTCGTCATCCCCGCGCTCCAGCAGATCCCGGGGGATACCCCACATGGTGATGAAATTCTGGTTATAACTGGTGATCCTGCCCTGTTCGTTTACCACCAGGGTGCCGTCCGCGGTTGATTCAAGTGATGCATGGAGGAGCGATAAGGTATTTTTAAGAGTGGTATCGGATTCCTTTCGCTGCCAGATCTCCTGCTGGAGTATTACATTCAGTTCAGCATAGTCGGCAGCCCGCAATCTATACTCGGACTCAATCCTTTTTCGTTTGGAGATGTCCTGCCCCTGGGCAATAACGGAAACGAGATTTTTACCGTCAGATCCATAAATTGAGGCAGAGTTCCAGAGTACTGTCCTGATTTCTCCATTTTTGTGGAGAATGGGTATTTCCACGCTGTCCCATCTCTCCCCACCCATGGTCTTTTTAATAAGATCCATAGCTTCTGCCAGGTAGTTTTCGAGTAAGAGTATGCCAAAGTGTTTTCCCATGACCTCATGAGCGCTCCTGCCGGTCAGGTGCTCAAACGCATGGTTGAACCGGGTAATTCTGAATTGCGGATCCCAGACAATAATAGGGGCGTTGGCACAAGTGAACAGGTTGTCAAGATATTCCTTGGTTTCCCGCAGTGAATCCTCAACCTGCACAAATCTGGGGATGTCGAAAGCAACTTCGCCGGCACCCACGATTTTTCCCTGCGCATCCCGGAGGGGCGTGTGAAGCACGCGATAGATTCTTGAGGGCTTGCCGGGTGCGTTGAATTCTATTCTCTGGTCTACCTGCTCACCATTCAGGACTTTTCTCCATTCTTTTTCGGACCTCTTCTGTTCTTCGGGGGTCCCTGCGAACACATCAATCATGCTGGTGCCAAGCGTGAGTTCCCTGCCGGTGAGCCGCTTAATATCTTCCTTATAGGTCTGGTTGAAGTAGATATACCGGAAATTCACATCCTGTGCAGCGATAATCACGTCGGTTGCTTTCGTTACCGCTTCTAACAGTTCCCGTGCCCGCAGTAGGTCATCCTCGTTGTTCTGCAATGTATCGCGGATCCGCTGTTGTCTGCTGATATCGTGGTAAGCACCGATGATCGCGATGAGATTATTGTTGTCATCGAAAACAGGGGAGTCGGTTACATGGACAGGGAATTCATGGCCATCGCGGTGATGTACCCGGTATTCTCCGGACCATGATTCTCCAGAATCAAGCTGCGAGATGATCTTCCGTGCGTCATCCTTTGATATTTCCGGAACCGTTACCTCGATCGTATCATGGCCGAGGACTTCTTCGGGTTTCCAGCCATACATCCGGGTTGCTGCATTGTTCCAGAATATGATCTTGTGGTCTGGGTCAACCGCGATGACCGCGTCACCGACTGCATCGAGCATCCGGGCCTGCAGCAGGATCATGTCTCTGGTGTCTTTCAGTTCCGTTTCAGCCTTAACGAGATCTGAAATGTCGCTGACTGCTACCCGGATCGATTGCCCGTCGCTGCTTCCGAGCCGGATACTTTCAAGCCTTGCGGGGAACACCGATGTGTCAGCCCGTTTAAGCCGGATGGTGGCGGTGAGTTTTGAGTCGGTTTTTTTCAGATCCGAGAAATACTGGTCCCAGGTTTCAAGGTCTTCAGGAACGATGTACGTCCTTAACCGTGCATTATTCAGCCGGTTCCGTTCAACCCCGAGGAGCATCGCAGCAGTAAGGTTTGTCCGCGAGATCAGGGCAGTACCCGTCAGCGTGAAATAGCCGAGGGGGGCAAAATCATATAGATCGAGATATTCGTCCCGTGACTCCGTAAGGGCGAGCTGCGACCTCCGGAGTTCTTCAGCCTGCATCTCAAGCTCGATCTGGTGTACCTGGAGTTCATGGATTAGTTCCTCAGCAGTCAGTCCTTTCATGCCGGGTTTGACCCACGGGGATTGGTTGAGTTTTTTTTCCGCAGTATCCCGCAGGGAACGTGTGCTGACCCTGGCAGCAGGGGGCTTCTTTTTTATTGCTGCTTTCTTTTTTGTTACCATTCAGTTCCCACCCTGGTGCTGGTGCTAATGGAGGTATTCTTGCCGGTGAGTTGCTTAAAATCTTCGTTATGGGGTTTGCAAAAAAGGGAGTACGGGTGTTCACCGACGGCAATTCTGGGGTTCGCGGTCACCCCTGAAAAACACGCCAGTCCCCAAATTATGAAGTCAGCATACTGATGTTCGGCCATGGTTTTACCCGGTCTCCGGAAAAATTTTTGTGGCTCTTTGCGGATTCGTGTGGGTAACCCGGATCCTGGTAACCAAGTTGATGGGGGCTAACGCCCCCAAACCCCCATTACGATGACCTCCGCCGCCCCCGAAGGGACGCCCCCGCGGCGGCTCATGTAATACGATGGCGGATGAATTCATCGTTTATCTTACCCACTTGAAATAACGAAGAGCCATTTTTGTTCCGGTACCGTGATTATAAAATCCGGAATTGTGATTCACCATAGTATTTCTGCAGATTATTACACCCGTTGTTTGTATTCCGGCATCACCTG